>JAFRVX010000169.1 GCA_017438305.1 Lachnospiraceae bacterium | reverse complement strand
GTCTTCCTCGGAAGAAGCGGCTACGTCGGGATCTCTGATCAGGAAGTCGTTGTTCGCCAGCGGCTGGATCTCCAGATAATCGTAGAAATTCACCAGCCGTTCCAGCTCGTCTTCCGTCGCCCCTTCCTTTACAGCCTCAAACACTTCACCCAGGCAGCAGGCCGAGCCGATGATCAGTCCCTCACGTCTTTCCTGAAGCAGTGACTTGGGGATCTTGGGCCGCGGCGAACGGCCGACGCCGAAATAATTCAGGGAGGACTCGGAAACCAGGTGATACAGGTTCTGCCGGCCGGTTTCATTGGCCGCGAGAATGATCACGTGGTTGGAGGCCATCTTCTTGATGGTATTGGCATCCGGCTTTACCGCCCGGCTCAGTTCCTCCAGGGTCCCGATGTGCCGGGTCTTCGCGTGCAGCAGGAGTTTGAGATAAATACCCGCCGTACATTCCGCATCATCCACCGCCCGGTGATGGGAACCCAGGGAAACCCCCAGCTCTTTGGCCACCGTTTCCAGCCTGTAATTGTGAAGATTCGGGAGGAAGGCCCTGGCGATCCCCAGGGTATCCGCATAGGTAAAGGGCTTTTCATAAAGTCCCAGCCTGCGGGCGTTTTCCGTAATAAAGCCGACGTCAAAGCCGGCGTTATGAGCCGTCAGATAGCTGCCTTCGATAAAGGCAAGGAATTCCGGAAACACCTGGTCAATAGTCTTCGCGCCTTTTACCATATCGTTGGAGATATGGGTCAGCTGCTCGATCCTGAGCGGGATCGGGATCTGGGGATCAACGAAGCAGGAAAACCTGTCGGTAATGCTGCCGTCCCGGATCTTTACTGCGCCGATCTCGATGATCCGGTCATTGACCGGAGAAAAGCCGGTGGTTTCTATATCAAAGACCACACAGCTGTCGTTAATGCCCGTATTTCCGGGGTATTTCACGCTTTCTACGGTATCGTCAACCAGATACCCTTCCATGCCGTAGATGACCTTAAAAGAGGCATAACGGTCCTTGTCGCGGTCCATGGCATGAAGGGCTTCGGGGAAGGCATAAACACACCCGTGATCCGTAATGGCTATGGCAGAGTGCCCCCAGGAAGAAGCCGTCTTCAGAAGCTCCGAAACCGGCGACAGCGCGTCATTTTCCGAAAACTGGGTGTGGCAGTGAAGCTCAACCCTTTTTTCGGGCGCCGTATCGATCCGGGAAAAATCATAGACCTTGTCGGATTTTACGATGCCCTGGACCGAGGCGATGGAAACTTCGTGTTCAAAAGCATCATATTTGGCGATGCCCTTTAAACGGATGCAGGTGCCGGGCTTTAACCGGGAAGAGATATCCGGAACGTCATCATTTGCCGCGAAGATCTTGGCGCTGATGGAATCCGTGTAATCCGTAACGGAGAAGGTCAGGATGGTCCTCTCCCCGTTTTTCAGGGGTTTGGACTCGAATTCCATGATGCTGCCCTCAATACAGAAGGCTCCCTCTTCGTTATAGTCATAATCGGAGATCGGACGGGGTTCATCCATGAAATTCCGTCCGTAAAGCACATTGGGATCCGTGGAGACAAAGCGTTTTTCCGCAAGCTTCACCTTGCCTTTTCTGTTCCCCGATGGAGCGCCGTTTCTGCCGCCGGACGTCCGGGCATCCCCGGAAGTTTTTCGTAAGGAGGCGGTCCTGCCGCGTTTTCCGGCAGTTTTCGTTTCGGGTACGGCAGCTTTTTCCGCATCCCCGGCCGGGATCATCAGCGCCTCTCCGTTTTCCGCCGGAAGCTCACCTTTTTTCGGCAGTTTGATGACAACGGTATTATATTCCGGAAGCCGCCGGTCTTTTACCGGCTTTGCCTCCCGGAAAACCGTCTGCACACGGATATCCAGAGAAAACCGGTCCTGCATGAGCCTGACCAGGGTTTCCTCGTAATTCCGGGCATTTTTACGGTTGATGGGATGGTCATCAAGAGTGATCTTAAGAGAATCTTCACCGATCACTTCAAAGCTGCCTTTTTCAAGAAAGCGCTTTTCCATCGGATTGTCCCGGGACAGGTCCAGGATTACGCTTTCCAGATACTCCGTCAAAATGGCTTTGAAATCGTAGGCCTCCGGAAGATCATAGCATTCCCGGATAACGGCCCTGCATTCCATGTCCGGAAGGATCTGTTCATTGATCAGTTCTTCGATCCGGTTCAGTTCCCGTTTCTGGATCAGCCGGCTGGCCCTGACAGAGACAATAAGGAACTCCCGGTTCCTGGTATAGTGAAGTGATTCCACTTCCAGAAAATCAAAGAGTCCCTTGATCGCAGGTTCAGCTTTTAAATTAATAAAAACTAAAGAGAAAGGTTTCATGAGGTCTCCTGTTACTCAGTATCAAACAGGGCATCAATAAAATCTTCAGAATCGAATTTTTCAAGATCGTCCAGCTGTTCTCCGACTCCGATGAATTTCACCGGAATATGGAGTTCGTTCTCGATGGCGATGGCAATGCCGCCCTTGGCCGTCCCGTCCATTTTGGTCAGGATAATGCCGGAGAGTTCGCAGACATCCTTGAATTCCCTGGCCTGTTCAATGGCGTTCTGCCCGGTGGTCGCATCCAGTACCAGCAGGTTTTCCCGGAGAGCCTCGGGCATCGACCCGTCGATGACCCGGCTCATTTTCTTCAATTCCTGCATCAGATTCTTTTTGTTATGAAGCCGCCCTGCCGTATCTACAAACAGCATGTCGGTATTTCTTGACTTTGCCGCATTCACTGCATCAT
>JAFRVX010000168.1 GCA_017438305.1 Lachnospiraceae bacterium | reverse complement strand
GGCCGGCCAAAGGGAAGCAAAAATAAACCGAAATCAAACGATACCGCCACCGGTCAGAGCTGACGCTCTGCCGGTCGGCACTTACCAACAACCACTGGCTATGCTCCGTATAGTCTAACTGGTTGGGAAAGTACTATTTAAAATAACGGAAGAAGGGCTTGTGATCGAAACAAAGCATGTGTCCGGCGACAGCCCCGTGGTTTTCCGCCTGACTGTCCGGTGAGCGGCTGGCTGCCGCAGTCCGGCAATATGCCAGCGCTCATACCAGCTGCATTACCAGCTTACACTTACATAATAGAAATATTTCTTAGGCGCCTTTTTAAGTTTCAGAAAACCTCCATAGACTTCAGAATACCCATAACGCTCAATGTTTGCAGGATGCTGTTCGATTTCAGTCAGATTTTCCTTACGTATTTCTACTGATACCTTTTTGAAGCCGAGGGCTCTTAATTCACCTGTTGTCTTTTCACATATCACACCCAGATCATCAACCGTCAGGTAACCATGATTCAGATCAAATGCCAGATTATTGGCCGGATAGGAAGAGTCCTTATACAAACCGTATAATCCTTCCGATGCGTCAGATCCGGCAAAGCCTTCTGCATGATGGGGGCCTCCTTTTTCCGCTATTTTCTGAGTATGGATCTTGACGATATTAACAATAGACTCTATCCACCTGTCGATCCGGCTTTTTTCATTTTTCTTTGCTTCGATTGCCGCTTTTTCGGTTTTTTTCAAATCGTCAACGAATGACATATTCTATTCTCCTGTCCGCTTGATTTTTGATAAAGTGCCTGCAGACTGAAAGCCTTACGCAATACTCCACACGATTGTCACCGTGTCGGATACCTCGATATCATCGGGTTCGATGTTCATGGCGAAGCTGCCGGCGCCGGCTCCCTCATTGGCTGTATCCATCATCCGCATCATATTATTGATGGGATAGGTCTCGAAGAACACTTCCTGCCGGGAATAATCTATGGTCCGGATCTCCTGCAGAGAAACGCCTGCGGCCTGAGCCAGGACTTCCGCCTTCTCCCGGGCATCCTGAACGGACTTTGCGAGAAGATCGTTCTTCGCTTTTTCCGTATCCTTCAGCGTATAGCTTAAGCGGAACTCAGGGGTGATCTTATCGGTATTGGCAAGGACATACAGGATCCTTCCCAGCCGTTCATTGTCGGAAGCAAACTCCACCTTCAGCATATGACGGAATTCATAGCCGGCAAAGCGCTGTTTCCAGGTCATATCCGTATCCTGATAGCTTTCATACCGGGTATCCACGGAGAAAGACAGGGTCCTGATATCTTCCCGGCTAAAGCCCATGGGTTCCAGCACTTCCTTCAGCGCTTCCGTGTCTTCCGATGACCGCCGCAAAGCTTTGGCATAGTCCGGATAACAACCGGTAAGGGTTATGGTTATACGGGTCATGTCGGGCCGGAGCCTCAGCATGCCGGTCCCGGTCACCTGGATGGTTCTGGTTTCCTGCATAGGATCGATCCTCCTTTATGTGTAAATGGCCAGCCTCATCCGTCATGCTGCGCATGACACCTTCGCTCTGCCTAAGCAGTCACTAAACTAACACTTCGCTGTAAGCTCGTGTTCGTCAAGTGTCTGCATTACCCAAAGGGGAAGGCCTGGGTACCTCATCCGTCATGCTTCGCATGACACCTTCCCCATAGGGGAAGGCCTGAGAAAGCTCCGGAGAGGGAAGGCGGAGATAGCTTAAAATAATCGGCGGACAGCGCAGGGCACGTTGCCGTTGTAGTTATAGGCGGTGATGTTTACGCTTCCCACACTCTGGGCCGCATGCAGGATCTGACCGTTTCCGATATAAATGGCCACATGGTTGACGCGTCCCTGGGGGGCGTAAAAGATCAGGTCGCCTCTCCGCCACTGGGAAACATCGACGGGAACGGCCGCACCGCAGTCAACCTGTTCGATGGCGGACCGGGGAAGGCTGATTCCCTGGGTTGCGAAGCACTGCTGCGTAAAAGCGGAACAGTCGATGCCCCGGGTCAGGCTCTCTCCATGTAAAACATAGCGGGTCCCGATGAACTGTCTGCCGTAATCGATCAGCCGCGCGGCGATGGCTTCCGGAGAGTTCGGATCCACGACCTTTATATTGCAGGAATTTCTGATCTCGCCATGGTAGGCATGGACCCAGGTCTCGCCCTGATTCACCGCGGTCACATAACCGTTTCCGTCCACCGCTGCGATATTCGGATCTTCACTGATCCAGGTAATGTCCTTATCCTCTGTGGTAAACTCCGGAAAAACGGAAGCCGCAAGCTGATGCCCCTCTCCCTTATTCAGGGCAGCGCTGCCTTCCGAAATGTTCACCGCCGTCACAGGCACGTCCACCGTATAGACGCACCGACGCTCAAAACCGCTGACGGTCATGACAATGGCCGCTGTGCCGCCGCCCACTGCGGTGACCAGGCCGTTCTCATCCACCGAAACCACCGCCGGATCCTCCGATACATAGGTACAGGAAATGCCTTCCGTGGTATCAGCGGGAACCAGGGTATAGGAAAGCTGGTCCTCAGCTGGATAGGTAAGGGCCATTTCTTCATGGTTGATCTGCACGTCGGTAAGCGTTACGCGGACGTCGATGTCCACGGAGTCCGTAAAACCGTTGCAGGAAGCCGTCAGCGTGACGGATCCCGGTCCTTTTGCGGTAAACACGCCGTCCTTGTCCACTTCACCCACCGATGATGCGGAAACTTTATAGGAAACCTCCCGGGGATCCGTTGTGTTTTTCGGAGAGAAGCTTACGGGAAAAGCTCTGCTCGAGCCCCGCTCCAGAACGATAGTTTCATTGTCTTTGACATTCTCCAGGGAAATCCCCGTCATGGGCTGGTAAACAGTGATCTCCGCTGTTCCTTTAAGCCCGTCCGCCTCCGCGTAAACAAAAGCTTTTCCGGGTCCCAGGGCTTCGAGATGCCCTGTCTGGTCCACCCGGATCACGGAGTCGTCGGAGGAAGTCAGGGATATTTTATCGAACAGGACCGCATCGGCCGGAGATACCCGGGTTTTAAGCTCCGCATCTTCCGAAACATTCAGACTCAGTGTTCCGGGTTCAAAGCTCAGCGCCTCTCCTCTTATAAAGGAATCCGCGCTGATCTTTTTTTCAAGATCGGAAACCTTCAAAGTAATTTCCGCCTTTCCGGCCCCGACGGCCTTCACATGACCGGCATTGTCCACGGTGACAACGGCTTCATCAGAACTGGAATAACGGATCTTATCTTTTCTCCGGCCCTGCAGCTTTAAAAGCCACCGATTGTCCGAGACCTCCCGGAAGGCATGGCTGATATCGGCCTCGTCGCCGACGTGAAGGACGAGATCTTCCGTGGTTATCTCCAGATCATAGGCCGAAGACATGGGTCTTAAATAAAAAGGCAGGAAAATGAATAAAAAGCCCAGGATCAGCAGTCCGAAAAGGATAATGGCAGCTTCTCTTATATGTTTCTGCCGGCGCGCCCGACGCCTCTTTTTCGAAATGGGTTTTCCCTGGCCGCGGCCGGTCCCGGCTTCTCTCCCGGAACGCCCCGCCGTTTCCTGTGATCTATGCGAATTGACTTGTTTTTCCATGCTGTATTGTCATCCTCCGGGTGAAAAGCCACCCGGAAAAGTATAAAACAGGCCGGGGAAAAATGCAATGTTTATCTAAGTTCCTCATAAGGACATATGTAAACTGGAGGAAAGAATATTAATCAACCATTTTTCATCTGACTGTCAACATCGCCCTATAACATGTCGATAATTCTTTAATTTCTTATTATAACGTCATCTAATACAATATTGTACAGTATATTAGACAAATAGTAGCCTTCCGGTTCATCGATGACTACAGTTGTTATCAGAATTGTCTTCTTTTCTGCATCTATTCTTTTTCTAAGAATATAAGCTAACTCCTCTTGGGTAGCTTCTTTGCCAATCAGGTATTCGAGACCATCCAGGACAAAAACGCCTGCATTTATATATTTATCACTATATTCATATTTGTCCCGATATTCAGGATGTTTTGATCTTATCGCATCTATAAGATCATTTGTCCATTCCTGAGCATAGGCAATCACACAATCATCTTTACAAATGTCTGTGACCATCTGTTTTATTCTTTTAGCTGATCTAAAAGTGGCTCCTGACAACAGAAGAATATTCTCTTTACCATTAAGAAATTCTTCATATTGATAGCGTTCCTTTTCTTCCTTTGTTACCCCAGTACAATTCCGAATACCTTTTAAAACACGTTTTATTTCTTCAGATTCCCTGATAATTTCCGAAACAGCAATGATCTGGCTGCTGCCGATGTAGAACTTAAAGCCCGAATTCAGTTCAAGGGACTCCAATTGAACCGGAATCACAACCTTTTTATAAGCTATAGCCCGCTCTAGCTCTCGTTCAACATATTGAGATTCCTGAGATGCCTTTGTCAGCAAAAGTAAAAAACAGGAACAGTTTTCCAGAGCATCATTGATCACATGTGCGTATTGGCTTCCGGCCGGAATATCATAGGGAGCCATCCAGCAGGATATCTCCTCTTCAATCAATAACTTCCTGACAGAATCAGCTTTCTCCTGATTTTTTGAACTATAACTGATAAATACATATCTGTTAGGATCCATACCGCCTCCTGCTTTTTGAAATTATACTTCATGTGAATAATGATGCCCTAATCTGGCGTCCATCCGCAGACTACAGCCCGATCCTCCTTAAGATGCCTTCCGTCGACACCCCTGGATGCGTGTAATACATCCGGCTGATGCTCTCCACCAGTTCTTCACTGAGCTTCAACTTACGAGCGATCTTTTCTGCACTCTTTCCTCTCTTTATTTCCGACACCACCTGCTCTACAAGGCGGGCGGGGTCTTTCGCCAGAAGTTCATCATCACGGACGCCGGTTTTGCCGGGACCGGCCGGCCGATCAGAGTTGTTTTTTTCAATGACAACTTCTGAGAAAAAACCAGGACCATCATTTCCCATTCCAGTGTCTGAAGCAAGAGCAGGACTGCTTTTTCCTTTACCGGGTTCGGCGGTAAATTCGACCTTCCTGATGGTCATTTCCCCGTCATCCGACAGGCTCAGCACCGCCATGGTAACCGGCTGACGGAACCGCACCGGCCCGCAGCTCCCCGGATTCAGAAGCAGCGTCTTTTCAAGAGTTTCTTTCTTGTCTTTAACCTCTTCAAGGACTGGAATAAGAGGCTTCTCCTGAGCCGTTTCTTCATACCGGTGAGAGTGTCCGTAAACCACCAGGTCATAAACGGAAAGGTCCGCCGGCAGATCTTTTTTCTTATGGCAGATGAAG
Source organism: Lachnospiraceae bacterium (assembly GCA_017438305.1). GTDB lineage: Bacteria > Bacillota > Clostridia > Lachnospirales > Lachnospiraceae > UBA1267. The sequence continues at coordinate 8,965 of JAFRVX010000168.1, read as the reverse complement.
ATCCTCTTTCCGGCAAGGGTGATGTCCCGCCCGGCAGGAAGAAAGGCTGCCCATTCTCCGTCCACGTTGCCACGGACAGCATAAACCGGCGCCAGTTTTTCAAGCTGTTCCAGTACCTCTCTGCTCCCCACGTCTCCCGCGTGAAGCACGGCGCTGCAGTCCCTGACGACTGCCGAAACCTCCGGTCTTAAGAGTCCGTGGGTATCGGACAGAACAGCGATCTTTTGATTTTTACCGTAATTACTGATTTCCTCTGTCATCGTTTTATTCCTTCAGGATCCCCCGCTTCAGAATCCCTCTTTTCCTCCCGCAACAGTCCATTTTTCCAGCCGGTAAAGCAGTTCTTCGTCGGGTTCCGAATGACCATCCTTAAACCCATACCCCATCTTTCTGTAAAACTCCAGGGCGGTTATGGAGGCGGCAACTTCGATCCGTTTTGCCCGGAGGGCATATTCGTCCTTTTCCAGGGTCTCGACGATAGCTTTTCCAATGCCCTTTCCCTGATACGCAGGCAGGATAAAGATCGTGAACAGGGCGCTCTCATCTTCCTTGCCCCAGTATGGGCCTATAGCACCGCACCCGATGATCCCCGCCTTATTCTCCGCTACATAAAAATGGGTCTGAGAAGCCCGGTTTTTCACATAATCCGGTGTATGACGCTCCAGAAGTTCCGCAATGACAGCTTCCGGATAATCTTTGGCGTTGGATTCTTTCAGCGTGGTCCGGATGAGCTCCGAAACCGCTTCCGCATCCTGATCCGTAAACCTTCTGACAGTCAGCTTTTCCAGGTACTTCGGCGGCACTTCCTTCGTCAGCCAGACCTTATTGACGGACAGATAAAACTTATATCCGTCAGCAGCCATGGCTTTACAGTCCACCATATAAATGACCGGTCTGCCATGACGTCTGCCCACCTTCTTTGCGGTTTCAGGATCAGCGGACAGATGAACATACAGCCGGCTTTTCGGCAGCAGGCCCTGTTCATCAATAAATGGGACCGATCTTTCCCCGGTTCCGTGATAAAGAATTGCCGGAGGCGTCTGCTCCTCCAATTCAACGTCCACCGGAACCGAATGCCCCTGATTCGCCCGGATCAGTGTATGATCTTCATTAAAGGAATAGCGCGTTTTTTCGTCGGTCCGGACGATCTCCTCCAGGATATCCCTGTCCAGAAAATACTTCCCCGACGCATTGACGCCGTCGATCAGTTCCTCTACATCCGCCCAGCCGTGCTCATCAAGAGAAATGCCGGCAGCCTCCGGTTTATGCCGGAGGATCAAAGAAATAAAGATACTGGTTTTCTGCAGATCCATGTCAGGGATCCTTTCTAAATGTGAAATAGTAAAACTCAAGTCAAATTCAAACCGCCAAATTCAGCCTGTAAAATACAAACCACAAAAGTTAAACCGTATAAATACAGGCCTCAAAATACAGGCTGAAAAACAAGCCTGTGAAATACAAACTGCAAAATACAGTAAAGTGCAGCAAAATTTTATTGCCGTACAATTAAGCGCAGTAATATTCAAAGAACTATTAAATGTGATAAAAAAACAAAATCATATATCATCACAGGGATATCTCAGGGTTCAGATTGTAAGAGCCGCCGACAACTCTCCGCATTTTATGGCTACCGTTACTTCTTCACCCCCGTTTTTCCTCTCTGGCTTCAGGATCGCCAGAGCGCAGCCGTCGGTGGCAGTGGCTTTCGGATTTGTATAGCCTCTGTTATGCTTTGTGCGTTCACTGCCGAAGCCCAAGAGGACTGCGCCTTTTACGTCGATTTCAAGAGCTGCATCGGAAAAGACCCGCCGGCCTTTCTCATCCTGCAGTTCTATATTGACGAAGATCAGATCCTCTCCGCATTCCGGGGCGAGGGCCAGTTTTGCTGCTTCACCTGTAGTCTGAAGGACAGAACGGCCGATCTCCTCTCCGTTTTCATAAGCGACAGCATCCAGCTCGCCCGGCTCATAGACCGTTTCAAACTGAGCGGCAAAAGCGGTATCTCTGCCACAGGGCTTTCTGCCAAGCGACTTTCCGTTCAGGAAAAGCTCCGCTTCATCGCCGCCGGCATAGACTTCAATATAGACAGGCTTCCCCTCCTGGCCGGGCCAGGTGTAATTGAAGACACAGTCCGTGTACTGCCACGGCCCGAAGTTTCTGGAAATACCAAAGCGGGCGGGATCCTGGACAGCGATCACCGGCGCCTTTCTCAGACCGAAGACGATCTCACGATAGTAAGAAGTGGGACGCCTGATCCCAATGGCGGAGATATCGCCGCAGGTATTTATAAGCCTCGGATAGGTGCCGCGGCCCACTTCGCCCATATCGTCCCAGCCGGTCCAGGTAAAGTCACCGATGGCGGCAGACGATTTCTTGATAGCCTCCCAGTTTTCCGCGATCTGCTTGGGATAGGTTTCGGAGCCTACCATGACGCGGTTGGGATGATCCTTAGCGTCTTTTACATAACGGGCGGTCATATAGTTATAGCCGAGAACGTCCATCGTGGTTTCCAGCTTCTGAAGAAGGTCCGTCAGCACCTGATGCTTTGTGATCTCGGGCATATGGTTCTCCAGGGCCGCCATGAAGACGTTGACATCACCGGGGCCCGGCTTCTCTCCCGTAATATCCATTACGATATCCGCCAGGGCGTCGCCCGCGGCGAAAGCGCCGTTGATGCCGTTGGTGGTAAACCGGGTGGAATCCAGGCGGTGGAAAGCATCGCCGAGAGCCCGGCTGAGCTCGATCCCCTTCTCTGTGGCGATCTCGGAGATCTCGTTGCCGGTGGAATACAGCACCACCGAAGGATGATTGTAATCGGCCCGCACCATGGAAGCCACATTCTTCTCCCATTCAGCTTCAAAGGACATGGAGACGTCATAGACGGTCTTGGCCTTATTCCAGGCATCTGTCAGTTCGTCCATCACATAAAAACCGAGCCTGTCGCAGGCATTCAGAAGGGCCTGGCTCGCATGGTTGTGGGCGGACCGGACAGCGTTGAAACCCGCTTCCTTCATCCGCTTTACCCGCCGGTATTCATAATCCTCCCAGGCTGCTCCGCCCAGAAGGGATTCATCATGATGGATACAGCCGCCGCGAAGCTTCACGGTCCGGCCGTTAACCCGGAGGCCGTGCCTGGCGTCCACTGTCAGGGTACGGATACCCGTCGTGATGGTGTCCTGATCCTGCTTACAGGCTGGATCATCTTCCTTATTGCCGGATGCGCCGGTATCTTCCACGGAAAAATGGACCTTGTAAAGATTCGGATGTTCATCGTCCCAGAGGCGGGCGTTTTCAATATAAACGGTCTTCCGGAATTCGACCTGCTGCCCTGCCTGGATGCGGACGGGATAGGCGCCTTCTGCCGCCGCTTTTCCGTCGGCATCGACGATGCAGAACCTGGTCATGACAGTTTTTGCGGTAAGATCGCCGTTAACGATATCCGCAGTTATCTGCACAGCAGCGTCCGCGACGTCCGTGCTGTCTTCATGCCGGTCGATGCCCAGGGTGGTCAGCCGGAGAGACTCGGACGCGATCCGTACCGGACCGCCGTGAAGCAGCGTCACGTCGCGGAAAATGCCGGCCCCGGAATACCAGCGGCTGTTTTGGGTGCCGCACTTCACGGTAACCAGGATGACGTTCTCTTCTCCGAACTTGACATAGTTGTCGATGCGGACCGTGAATTCGCTGTATCCGTCGGCTTCCATACCCACCAGGGACTGATTCACATAGACCGCCGCATTCCGGTAAACGCCGCCGAAGTGGAGCTCAATCCGCTCTCCCCTCCAGTCTTCGGGGATAAAAACGGTTTTTGAATACTTGTAAGCGCCGGCGTCGATGTATCCAGTGCTGCCGTCGTTTACGGCATCCTCCCGCTGCTCCTCCCGGAGCATCACGTCATTCGGGAGATCCACCGCTTCCGCATAGGGCGGCACAGACACCACCAGTTCGAAAGGATTGGTATCCTTCCAGACCATCCAGTTCTGATTCAGATTGATTTTCTCCATGTAGTCACCTGCTTTTCTGTATTATAGTGATAATATAGTGAGACTTTCCCGCCATTTCAGGTACGGTTCTCTTTCATCCGCAGTATGCAGCATTTAAAACGTCTTTTTGGCATCAGCAATACGCCGGTTATATAACTCCACTTTCCTGCACGGTTCATATTATCTTCATCTCTGCCAGTTGTTCTTCCGCTGTTTTCATGATCTTCTCCGGGTCGGCCCCGTACAGATCCAGGCCGACAGCCTGGACCAGCCGGACGTCATGAATTCCATAGAAGCCCCGGGCCAGAGCTTTAACGTAACCGAAGCCGAAATCTTCGGGAACATAGTTCCCGCCGGCGGTCGTACAATACCAGATCCTTCCGGCCCGGCAAAGGCCCTCGGGAATGCCCTGTTCATTATACCGGAAGGTGATGCCTGTCACATTGATCTGTTCAAAGTACTGCTTCAGGGCTGCCGGGAAAGAAAGATCCCAGTAGGGAGCCGCAACGACGATCTCATCCGCCGCCGCGAACTGCCGGGCCAGGCTGAACAGCGGATCATCAAAGGCCTCTTCTGCCAGAAGTCTGTCCCGTTTCTCAAGAAAAGCCTCATCAGCCGCAGGGAAATGAAGTTCTTCCAGACGGACCTCCGTTACGGAAAACCGGAAATTCTCTTCTGAATCTGTGATGGCAAACCGACTGCCCTCTGCCGGATTCCCGTCCGCAGTTCTCTGACTGAGTTTCGTGATCAGGCAGTCCGCCAGTCTTTTAGTCCGGGATTCTTTTCTGACACAGGCGTTGATGAACAAAACATTATGTTCCTTCATAATACGCTGCCCCTTTCCCTCGTTTTTCGTTTTTCCTGAATTTCAGTTAGTTTCCTGAGATTCTATTTTTTTGGATTTTTTCCTTTTCCCGGAATTCTGTTCCTTTTCCCAGGATTCTGTTCTTTTTTCCCGGAATTCTGTTCCTTTTCCCAGGATTCTGTTCCTTTCCCGGTATTCTGTTTCTTTCCCGGAAATTCTTTTTCTTCCTGCCTTATGGTTTTTTGTGAGGGGTGGAAAGCTGTTGTCAGATTTCCCTGATTGTATATCCTTCTTTTCCGACCTGAAGGTTCATGTCCGCCGGTTTTGAAAAGGTCAGTACTTCTCTTACATTATACAGATCACTGTCCTCGACAAAAGCTTCCGCGGCAGCCCTCTCCTTTCCGCCGGCAAGATGTCTTTCAACCAGTCTTTCCCTAAGAAACGCTTCCTCCGCGGATATCCTGATGGTGTAATCCGCATTGCGGGACAGCTCTGTCCAGCCAGGCTTGTCCAGCAGCAGATAATTGCCCTCCAGGAGGACGATGTCCCCGGTGACTGTCATCGCATCCTCCACCGGATCATGTTTTTGCCGGTCATAGACAGGCCAGGGGCATTCTTGTCCCTCCGCGACTTCTTTGATCCGCTCTAAAAGCTTCTCTAAATCGAAGGTTTCGGGAGCGCCCTTGACCTGCACCAGAGGGATGCGCCGGCCCTTCCGCCACGTATAATGCGTTAATAAATATTCCTGATAATAGTGGAAACCGTCCATCCCGATAACGGTGATGGGTTCTTCCTCAGTCATGGCAGCAGGGGCCTTCCCAGCCACGGTGGCTTGTTCTTTCTCAGTCATGGTGGCAGGGGCCTTCCCAGCCACTGTGACGGGGTCTTTCTCAGTCATGGTGACAGGGTCCTTTTCAGGAAGCCGGTTTTCTGAGAGATAGCTGAGAAACCAGGCAAGGGTGCTCTTCCCGCAGCCGGGCGGTCCTGCCAGCATGACAAGGATCCGACGCCCCTTCTCCTCCTTAAGAGAATACAGTTTCTCAAGAAGCGGGAGAAAGATGCCTCGGATATCCTTGTCCGTAAAAACCGCATCTATTGTCAATCCATTAATTACTGTCTTCATTTTTCCGGCAGATCTTAAATCAACTGGTTCTTACTTGCTTTCCGTAGTCTTAAAGTACCACGACTTTTTGGGGATCCGTGGTTTTTCGGGGCCCCTGCTTGCTTTCCGCAGCCTTAAAGTACCACGACTTTTCGGGGATCCGTGGTTTTTCGGGGCCCCTGCTTGTTTTTCACAGCCTTAAAGTACCACGCCTTTCCGGGGATCCGTAGTTTTTCGGGGCCCCTGCTTGCTTTCTGTTATCTTTAGCAGCCATATTTCACAGGAATATCTGCTCTATCATGGCCCCTAAGTAAATGTAAAGTAAACATCCGGGCTGGCTTCATTTTTACTGAACCTTCCGGCGAATGATCTTGCCTTAACCTCCACCGGCTGATCTTATCTGAGCTTTACTTCGGATGATTCTGTCTGCCGCTCAGTGCTCGTACAGATCCGGCTTGCACAGGATCTCGTTGATCTTCAGATTTGTCATATCGGAGGAATAAGCGGTCGTGACCACGCAGGCAGTATCTGCGCCGTGGCCGCTGCCGCCTATGCAGACCACCGGTACCTGATACCCCACGGCGCCGGCATCGGCGGCCATAAGGGCGATCTCATAGCAGACCTTAAAGCCGCGGCTGACCTGGCGAAGGACCATGGCCACAAGCTCCAGGGGAAAGATGCCCTTGTACACCCCGCTTAAGCCCCGCTCGCCGGCACTTAAGGCATGGGCGGCGGTGATGACAGTCGCCCCATCCTCAATAAGCTGCTTTCTGGTGTCCTCCGGAAGGATGTTCGCACCCTTCTCGCGGGAACCGTAGGCATGGGTGACGAAGATGATCTTCTGCCTGAATCCGGCCTTTTTTGCGGCTTCCATAAACCGGAGCGCGGTCTGGCCGGTGGTCGTGGCAATAATGATGGCGGTTTCCAGTTCCTCCGCCCGCTTCATAGCGATTTCAAAAGTCTGCTCAGAATTGTCCAGTTTGTCATTAAAAAGCACCATGTTACTTACCTCAACTTTCTTAAATGACCTGTTGTTTCCTTACTGCCTGTCAGAAGTCTGAATATCTCAAAGGATCATGATAGAGCGCTCCCGCCTCAAAAAAGTATCAAAGCTGTAGTCCACTGCCTCACGAACTCCTTCATGAAAGAATAATCTCTGACATATTTCTGAAATTTCTTACTTTCTCTCTGACAAAACCATCATATCATATTCTCCCGGCTTCTGAAAGACTTCATAACCAAAAAAAGCTGTTCATATCTCTTAAAACCAAGAGAACGGCAGAAATAAAAAACGGCCATCCCATTTCTCATAGAAAGGAATGACCGTTCAGATTTATTGTGTCCTGGAAAAACAGTAAAAGCACGCTTGTACTTCCGAAAAAAACAGTAAAAAAGCCGTTTATATTTCCCGACAGAAAGCGATGATCTCCTGTTTCCGCGGCTCCACATTCTCCTTAAATTCAACGGCGGGAAGTCCCAGTTTCCCGCAGCATTCGATCTCCAGATGGCCGTAGAAATGCTCGATGCTGGAAATGACCCGCTCACATTCGGGCATGTTCGGCCCGGTCCGTAAGGCTATGGAATAGCCCTTCTTTCCGGGACTTAAGGAAGCATGGGGCTCATGGGTGTTGCACCAGGGCGTGCACCGATCGATAAAGGCTTTAAACTGGCCCGGAATGTCAGCCCAGTAGGATGGCGATACAGAGACGATGATGTCCGCCGCTTCAAATTCGTCCATGATGTTCGCGACATCGTCTTCCATCACGCACTTCGCCGTTTCGTGGCAGGTACGGCAGCCTCTGCAGAAAGAAAAGTCATAATCATCAATGCAGATGCTTTTTACACTGTACCGGGAAGCTAATTCCTCAGATACGATTCTGCAGATTTCGGCAGTTGCCCCTGTTTTTACGGGGCTGCAGTTGATTACCAGGGCATGCATGGGCGGTTCTCCTTTCTTTTTTGTCATGTCCGGCCTCTTCCGGCTCTTTCGTCAGCACCGGCCTCATCCGTCAGGCTGTGCCTGACACCGAATCGCCTTCTCCTTTGGAGAAGGGGGACCGCCGAAGGTGGTGGATGAGGTCAGAGAGAAGGCCGGGTGCGATCAGTCTGGAATATAACGGGTGACAGTCAGTCCGGAATATAACGGGTCCAGGACAGGACCCGGTCTTTCATGCCATCGACGTCCAGAACACCCAGAGCAAAGCCTTTCCGCACCAGTTCCTCCGGGACGTATTCGTCGTACTTTTCGAAGATGGGCACTTCCTTCGGGTACACCAGTTCCAGCGGATCGATGCCCTTCTCGGCTTCTTCCGTAACAATGCGGTAAAAGTCGCCTTCGGTGACTTGCATCGTAAACTGCATATAATACGGGCGGGACGGGTTCAGCCCCTTCAGCCCCAGCCGCTTTCCGCAACGGAGCTTTAAAAACCGTTCCATCGCCAGAAAAGCGTAGCTTCCCAGCCAGGGGAACAGGGCCCACATATTTCCGCCCAGGTGGATCAGCGGCCGCTCGCCCAGCTTTGATTTCAGGAAGACATCACGGGCCTCCCTCAGCCGGGCGGATGCATGGGACATCAGATAGGGATAGGCATTTTCCTCCTCCAGCACCTGGCGCATGCGCTCCAGGATCCGGGTATGGATATCGCCGGCCACGTCGCCGAAATAGGCGGGAATGATGCCTTTTACCAGGGTGACGTAGACGTCTCGGCGCTTGTGATCCACTTCATCTACGATCCAGACCCGGCCGGCAATGGCGATCTTATCCCCCGCCGGCGGCGGCTTGACGATGGTCCCCAGCTGCTCGGAACCGGCGTGGACGGTATATTCTATGTTTTCCTGGAAAACCGCGTAAAACTTGTAGCTGTTCACCACGCGCTCCCCGGTAAGCCCCACGATCAGGCCGCCGTTTTCCGTGCGGCTGATATGGTCGATCTTCAGAAGATGCTGCAGAAGCAGCCGGTAGTCGTCCAGGGTGATCCGGCTGAAGCAGGAAAGGGTCAGCACCCGGGAAGCCAGCTCGCCGGGCGTCATCTCCCCGCAGGATGCCAGGGTGCTCATGGTCTGATGATACAGAAG
>JAFRVX010000167.1 GCA_017438305.1 Lachnospiraceae bacterium | reverse complement strand
TAAGGGGATGCCCGGTCATATGGGCTCCGTAAAGACAACCATCCAGAATCTGGAGATCGTCCGCGTGGATGCCGAAAATAATCTCATCCTTGTCAAAGGTTCCGTCCCGGGTGCGAGAAAATCGCTGATCACCTTAAGAGAAGCCGTCAAGGGTCAGAAGTAAGCAAGGGTGAAAGGAGGAAAAACATATGGCAACAGTTTCTGTTTACAATATGCAGGGCAATGTAACCGGCACCATGGAACTGAATGACGCTGTGTTCGCCGTTCCGGTGAATGAGCATCTGATCAAGATGGCCGTTACTGCTCATCTGGCAGCGAAACGCCAGGGCACCCAGAAAGCGAAGACCCGTGCAGAGGTTTCCGGCGGCGGCATCAAGCCCTGGAGACAGAAGGGCACCGGCCATGCGCGCCAGGGCTCTACCAGAGCTCCCCAGTGGACACACGGCGGCGTGGTATTCGCTCCGGTTCCCAGAGATTATACCTTCAAGATCAACCGCAAGGAAAAACAGGCAGCGTTAAAAGGCGCCCTGTCTTCCAGAGTTGCTGAAGAGAAATTCTACGTCCTTGAAGACCTGACGCTTGATGAGATCAAGACGAAGAAGTTTGTGGAAGTCTTAAAGAATCTTAATGTCGAGAAGGCTTATGTTGTACTGGACAAGGATGATCAGAACGTGATCCTTTCCGCCAGGAACGTAGAAAACGTAAAGACAGCGAATGCCGGCGCGATGAACGTGTTCGACATTCTGAAATACGACAGCATCGTCATCACGAAAGCTGCCGCACAGGCTATCGAGGAGGTTTACGCGTAATGGCTAATGTACAGTATTATGATGTGATCCTTAAGCCGCTCGTTACGGAAAAGTCCATGCTTGCCATGGGAGAGCGGAAGTACACCTTCCTGGTCCATCCCGAAGCAAACAAGACCATGATTAAGGAAGCAGTGGAGAAAATGTTCCCCGGGACGAAGGTCCTGAAAGTGAACACCCTGAACCAGGACGGCAGAAAGCGCCGCATGGGACTGACCCAGGGCTACTCCAGCAAGACCAAAAAGGCCATTGTCCAGCTTACTGAGGACAGTAAAGAGATCGAGATCTTCGGCGGTCTGTAAGGCCTTCTGTGAGGCATTTTAAATAGCATCCTATAAAGATGGAAGCCTCACCCTATGGGCAGCTAAGCCCGATAAAAAACACATAAGGAGAACAAATCATCATGGGCATTAAGAAATATAATCCCTATACACCGTCCCGGCGGCAGATGTCCGGAAGTGATTTCAAAGAGATCACCAAAGCATCTCCGGAGAAGTCTCTGACCTCTTCCTTAAAGAAGAACTCCGGCCGCAACAACCAGGGCAAGATCACCGTCCGTCATCAGGGCGGCGGTTCCAGAAGAAAATACCGTTTTGTGGATTTCAAGCGGAATAAGGACGATATTGAAGCGAAAGTCGTTTCCATCGAATACGATCCGAACCGTACCGCGAATATCGCGCTGATCACCTACGCTGACGGCGTCAAGAGCTATATCCTGGCTCCTGAAGGCCTGCAGGTAGGCCAGACCGTTATGAACGGCGCCAATGCGGAGGCCAGGACAGGAAACTGCCTGCCGCTGTCTGCCATCCCCATCGGTGCTCAGATCCATAACATTGAGCTTTACCCCGGCGCCGGCGCACAGCTGGTCCGTTCTGCCGGTG
>JAFRVX010000002.1 GCA_017438305.1 Lachnospiraceae bacterium | reverse complement strand
CCGCCAGGACCATCTGCACGTAATCGATGGTCTCCTGATCCGTCACCCTGAGGCCGTCCACAAATTCCGGGACCTTGCCCACTTTCTTCATTAAATCGTTGATCTCCGGGCCGCCGCCGTGCACCAGAACCACCTTCACACCGATCAGGTGGAGCAGCACGATGTCTTCCATCACCTGGTTTTTCAGGCTTTCCGATACCATCGCATTGCCGCCGTATTTGACCACGACGATCTTTCCGGTATAACGCTGGATATAGGGCAGCGCCTGTACCAGCACTTCCGCCCTGTCCGCATTGGTAAACTGCATGCCGTTCACGTCTCTGTCCCCCTTATGTTCTGTAGTCTCCGTTGATCTTCACGTAATCATAGGTCAGGTCGCAGCCCCAGGCCGTGGCGCTTTCCTCTCCCATATGCATATCGGAAAGGAAGACCACCTTGTCTTCCGAAAGAATGGCCAGGGCTTTTTCTTCATCAAAGGAAAGCACTTTTCCGTCCCGGGCAAACAGGATCGTTCCGTTTTCCCCGGTCATGGAGATCTCCAGCCGGTCCGGATCGAATTCCGGCCCCGCGTAGCCCAGGGCGCATAAAAGTCTGCCGCAGTTGGCATCCTTTCCGAAGACCATGGCCTTGACGAGGGAAGAAGTGATCACGGACTTCGCCAGGATCTTCGCGTTCTCCTTCGTATCCATATGGATGACCGTAGATTCGATGAGTTTTGTTGCCCCTTCGCCGTCCGACGCCATCCTGATGGCCAGGGTCCGGCAGATATAGTTGAGGGCTTCATAAAACAGCGCTGCCGCTTCACTGCCCTCCTCAAAAGGCGCGTTCTCCGAAAGGCCGTTCGCCATGACAAGCAGGGTATCGTTGGTGCTGGTGTCTCCGTCCACGGAGATCATATTGAAGGTGTCCTCCACAATGGCCGATACCATCTTCTGAAGAAGCGGCGCTTCTATACAGCAGTCGGTGGTGATGTAGCCCAACATCGTGCACATGTTGGGGTGGATCATGCCGGAGCCCTTGCTCATGCCGCCGATGGTCACCGGGACAAGAGCGCCGTCTTTTCCCGGGAGTTCGATCTGCACCGCGCATTCCTTGTTGACGGTATCGGTGGTCATAATGGCTTTGCTGGCCGCGGTGCCGCTCTCTTCATCAGCCTTCAGGGCTTTCACAAGTTTTTCCGTCCCGGCCTTGATCTTATCCATGGGGATCTGGGAGCCGATGACGCCGGTGGAGCCGATCAGGACGTTTTCCTTTTCCAGTCCCAGCAGGGATGCGGCAAAGGCTGCGGTCTCTTCGCAGATCTCCATGCCTTCCTTTCCCGTTCCGGCGTTGGCGATCCCGGAGTTCACGACCACCGCCTGGACCTTGCCGCCTGCCTTCACGATATTCCTGTCCCAGATGACCGGCGCCGCCTTGACGATATTCCTGGTAAAGGTCCCGGCAACGGTGCAGGGCGCGGTACTGAAGAGCATGGCCATATCCGTCCGGCCTTCGTATTTGATCCCGGCCTGGGCGGAAGAGGCCATAAAGCCCTTCGCTTTTGTAACGCCGCCGGAAATGTTAATCATCTTCATTGTCTGCGTCTTCTCCTATAAACTGCGTGATGTTCTTTTCATTTAAGACAAATTCATAATAATTGACGTCCGCCTTTTTCCAGCCGATCTGCTGCCAGAAGGCATTGCCGCCTTCGTTGGAAGAAAAGGCGATCAGCGAAACCTTGTTGATGCCCATTTTCTTCAGTTCCCGCATGCAGTAGGCCACCATCTGGGTCCCGATGCCGTGCCGGCGGTAAGCCTTTGCCACACAGACGTGGTACAGGCTTCCCTGCCGCCCGTCGGACCCGCAGAGAATAGAGCCCACGATCTTCCCGTCCATCTCCGCCACCACAGAGGTGGTGGGGTTCCGGCGGATAAAGCGCTCCACATCCTCCCGGGAATCATCCAGGGCACGGATGCCGAAGCCGCTTATGGTCATCCAGAGGGCCCGCACGTCGTCATAATCGGCGGTCGTCATGGGTAAGATCCTGACTGTTTCGTTCATATCACACCACAAGTCCTGTCTTTTCATCCAGTCCCAGAACCAGGTTCATGTTCTGGACCGCTGCGCCGGACGCGCCTTTTCCCAGGTTGTCGAAACGGGAGACCAGAAGGATCCGGTCTTCGTTTCCGAAAACACTGATCTCCATATCGTCCCGGTCTTCATACCGGTTCCCGGAGAGATAGCCGCCCTCGTCCGCGCCTTTCACAAAATGCACCAGGCCGTCCTGATAATAGCTTTCATATACCGCTTCAATATCCGCCAGGGTACCTTTGACCTGGGACTTAAAAAGAGGCACCGTGACCTCCATGCCGGCGTAATAGTCGGCGACGATGGGGCAGAAAACCGGATCTGTCGTGAGGCCTGTGATATAGCTCATTTCCGGAAGATGCTTATGATGCTGGGCAATGCCGTACTGCCGCGGCGCTTTTAATAAGGGATCTCTGGCCGGATCCTCATATTCGGCGATCATCTTTTTCCCGCCTCCGGAATAGCCGGTCAGGGAAAAACAGGTCAGCAGCGCCGTTTTATCCAGCCGGCCCTTTTCCACCAGGGGAGATACCAGAGCGATGAAGCCGCTGGCATGGCAGCCCGGATTGGCGATCCGTTTTGACGTCCGTATCTTCTCTCTCAGCCCTCCGATCTCCGGAAATCCGTAGGCAAAACGGGGATCTGTCCTGTGGGCCGTCGATGTATCGATGATCACGGTATGATCATTTTCCGTCATGGCGACTGCCTCTCTTGCCGCGTCATCCGGCAGGCAGAGGAAAACGATATCCGCCTGATTGATGGCTTCTTTTCTGGCTGCCGGATCCTTCCGGTTCTCTTCCGTAAGGGTGATCAGGGAAAGGTCCTTTCTTGCCCCGAGCCGCTCCATGATCCTTAAGCCTGTGGTCCCCGCGCTGCCGTCAACAAATACCTTAGTCATGCTTGATCCACTCCTTCACAAAACTGATCTGATATAAAACCGAATCCTTTCCGGTACCGCCGAAGCTGCTTCGTAAATTGACACAGTTCTGAAGGTCCACCGCTTCGAAGACGTCTTCCTCAAAGACTTCCGAAAAGCTCCGGTATTCGTCTATTGTCATGCTTTCCAGCACTTTTTTCTTTTCGATGCACCAGGCCACGATGGAACCGGAGATCTTATAGGCGCTTCTGAAGGGAAGGCCCTTCCGCACCAGGTAATCCGCAAGATCCGTGGCATTGATAAATCCGTTTCGGCAGGCTTCCTTCATATTCTCCGTCAGAGCCGTCAGTCCGGCAAGCATACCCGTGAAGACCTTCAGGCACATTTCCAGGGTATCGCAGGCATCAAAAACACTTTCCTTGTCTTCCTGCATGTCCTTGTTGTAGGCCAGGGGAAGCCCCTTCAGGGTCGTTAAAAGCGCCATCAGGTCGCCGTACACCCGGCCGGTCTTTCCCCGGACCAGCTCCGCCATGTCCGGATTCTTTTTCTGGGGCATAATGGAGGAACCGGTGGTATAGGCGTCGGAAAGTTCGATAAATTTGAATTCCCAGCTGGACCACAGAACGATCTCTTCGGAAAACCGTGAAAGATGCATCATGCAGGAAGCGATGCAGCTCATCATCTCGATGCAGAAATCCCGGTCGGATACGCCGTCCATGGAATTCAGGGAAACACTGTCAAAGCCCAGCTTCTCCGCTTCAAAAAAGCGGTCTGTAGGATAGGTGGTGCCCGCCAGGGCGCAGCTGCCTATCGGGGAGACGTTGATCCGTTTCCGGCAGTCCGTAAACCGGTCATAGTCCCGCATGAACATCATCGCGTAGGCCATCAGATGATGGCCGAAAAGCACCGGCTGAGCCCGCTGCAGATGGGTGTAGCCGGGCATGATGGCGTCCTGATATTCTTCTGCCTTATCGGTGATCACCTTAACCAGGTTTTTCAGAAGGTCCAGGAAATCATCGGTCTGGTCTCTTAAGTAAAGCCTCAGATCCAGAGCCACCTGGTCGTTTCGGGATCTCGCGGTGTGGAGCTTCTTTCCCACGTCTCCCAGTCTTTCCGTCAGCACCTGCTCCACAAACATGTGAATGTCTTCGGCTGTCATGTCGATGGCCAGGCTCCCGTCCTGCAGATCCGAAAGAATGCCTTCAAGGCCGCCTATCAGCTGATCGGCTTCCGCCTCTTCTATGATGCCCTGTTTGGCCAGCATGGCCGCATGGGCCATGGAGCCTTTAATATCCTGTTCAGCCATCCGGCTGTCAAAAGAGATGGATGAATTGAAATCATCCGCGATCTTTTCCGTTTCGCCGCTGGTGCGGCCTGCCCACATCTTTGCCATGAGCTTCGCTCCTGTCTGTCCCGGCGGTCTGCCGTGATCTTTATATTTTCCGGTGTAATTAATTCGTCTCCGGTCTGATCGCCGGATCCCCGGGAATGGAAAAAATGCCGTCCTCGGCCTGACTGTCAAGGACGGCAAATCATACTCATTATTTCTTATTCTTAGCATCCACCAGCGCCTGGACTTTGATGGGAAGACCGTAGAGATTGATGAATCCCGCGGAATCCTTCTGATCGTAGTCGCTCTCTCCGAAGGTGGCGATATCTTCGGAATACAGGGAATAGTCGCTGTAAACGCCTGCTTTGATGATGTTGCCCTTATAAAGCTTCACTTTCACTTTGCCGGTCACCGGCTCCTGGGTCTTATCCACAAAGGCCTGCAGGGCTTCCCGGAGCGGGGTGAACCACTGGCCGTTGTAGACCAGCTCCGCATAGGTAATGGAAAGCTTCTGTTTTTCATGCATGGTCATCTTGTCAAGAGTCACGCTCTCCAGATACTCATGGGCCTTATACAGGATGGTGCCGCCGGGGGACTCGTACACGCCGCGGCATTTCATGCCCACCAGCCGGTT
>JAFRVX010000166.1 GCA_017438305.1 Lachnospiraceae bacterium | reverse complement strand
GCTTCAGACGCTTCGTGCTGATATCGACTACGGTTTTGCGGAAGCCGATACCCAGTACGGCAAGGTCGGTGTTAAGGTCTGGATCTACAAGGGTGAGATCCTTCCGACAAAAA
This sequence comes from Lachnospiraceae bacterium, assembly GCA_017438305.1. Classification (GTDB taxonomy): domain Bacteria; phylum Bacillota; class Clostridia; order Lachnospirales; family Lachnospiraceae; genus UBA1267. Next base: position 19,152 of record JAFRVX010000166.1, on the reverse strand, counting down.
ATACTAAGGAAGGGAGCAGCAAATAACTATGTTAATGCCTAAGAGAGTTAAGCGCCGCAAACAGTTCCGCGGAACCATGAGAGGCAAGGCGCTCAGAGGAAATAAGATTTCAAACGGTGAATATGGTTTAGTGGCAACTGAGCCCGCATGGATCAGATCCAACCAGATCGAAGCCGCCCGTATTGCCATCACCCGTTACGTGCGCCGTGGCGGTCAGGTGTGGATCAAGATCTTCCCCGACAAGCCCATCACCACGAAGCCTGCCGAGACCCGTATGGGTTCCGGTAAAGGAACGGTTGAATACTGGGTTGCAGTCGTTAAGCCCGGCCGCGTCCTTTTCGAGATCGCGGGTGTTCCCGAAGATACAGCGAAAGAAGCGCTGCGTCTGGCCATGTATAAACTCCCTGTGAAATGCAAGATCGTTTCCAAGGAGGACTTAGAAGGCGGTGAAGCGAATGAAGACTAAAGAATATATGGAAGATTTGAGAGCTAAGACGGCCGCGCAGCTTAACGAAGAGCTGGTTGCGCAGAAGAAAGAACTTTTCAATCTGAGATTCCAGAACGCTACCAATCAGCTGGATAATTCGGCCAGGATCAAGGATGTCCGCAGAAACATCGCCCGTATCCAGACGATTATCGCCGAGAAGACGAAATAACAGGAGGATAAGATGGAAAGGAATTTAAGAAAAACCCGTACGGGCAAAGTCGTCAGCAATAAGATGGATAAGACGATCGTTGTTGCTGTTCAGAACAACGTCAAGCATCCTGTTATCGGTAAGATCGTGAAGAGGACCTACAAGCTCTATGCTGAGGATTCCGAGAATACCTGCAACGTAGGTGACACCGTCAGAGTCATGGAAACCAGACCTCTTTCCAAGCTGAAGAGATGGAGACTCGTGGAAGTCATCGAGCGCGCTAAGTAATCAGCGGTTGCAACTGAAAGGAGAATTGATATGATTCAACAGGAAAGCAGATTAAAGGTCGCTGATAATACCGGCGCAAAGGAACTTCTTTGCATCCGTGTTATGGGCGGATCAGTCAGAAAATACGCAGCCATCGGCGATATCATCGTCGCTTCCGTCAAGGATGCCACTCCCGGCGGAATGGTCAAGAAGGGCGATGTGGTCAAGGCTGTTGTCGTACGTACGGTTCGCGGCGCTCACAGAAAAGATGGTTCTTCCATCCGTTTCGACGAGAACGCGGCAGTCATCATCAAAGATGACCTGACGCCCCGCGGCACCCGTATCTTCGGGCCTGTGGCCAGAGAACTCCGTGACAAGCAGTTCATGAAGATCGTTTCCCTGGCACCCGAAGTATTATAAGGAGGAATCACCATGGCAATGAAGATTAAAAAAGGCGACAATGTCATCGTGATCGCCGGTAAAGACAAGAATAAAGAAGGCAAAGTCCTCGCAGTCGATACCAAGAACAACACCGTTACCGTGGAAGGCGTCAACGTGGTCAAGAGACATCAGAAGGCCAACCAGATGAACCCCAACGGCGGCATCGTTGAAAAAGAAGCCCCCATCGATATCTCCAACGTTATGTACTGCGTGAACGGCAAGGGCGTCAGAGTCGGTTTTGATGTGAAAGACGGCAAGAAAGTCCGCATCAACAAGAAGACCGGCGATGCAATTTGACAGGAGGGCATTCGTAAATGAACAGATTACAGGAAACCTATAAGAACGAGATCGTTCCGGCTCTGATGAAGAAGTTCGGTTACAAGAACGTCATGCAGGTGCCGAAGCTTGAGAAGATCGTGGTGAATATGGGTGTCGGCGAAGCCAAGGAAAATGCCAAGCTTCTGGATTCCGCCGTTGCCGATATGGAAACCATTACCGGTCAGAAGGCCGTGATCACCAAAGCCAAGAAATCCGTGGCTAACTTCAAGATCCGTGAAGGCATGCCCATCGGCTGCAAGGTGACGCTGCGTGGTGAAAGAATGTATGATTTCGCCGATCGTCTGATCAACCTGTCTCTTCCCCGTGTCCGTGACTTCCGCGGCGTGAACGCCAACGCCTTCGACGGCAGAGGCAACTACGCCCTGGGAATCAGGGAACAGCTTATCTTCCCGGAGATCGATTATGATAAGATCGACAAGACCCGCGGCATGGACATCATTTTCGTGACCAGCGCCAAGACGGATGAGGAAGCCCGCGAATTACTGACCCTTTTCAACATGCCGTTTGAAAAGGAAAGCGAGAACTAATCAGGAGGATAAAATGGCTAAAACTTCTAAGAAGATCAGACAGTCACGCGCACCTAAATTTTCTACCCAGGCCTACAGCAGATGCAGGATCTGCGGCCGTCCCCATGCCTACCTGAAAAAGTTCGGCATCTGCAGGATCTGTTTCAGAGAACTGGCCTATAAGGGCGAGATTCCCGGTGTTAAGAAAGCTAGCTGGTAAGAGGAGGAAAGACAATTATGACTATGAGTGATCCTATTGCGGATATGCTTACGAGAATCCGTAACGCAAATACGGCAAAGCACGACACAGTCGATATCCCGGCATCAAAGATGAAGACCGCCATCGCGAAGATCCTTTTTGATGAAGGTTATATTGCAAAGTACGATATCCTGGAAGAGGGCGTTTTCAAGACCATCCGCATTACCCTGAAGTACGGTAAGGATAAGAACGAAAAGATCATCTCCGGTATCAAGAGAATCTCCAAACCCGGCTTAAGAGTGTACGCGAACACCGAAGATATGCCTAAGGTTCTCGGAGGCCTCGGCATCGCCATCGTTTCCACGAACCTTGGTATCATGACCGACAAGGAATGCAGGAAGAACAACGTAGGCGGCGAAGTGCTCGCTTATGTCTGGTAAGTTAAACTAACAGTATAAAAACCTTATGGAGGTAATTGGGCATGTCACGTATTGGAAAAATGCCGATCGCTGTTCCCGCCGGTGTTACGGTGGAAATCGCAGAAAATAATCATGTGACGGTTAAAGGTCCTAAGGGAACGCTGGAAAGAACGCTCCCCCAGGAAATGGAGATCAAACAGGAAGGCGCGGAGATCACCGTCAGCCGTCCCAACGATCTTAAGAAAATGAGATCTCTTCACGGTCTCACCAGAACGCTCTTAAACAACATGGTGGTAGGTGTCACCGACGGTTATTCCAAGAGGCTCATCATCACCGGTACCGGTTACAGAGCACAGAAGTACGGCCACACCCTGACGCTCTTCCTGGGTTATTCCCATCAGATCGACATGCAGGATCCCGACGGCGTGGATTCTGTGTGCGAGAACCAGACCACCATCGTGGTTTCCGGCATCGACAAGGAAAAGGTCGGCCAGTATGCCGCCGAGATCCGCTCCAAGAGAGAGCCTGAACCCTACAAGGGCAAAGGTATCCACTACTCTGATGAACACATCAGACGTAAAGTCGGCAAGACCGGTAAGAAGTAAGGAGGGATGTGAGAGATGTTTAGCAAGAAAAACAGAGCTGAAGTTCGTCATGAGAAGCACAGGAGACTTCGCAGACACCTTCTGGGTACTGCGGAACGTCCGAGAATGGCTGTCTACCGCTCCAATAACCATATGTATGTTCAGCTGATCGACGATACCAAGGGCAACACCATCCTTTCCGCCGCTACCAATCAGAAGGCGGTCGGTCTTGAGAAGACCAACGATGTGGAAGCTGCAAGAGTCCTGGGCGAATACATCGGCAAAAAGGCTGTCGAAGCCGGCATTAAGGAAGTGGTTTTTGACCGCGGCGGATTCATCTACCATGGCAAGATCCAGGCATTAGCAGATGCGGCCAGAGAAGCCGGTCTGGAATTCTAACAGGAGGAAAAGAGCAAAATGGCTAGAGATAATCGTGAAAACTATGAAAACAACCAGCCTGAACTCGAGGACAATGTTGTAGCCATCAAGCGCGTCACCAAGGTCGTTAAGGGTGGTCGTAACATGCGTTTCTCCGCGTTAGTTGTTGTCGGAGACAAGAAAGGCCGTGTGGGCGTCGGTACCGGCAAGGCTGCCGAAGTTCCGGAAGCTATCAGAAAAGCAAAACAGGATGCCGAAAAGCACCTGATCAACATCCCCTTCGATGAGAACCGTTCCATTCCCCATGACTTTACGGGCAAGTTTGGAAGCGCCACCGTTCTTCTGAAGAGAGCCCCCGAAGGTACCGGCATCATCGCCGGCGGTCCGGCCCGTTCCGTCTGCGAACTCGCAGGTATCCAGAACATCCGTACCAAGTCTCTCGGCTCCAACAACAAGCAGAACGTCGTTTACGCGACGCTGGAAGCTTTAAAGAGCCTGAAGACGCCCGAACAGGTTGCGGCACTCCGCGGCAAAGCCGTCAGTGAGCTGTAAGAAAGGAGATAGCTATGGCTGAAAAAACATTGAAAATCACTCTGGTGAAATCTCCTATCGGTGCTGTTCCGAAGCAGAGAGCCACTGTTGAAGCTTTAGGCCTTCACAAGCTGCACCAGACCGTCGTTATGCCCGATAATCAGGCAGTCCGCGGCATGATCTGGCATGTAAACCACCTGGTCAAGGTGGAAGAAGAAAACTGATCGGAGGTGCCAAAATGAATTTATCCAAGTTAACCCCTGCTGAGGGTTCCGTCCATTCTGACAACTTCAGACGCGGCCGCGGCCATGCTTCCGGAAACGGAAAGACAGCCGGCAAAGGCCATAAGGGCCAGAAGGCCCGTTCCGGAGCTCCGCGCCCCGGTTTTGAAGGCGGTCAGATGCCTTTATACCGCCGTCTCCCCAAGAGAGGCTTCAAGAACCGCAACTCCAAAGAGATCGTTGCCATCAACCTCTCTGATCTCGAGCAGTTCGAAGACGGCGCAGAAGTTACCGTAGAAACCCTTCTGGATGCCGGCGTCATCAAGAAGGCCCTTGATGGTGTTAAAATTTTAGGAAACGGAGAACTTACAAAGAAGCTCAACGTCTCTGTCAACGCTTTCTCCGAAAGCGCAAAAGAGAAGATCGAGGCTCTGGGCGGTAAAGCAGAGGTAATCTGATGTGGAGAACATTAAAAACAGCATTTGGGATTGAAGATATCCGCAAGCGGATTTTATATACGCTGTTTTTTGTGGTCGTTGTACGGATCGGCTGTCAGATCCCCGTGCCGGGAACTGACCCGACCGTCATCAAGGAAATGATCGATTCCCTGAACAGCAGCGGATCCTTCAATATCTTCAATACTTTTACGGGAGGTTCCCTGGAGAACTTCTCCATCCTCGCCCTGAACATTTCTCCTTATATCACGGCTTCCATTATCATGGAGCTTCTGTCCATCGCGATCCCGAAGCTGGAAGAACTCCATCATGAAGGCAATGAAGGCAGAAAGAAGATTTCCGAATATACCCGGTACGCAACCGTCGTCCTGGCACTGATCCAGGCCGTCGCCATGTCCATCGGCTTCGGAAACCAGGGCCTGTTCGTCCAGAAGAATGCTTTCTTCGTTATCGTTTCCATCATCACCCTTACCGCCGGTTCCGCAGTGCTGATGTGGATTGGTGAAAGGATCACGGAAAACGGTATCGGAAACGGTATCTCCATCGTCCTGGTCGTGAATATCCTGGCGGGTATTCCCGAAGAACTGGGCGTCATCTGGACCAGATTCACTTCCAACAGAAGTATCGCCGCTACCATTCTGATCAGCATCATCATTATCGCCATCATCCTGGCGATCGTATGCTTCGTCGTCTGGCTGCACGGCGCGACCCGGAAGATCCCGATCCAGTATTCCGGAAGAACAGCAGGCAGAAGATCCGTCGGCGGAACCAGCTCGCACATTCCGATGAAGGTGCTTACGGCTTCCGTTATCCCGGTCATCTTCGCCTCCTCCCTGATGTCCCTGCCCGCGCTGATCGCGCAGTTTACGGGACACAGCGGAAACTATTCCAGCTTTGGCGGCAGGATCCTGATGTTCCTGACCTCCAGCTACTGGTTCTCGTCTTCGGTTCCGTGGTATTACTCACTGGGCGCTTTAGTCTATGTGGTCCTGATCTTTGTATTCTCTTATTTCTATACATCGATCACCTTCAACCCCACGGAGATCGCTGATAACTTAAAGAAGCAGGCAGGCTTCATCCCCGGTATCAGACCCGGCCGGCCTACCAGCGACTATCTGAAGTCCGTCCTCAACGTCATCGTGTTTATCGGTGCCTGCGGACTGACCATCGTAGCTCTTCTTCCCATGATCGCCAGCGGTCTGTTCGGCATCGGACGGATCAGCTTCCTGGGTACTTCACTCATCATCATCGTGGGTGTTATCCTGGAAACGCTGCAGCAGATCGAAGGACGCATGGTATCCAGAGAATACGACAGTATCTTTTAAATCAATGAACTCCCAGGCCATCCGAAGATATCCATTCTCGAATGGCCTCGGAGTCTGTTTGCATCTGGAACGGAAAGGAGTGTTTTTTTGAAGATCATCATGCTTGGCGCACCCGGTGCCGGTAAAGGCACTCAGGCTATCATGCTGGCCGATAAGTACGGCATTCCCCATATTTCCACCGGCGATATCTTCCGCTCGAATATCAAGATGGGAACCGAACTCGGCAAAAAGGCCAAAGAATACATGGACCAGGGACTGCTTGTCCCCGATGAGCTGACAACAGATCTGGTGGTGGACCGTATCCATCAGGAAGACTGTGCGAAGGGCTTTATCCTGGACGGATTCCCCAGAACCATTCCCCAGGCCGAATGCCTGACGGAAGCCCTGGCGAAGGAAGACGACCAGATGGATTACGCCATCAATGTGGACGTAAAGGATGAGAGCATCATCAACCGTATGGCCGGCCGCCGCGCCTGCCCCAACTGCGGAGCCACCTATCATCTGGTTTCCCTGAAGCCCAAAAAGGAAGGCATCTGCGACCGCTGCGGCGAGAAGCTGATCCTCCGGGACGATGATAAGCCGGAGACCGTCAAAAAGCGTCTGGAAGTGTATCATGAGATGACGCAGCCCCTCATCGACTACTATGAAAAGGAAGGCATCCTGCTTACCGTTGACGGCTCCCGTGACATTGAGGTCGTCTTTGACGATATCACCAGGGTACTGGAAGGCTGATCTGTTATGGCAGTAACCATTAAATCTCCTCATGAAATCGAACTCATGCGCGAGTCCTGCCGCAGGCTGGCCATTGTCCACGACGAGATCGCGAAGATGATCCGCCCGGGCATATCAACCTGGGAGCTGGATAAGAAAGCCTACGACCTCATCAAGGAACTGGACGGCACGCCCAATTTCCTGCATCTCTACGGCTATCCGGCAACGATCTGCGCCTCAATCAACGAAGTGGTGGTGCACGGCATTCCCAGCAAGGATACCATTTTAAAGGAAGGCGATATTGTCGGCATCGATATGGGCCTGATCTATAAAGGCTATCATTCGGATGCCGCCCGTACCCACGGTGTGGGCACGATTTCGGAAGCCGACGCCCAGCTGATCCGCGTGACAAAACAGAGCTTTTTCGAAGGCATGAAATTTGCCAGAGCGGGAAATCACCTGCACGATATCTCAGCGGCCATCCAGAAATACGCCGAAAGCTTCGGCTACGGCGTGGTCAGAGATATGGTGGGCCACGGGATCGGGACCCAGCTTCATGAAGATCCCCAGATCCCCAACTTCAAGATTCCCGGAAAGGGCATCAAGCTGCGCCCCGGCATGACGCTGGCGGTGGAGCCCATGATCGACGCCGGGACCTGGGAAGTTGAGATCCTGGAAGACGACTGGACATGCGTAACCTGTGACGGTTCAAAGTCAGCCCATTACGAGAATACCATCCTGATCACCGAGGGAGATCCCGAGATCCTGACATTGTACCGTGACGGCAGAGAAGTATAAGGAGAATTGAATGTCAAAAGCGGACGTTATTGAAATCGAAGGTGTCGTGAAGGACAAACTGCCCAACGCCATGTTCAAGGTCGAACTGGAAAACGGGCATCAGATCCTGGCTACCATTTCCGGCAAGCTCAGGATGAACTACATCAGGATCTTACCCGGTGACCGGGTCACTTTGGAAATGTCGCCCTATGACCTGACCAAAGGCCGGATCATCTGGAGAGATAAATAACCTCATCCCCTGGCTTCCCCTCTGGGGAAGCTGTCACCGCAGGTGACTGATGAGGTGCCCCTCTGGGGAAGCTGTCACCGCAGGTGACTGATGAGGAATCCCTTACAGGGAAAAATACAGGCCGCGGTAAAACCCGGGCGGAGAAGTCCGGGGCCGATCCGCGGAACAAAAATGCAGAGCAGAAACCATGTGCGTAAGCTGTGCAGGCAGGGCAGGAACCCTGTGCCGGAGGCTTTCTGTGAAGGACGGAAACCGTCTGCGGAAGCTTTATATACAGGGCCTGCATCGTTCGCCGTTGTCAGAAAAACGGCAGCTTGAAATGCCCCGAAAGGTCAAATAAAACTTGACAACGCGCGGCACTGGTGTTATAATATCCAAGTTTCTGCGGACTGCAGGAAAATCATGCCCAAGAGGCTGGGAAAGGAGAAGAGAAATGAAAGTCAGATCTTCCGTCAAGCCCATGTGCGAAAAATGTAAAGTCATTAAAAGAAAGGGTGTTATCCGCGTAATCTGCGAGAACCCCAAGCACAAACAGAGACAGGGCTGAAACACTTTGTGACTTACGTCACGATCAACAAGAAAGCAAGGAGGTTTTAAGCACACATGGCTCGTATTTCAGGTGTTGATTTACCGAGAGACAAGCGTATCGAGATCGGTCTTACCTATGTATACGGTATCGGCGTTTCCACTTCCAAAAAGATTCTGGCAGCGGCGAACGTAAATCCGGATACCCGCGTCAGAGACTTGACTGACGAGGAGACCGCCACCATCGCGCGCGTGATCGACGAAACTGATATCCTGGTAGAAGGTGACTTAAGAAGAGAAGTTGCCATGAATATCAAGAGACTTCAGGAAGTCGGCTGCTACAGAGGTATCCGCCACAGAAAGGGTCTGCCCGTCCGTGGCCAGAATACGAAGAACAATGCCCGTACCCGCAAGGGTCCGAAGAAGACTGTAGCTAACAAGAAGAAATAATCAGTAAATCAGGAGATGTTTTATTGAAAAGCGGAGAGAGCTCCGCGAATCAAGTAAGGAAGAACCCATAAAGGGAGGTTAGTTTTAAAATGGCAAAGAAAGCAGCAGCTAAGAAAGTCACAAAAAGACGTGTCAAGAAAAACGTTGAACGTGGACAGGCTCACATTCAGGCTTCTTTCAACAATACGATCGTTACGTTGACGGACGCTCAGGGCAATGCTTTATCCTGGGCTTCGGCCGGTGGACTTGGTTTCAGAGGTTCAAGAAAATCTACTCCTTATGCGGCACAGATGGCAGCGGAAACCGCTACCAAAGCAGCTTTAATACACGGACTCAAGTACGTTGATGTATTTGTCAAGGGACCCGGTTCCGGACGTGAGGCAGCTATTCGTGCGTTGGCAGCATGCGGATTAGAAGTTACCAGCATCAGAGACGTAACTCCGGTGCCCCACAACGGATGCCGTCCGCCTAAGCGGAGAAGAGTATAATTACAAGGGAGGTATTAAAGATGGCAGTTGACAGAACACCTGTGCTGAAAAAATGCAGATCTCTTGATTTAGATCCCGTTTTTCTCGGAATTGATAAAAAATCAAACAGACAGTCAAAAAGAGCAAACAGAAAGTTAAGTGAATACGGCACGCAGCTTCGTGAAAAGCAGAAGGCCAAATTCATTTACGGTGTGTTGGAAAAACCTTTTAGAAATTATTATAACAGAGCCGAGCGCATGAAGGGTCAGACCGGTGACAACCTGATGATCATGCTGGAGCGCAGGCTCGACAACGTCATCTTCCGTCTGGGATTCGCAAGGACCCGTATGGAAGCCAGACAGATCGTTGACCACAGACATGTTCTGGTTAACGGTAAGATCGTCAACATTCCTTCTTACCTGGTCAGTGTTAATGACAAGATTGAAATCAAAGAGACGAAGAAAGACTCTCAGCGTTACAAGGATGTCCTGGAAGTGACCGGCGGCCGCATGGTTCCCGGCTGGCTTTCCCAGGATCAGGAAAACTTATCCGGAAGCGTGCTTGCTCTTCCGAACAGATCAGATATTGACGTCCCCGTCAATGAAATGCTTATCGTCGAGCTGTACTCTAAGTAATTCCTGAAGCTTCACATCAGGTACGAAGCCCCGGCAAAAGCCCGGGGAAAGGAGGACACATGTTTGATTTCGAGAAACCGAATATTAATATAGTTGAGATTTCAGAAGACAACAGATACGGCAAATTCGCGGTGGAACCCCTGGAGAGAGGCTACGGCATCACCCTGGGCAATTCCTTAAGGCGGATCATGCTCTCATCCCTTCCGGGAGCTGCTGTCAGCCAGGTCAAAATCGACGGAGTGCTTCATGAATTCTCATCCATCCCCGGCGTCAAGGAGGATGTGACGGAGATCATCATGAACATCAAATCTCTTGCGATCAAAAATAACAGCAGTTCCAATGAAGAGAAGATCGCCTATATTGAGTATTCCGGCGAAGGCGAGGTCAGGGGCAGCGATATCAAAGCGGACTCGGATATCGAGATCATGAATCCCGATCAGGTGATCGCCACCCTTTCCGGCGGCGCGGACTGCAAGCTCTCCATGGAGCTTACCATCACCAATGGCCGCGGCTATGTGGGCGCAGACAAGCGGAAATCCGAGGAGAATGCCATCGGCGTGATCCCGGTAGACGCGATCTACACCCCCATTGAACGCGTGAATATCAACGTCGAAGATACCCGTGTCGGACAGATCACCGATTTCGATAAGCTGACGCTCGAGGTTTACACGAACGGCACTCTGGCGCCCGATGAAGCCGTTTCACTGGCTGCCAAGGTCCTGTCGGAGCATTTAAGTCTCTTTATCGACCTTTCCGAAAATGCGAAGCATGCGGAGGTCATGGTAGAGAAGCTGGAAAACGAATCCCAGAAAGTCATGGAAATGAACATCGACGAACTGGAGCTTTCCGTCCGCTCCTACAATTGCCTGAAGAGAGCCGGCATTAACACTGTTGAAGAATTATGCAGCAAAACCCCCGAAGAGATGATGAAGGTCAGGAATCTTGGCCGCAAGTCTCTGGACGAGGTGCTTGCAAAATTGAAGAATCTGGGCTTATCCTTAAGCTCCAGTGAAGAGTAACGGAGGAAAAGAAAATGTCAGGATACAGAAAGCTTGGCAGAACTTCCAGCCAGAGAAAAGCTCTGCTCCGGAACCAGGTCACTGCTCTTTTAAATAACGGCAGGATCATCACCACCGAAGCAAAGGCCAAGGAAGTCCGTAAGATTGCCGAGTCTATGATCGCATTAGCTGTTAGAGAAAAGGACAATTTTGATACAGTTACGGTTACCGCAAAGGTAGCTCAGAAGGATAAAGACGGCAAGCGCGTCAAAGAAGTCGTTGACGGCAAAAAGAAGACCGTTTTCGATACCGTTGAAAAAACCATCAAGAAGGATCAGCCTTCCCGCCTTCATGCCCGCCGCATGATGCTGGAAACCTTCTACGGCGTCAAGGAAGTTCCCGCGGAGAACAAAGGCCGCAAGAAGCTGACTGTCGACGTGGATATGCCTAAGAAGATGTTCGAAGAGATCGCTCCGAAGTATGCCAACCGCAACGGCGGCTACACCCGGATCGTGAAGATCGGCTTAAGAAAAGGCGATGCTGCTCCCATGGTTCTTTTAGAGCTGGTATAAGCAGTTAACAGCGAAGTTTAACATACAAAAAACCCGGCAGATCGTTCTGCCGGGTTTTTTGCGGAATCTCTTAGCTTTCAATTGGTCTTTTTTTTTCAGGCAGCTGCCTTGCCGCTTCAGAGAGAGTTCCTGATCATTTTTCAGGCGTTTTGGCCGCTTTTCGGGAGGGGATAGCTGCCGCTTTCAAGAGGATTCCGGACTGTTTTTCGGTGCCTGTCGGCGCGTCGGCGCATTCTTCGAGATTCAGCCTCCCGCCTCAATAACATCCATAGCTTCCGTGATATACCAGCACCGTACGCCGGGATAATCTTTCAGAAACCCGCGGCCTTCTTCAGGGCCCAGGACAAAGAGGAGGGTGGAGAGAGCGTCAGCGGTTTCGGAAGAAGGCGCAAGCACCGAACAGGAGAGCAGGCCGTTTGATACCGGCTTTCCGGTGCTGCTGTCCAGAAGATGATGATAAAGCTGCCCGTCCTTGATAAAGGAACGTTCATACATGCCGGAGGTGACCAGAGAAGCGTCGGAAGCTTCGACGGTTTTTATCACATCGGAGGCTGTCTTTTCCGGATACCGAATGCCCAAACGGAACGGAGTCCCGTCCGGTTTTAAGCCGACGGCGGCCAGATTGCCGCCCAGGGAGACCAGGGCGCTTTTGACACCTTTCTTTTTCAGTTCTTCCGAAAGCCGGTCGGCAATATAGCCTTTTGCTATGCCGCCCAGATCCAGTACCAGTTCCGGATCATCCACAAGGACCCTGTGATCGCCGGGAAAAGAGAGATGCTGATAGCCGGTATGGACCAGAGCCTCTTTCAGTTCCTCTTCCGCCGGGGCCTTTTGCCCGCCCGCGGTAAAGTCATAGAGTGAAGTGACGCTTCCCAGGGTGATATCGAACCTTCCCGCGGAGGCTTCGGCAAAGGCGCGGCCGGTCTGAAGGACGTGAAAGAGATCATCGGAAACCGTGACTTCGGATCCGGCACGTTGATTCAGCCTGTAGAGTTCGGAGCTTTCCAAAGTCCGGGAAAAGATATTCTCGTACTTCGTAAGCAAGGAAAGGGCCTCATTTGCCGCTTCACGGTCTTTTTCTGAGTAGACCGTGATCTGACAGACCGTATCCAGGGAAAAGGTGGTCAGCGTGATGGGAACCGCTGCCCGCTGACAGCCGGAAAGGCCTGCTGAAAGGAAAACAGACAGCAGCAGCTTTATGAAAAAAAGATATAAACCCGATCTCATTCAGAACTCCTTCTGCCGGCGGCTGTTTCCCGGCGTACGCAGGAACAACGGGTTTAAACCTGCAGGAGCGCTCATGCACAAACCTGCAGAGATACCCAAACACAATCTTTTTGACATTATCGGTAAAATCAATTATACTGATTCACGAAATCTGTCCCGGCAGAAAGATAATACCATATTGTGGGCCGGGAGGTCAAACAGGATGAGCGTTTTTCTCAGGCGATACCGGAATGATATGCTGCTGATTGCCGCGCTGCTTTTGCTCTGCGGCCTGATTTTTGCTGTCAGAACGTGCCGGTCTGAAAAAGGGAAATATGCAGTGGTAGAGATCGACGGCGAAATCGCGGATGTCTTTCTGCTGTCTGAAAATACGGAGAAGAGTTACCGGGAAGGAGAGGCGCTCCTGAACCGGATCCGGATCGAAAACGGCGAGGCGGCGGTTCTGGAAGCCTCCTGTCCGGACCAGATCTGTGTGCATCATAAGCCGGTCTCGAAGGCAGGGGAAACCATCGTGTGCCTGCCCCACCGGTTCGTAATCACGATAACGGATCAGACGCCCCAGGCGCAGAAAGTTCCGGACGATCAGAAAACGTCTGGCGAGCAGAAAACTCCGGGCGATCAGAAAACGCCTGGCGAGCAGAAAAAACCGGATGAGTCTGAAGAACAGACCGACCGGAAAGGGCAGACCGGTCCTGAGAATCCGGACAGCCGAAAAGAGGCGCAGCCATGAAAATAAAGAAGACAGCGCTTCTGGGGCTGTGTCTGGCCCTGGCGATGATTTTTTCCTATGTGGAAAGCCTGTTTCCGTTGACAGCAGGCATTCCCGGCATTAAAATGGGTCTTCCCAATGTGATCACCGTGTATCTTTTATACCGCTTCGGCATAAAAGAAGCGGCGGCCGTTTCCTTCACCCGGGTCTTTTTATCGGCGCTTCTTTTCGGAAACCTGTTCAGCCTGATCTATTCGCTTTCCGGCGCCGTATTAAGCCTGGCGGTAATGGGGGGACTTAAGAAGAGCGGGCTGTTCCGGATCCCGGCGGTTTCCGTTTCCGGCGCGGTCTCTCACAATCTGGCCCAGATCCTGGCGGCCATGATCATTATCGGTTTTAAAGAGATCTTGTATTATCTGCCTTATCTTATCTTGAGCGGCGTTCTGTCAGGCATCCTGATCGGCGTGCTGGCGGCGCTGTTTATTGAGCGGTTCAAAGGGGTTCAGGCATGAATCAGCATAAATCAAAACTGACGAGATATCTGCTTCTTGCATTACTGTTTATCATTATCATAAGCGGCGTGCTGCTGGCGGCCATCCTGCGGAAGAATGATTCCGGAGATCAGTATCAGAGGATGCAGGAAGCCAGTCTGCCGCTTCTTTCCATGGCCCTGTCCGGCACCTGCAGCACGGAGCTTCACGGGTACGTGGACGAGATGAATCTTCTGGATATGCGGGACGTGATCGCTCCTTTAAGCGAGAATAAATCGCTGAAGGTATCCGTCGACCCCTGCAAAAACGAGATCAGTTCCCTGAGCTATGAACTGCGCACCCTGAACGCGGGGACCCTGGTGGATTCCGGGACAGTATCCGACTTTACCGAGGAAGAGGGGCTTCTTAAGACAGAGCTTTTCTTCTCGGATCTGATAAACAGCGGTGAAGAGTATCATCTGGTCTTTTCGCTGGAACTTGCCGGAGAGAAGACGGTCCGCTACTATACCCGGGTGATGTATGCCCGGACCATGCATACCGACCAGCTGCTGGAATTCTCCGAGACCTTTTCCCAGGCCACCTATGACCGGGAGAAGGCGGAGTTTATCGTCAATTACATTCAGCCCAACGACACCTCGGAAACAGAGGATTATTATTATACGACGCTGCATTCCAAGTATGCTGTCTTCACCTACGGGAACCTGAACGTCAGACGCGGAGAGGACATCTCGTACCGGATCACCGAACTGGAGCCCACCCAGCTGTCTCTGACGCTGGACTATACCATTGAGATGGAGATCGACGGGGAGATGAAGAAATGCTTCGTGAAGGAGTTTTTCTGCACCCGTTACCGTTCGGAGAAGGTATATCTGCTGGATTATTACCGGACCGTGGAACAGGCTTTCGAAGATGATAAGGCCATGATGGAAAACGGCCGTATCTTCCTGGGGATCGGATCAGGAGAGACCCAGATCCTGAACTCCGACAATGACATTTACACCGTCTTTATCCAGAACCGGGAGATCCGTTCCTACAATGCCAAAACAAATTCCATGAACCGGATCTTCTCGTTTGCGGACGAGGACGACCTCACCTCCCGTTCTTCCTTTGATCATCACGATATGCAGATCGTCAAGGTATCGGACGAAGGCGATATCGACTACATGGTCTACGGCTATATGAACCGCGGAAGCTATGAAGGACGGGTGGGCATCTGCTTCTACCGTTACAATGCTTCCCTGAATGCGGCCAAACGGCTCTTTTTCATGCCGGTCTCCGAATCGGAGCAGATGCTGATGATGGATCTGGGAACGCTGGCCTATGTGAACGCGGAGGACGTATGTTATCTCCGCTACGGCGACGGGATCTATTCCATCGACTTAAAGACCGGCGAATCCGTGGAAGTCTCCATCCGGGCCTATCCCGGCACTTATGCGATGAACGAAAAAGGAAACGTGGTCTCCTGGCAGGAGGGGTCTGATCTGAATTATCCGGAGCGCCTGGTGATCCTGAACATGGACACCCAGACCACGGCCCTGGTGAACGCCGAAGAGAACGAATTCGTAAAGATCCTGGATTTTATCGGCGATGACATTGTCTACGGCTTCGGGCTGAAGGAGGACTCCATCATCCAGGCCAACGTGGATACCCAGCAGCTGCTGAACCGGATCCTGATCGCTTCCACCGATGAAAAACTGACGGTCCGGCAGGATTATGAGGCCAGGGATTTCTTTATCCTGGGAGCCGAGGTGACTGAAAAGCGGGTGACTATCCGGCGGTGCGTGAAGGAATCCAAGGATGCCTATACCCGGATCGACAACGATTACCTGCTGCTGACCCAGCCCATCGATACCGATGTGTACAGAAGCTCTCTGGGACGGAAGAACAGCGAAACCGCCAAACGGCAGTATTATATCCAGATCGGCACCACGACCAATCATGACTCTCAGTATTCGGAGGCGGTGCCTTCCTTTGAAGCGGGCCAGTCCGTCAATGTGATCCGGCTGACCCATATGCAGACCGGCGTTTATTATGTTTACGGGTACGGCAGGCTCCTGGCGGTGGAGTCGGAGATCAATAAAGCCATCGATAAGGCCTTCTCCATTATGGGGGTGGTCGTGGATGATTCCCTGAACTATCTGTGGACCAGGGGGACCAGGGATCTGGCGAAGACCATTTCCATCCAGCAGTATGAAAAAACGGAGGAAGTCAGCTCCCTCGGCGCGTCGCTCCAGGTGCTTTCCGCCCAGGAGGGCATACAGCTGAGGCGTGTGGCGGAGGATCTGAAGCAGGGGCTGAGTCCCTTCGAGATCCTGGACAGAGCCCTGGGGGCAGGTTCCGCGGTAAATCTGTATGAATGCACGCTCCAGGAAGTGCTGTACTTCATCAACAAAGGACGGCCTGTGATGGCCGTCATGGGGGATGATACCGCCTGCGTGATCTGCGGCTACGAAACCGACGGGATCCGCATCTACTTCCCGGAGACCCGGGAGACCACGGTGGTCGATACCAGGACCGCGGAGGGGTATTTCCTGAAGAACAACAACTCCTTTATTTCCTATAAATAAGAGTGGCTCTTTCGGATAAATAAAGGTGGCTTCTGCGTAAAAAGAATCCTTCGAAATAAAACGGCGGATCCTTCACGGCAGCTGGCGCAGTAAACTGAATAAGGAAAGGAGAACCGATGGCTGAGGAAGAAAGAACCGGCCTTTTCGAAGACGGAAGACAGAAAGACCCCGGCCTTTTACGGGATGAAAACCGGAACGAACCGGAGATCCGTCCCCAGTTTTTCCGGGAGATTCCCCTGTTTAAAGAAGATGGCGTCCGGCGGCTGAACCGCGCATCGGCAGCGGTTTTCGGCATCGGGGGCGTGGGCTCTTTTGCGGCGGAGGCTCTGGTCCGCTCCGGGGTCGGCACCCTGTACGTCTGTGATTCGGACGAGGTGGACATCACGAACCTGAACCGCCAGCTGGTGGCCTGTCATTCTACGGTGGGCCTGCTGAAGACAGAGGTCTTCAGGCTGCGGGCTGCGGATATAGACCCGGAATGCCGGGTAGAGACCTTTCCCATCCGCTTTTCCGAAGAGACCCTGGACCGGTTCCCTTTCGAAAAGTTCGATATGGTGCTGGACTGCATCGACGACGTGCCGGCGAAACTGCTCCTGGCGGAAACCTGCCAGCGGTACAACGTGCCGCTGATCATGGCCATGGGCGCCGGGAACAAACTGGATCCCACGAAACTGGAAACCGGGACCGTATACAAGACCAGTGTCTGTCCCCTGGCAAGGCGGATCCGCAGGGAATTCAAAGCCCGGGGACTGAAGGACGTGAAATGCGTTTTCTCCAGAGAAGAAGTGGGAGAGAGCGTGGATCCCAGGACCCCCTCGTCGGTGGCCTTCGTGCCCTCGGTCATGGGCCTTATCATGGCGGGAGAAGCCATAAAGACCCTGGCAGGGCTTATCTGAAGGTCTCCTTCACGGAATCCGGTTGGATCTGCCGGACCTGGTGAGGTTCATCATACCTGCGGGATGCCGGCTGGTCACTGTGCGCAACCTATTGATTCAGTGTCCGCAGGCCTGTTGAATCCGTGTCCGCAGGCCTGTTGAATCAGTGTCCGCGGGCCTGTTGAATCTGTATATTGAAATTCATCGTTTTTTTTGCTATTATTTTTCGTTGACGGAGGAGAAAGATGAGAATCGGAACCGGTTATGACGTGCATCGCTTCGCTAAAGACAGGAAACTGATCCTCGGCGGGGTTGAGATCCCCTTTGAAATGGGGCTTCTGGGCCATTCGGACGCGGACGTCCTGACCCACGCCGTTATGGATGCCCTTCTGGGGGCGGCAGCCCTGGGGGATATCGGGGAGCATTTCCCGGATACGGATCCTGCCTATAAGGGCATCTCGTCCATGATCCTTCTTAAGAAAACGGCAGAGATCCTGAAAGAGGCCGGATACGGCATTGAAAACATCGACGCCACGATCATCTGCCAGAGACCCAAATTAAAAGCCTACCGGCCGCAGATGGCGGCCAATATCGCCGAAGTCCTGGGGCTTCCCGCATCAGCCGTGAGCGTAAAAGCCACGACGGAGGAGGGACTCGGATTTACCGGCGCCATGGAAGGCATTGCCGTACAGGCAGTCTGCCTTCTCTCGTAACCTCTTCAATCAATAGCGTCCTGACATAAAACGGCTTTCGTCAAGGATGCTGTTCATTCGGAAAAAACCGCCGGCAGCAAGTCCGGGCGGTCTGTGATAAATAACAAGCTAGCAGAAAGGCAGCAAAATGATCAGTTTATACAACACGCTGACGCGGAAAATCGAACCTTTTATCCCCAATGAGCCCGGTAAGGTGAATATGTATACCTGCGGGCCCACCGTGTACCATTTTGCCCATATCGGAAACTTAAGGTCCTATATCTGTGAGGACGTCCTGGAAAAGACCTTCCGCTATACCGGGCTTTCGGTAAAGCGGGTCATGAACATCACGGACGTGGGCCATCTTTCTTCCGATGCGGATACCGGAGAAGACAAGATGCTTGCCGGCGCGAAGAGAGAGCATAAGTCCGTGATGGAGATCGCCGATTTCTATACGAAGGCGTTTTTCGAGGACTGCGATAAGCTGAACATCAAGCGGCCGGACGTGGTGGAACCTGCCACCAACTGCATCGATGAATTCATCCACATGATCGAAGTGCTGCTGGAGAAGGGCTATGCCTACAAGGCCGGCGAAAACATCTATTTTGACACTTCGAAGCTGGACAGCTACTACGTCTTCGGCAATCAGACGGACGAGGATCTGATGGTGGGCGTCCGGGACGACGTGGAAGAGGATACCAACAAGAAGAACAAGAATGATTTTGTCCTCTGGTTCACCAAGTCCAAATTCGAGGATCAGGCGCTGAAGTGGGACTCTCCGTGGGGCGTGGGTTATCCCGGCTGGCACATTGAGTGCTCTGCCATCTCCATGAAGCATTTGGGCGAGCATCTGGATATCCACTGCGGCGGCATCGACAACGCCTTCCCGCACCACACCAACGAGAT
>JAFRVX010000165.1 GCA_017438305.1 Lachnospiraceae bacterium | reverse complement strand
AGCAGTGGGAGGATCTTCAGAACGCTGTCAATACCTGTAAGGAGCAGGGCTGCGACTTCCTGTTTATTACCGGAAACCTGTTTGATGACACGCCTTCTGTTGGGGAGCTTGAAAAGGCGGACGAGCTGTTTTCCGCCCTCAAAGAGGGCCAGGTCCTGTATCTTCCCGGAGACCGGGACAAGGGCGCTGCCGATGTTCCCTATCAGTGGAAGAGCCATACCGCGCTTGTTTCAGGAGCGGAAGTGCAGCGGATGGTCTATCCGAAGCTTCAGACGGAGATCACGGCCTGTCCTTTTTCGGAGGATCCAAAAAAAGCAGCGGATGCCCGATCCCTGGAACGGGGCAGAAAAGGCGCGGTGCAGGTCCTTCTGGCGCCGTCCCTTGCCAAAGAGGATACGAAAGAAGTTCTGGACAGCTGTCAGCTGCCCTTTGATTACTGCGGCATCGGCACGCCGTTTCTTTATAAGGGAAGCGGCCAGAACCGGATCTTCTCTCCGGGAAACTTTTTTGCTTCTGACTTTTCCGATGAAAACAGCCACGGCTTTTTCCTCTGCACCCTGCTTCCCGGGAAGAAGCAGTCGGCGGGCTTTACCCGCCAGTTCGTCAGCGCCGTAAAACGGGAATACGTCTCCCTGAAGGCGGAGATCTCCGAAGAGCAGGGCCTGGAGACGGTCTCCGGAAGACTGCAGGGGACCATCAATAAGGCGGGAAGCGATAATATCTATGAGATCGTGCTGGAAGGCGCCATGTCGCCGGAGGTCTTTCTGCATAAGGACCGGTTCTATTCCCTGGGCCTGGTGAAGAAGATCGACGACCGCACGGATATTACCAGGAATGCGGAAGCATTGAAGACCTGCCGGGAGGATGAGACCGTGGCCCGCTTTGCGTCGGCCCTGTTCAAATCCCCCGCGGATCCCATACACATGAAAGCGCTGTCCTTCGGGCTGGAAGCCCTGAGAGAAGACAGTGAAGCATAAGGCTTAAGGAGGCTTGGTCCTTGATCATTCGTTCACTTGACATCGTTCATTTCGGAAAACTGAAAAATGTCCGGATCCAGCTTAAAGACGGCGTCAATATCATCACCGGCGAAAATGAATCCGGGAAGACCACGATTGCTTCCTTTGTCAGGGGCATGTTCTACGGGCTCCCCCGGGATTCAGCCCTGTACAGCCGGTATCTTCCCTATGATTTTGAAGGGAATTTCGGCGGACGGATGGTGGTGGCGGATAAAGAAGCGCGCTATGAGATCGAAAGAAGCTTTCCCGAGGAAAGCCTGACCGTCCGGAACGCGGATACCGGCGAGGCCTTCAGCGATCCCGAGGCGGTCCTGGCAGGACTGTTAAGGGGCGTCACGGAGGAGGAGTATGTTTCCTCCGGCTTCCTGTCCCAGAACGGGTTCAGAAGAGATGACGATAAATGGCGCGAGACCACGGAGAAGACCGCCCTTAAGAAAAAAGAAGAGGAACTGAAGGCCCGTTTTGAAAAGGCCCGGGATATCCTGCTTCAGAAAAAGCAGGAAAAGGAAGCGAAGCTTCTGACGGGGCTGGAAAAGGAATTCCGGGAAACCGCGGAAGAGAACCTGGCCAACGAGGAAAGACTGGAGGAACTGAACCGCCTGGTGTCGGAAAACGACCTGTCCTATCAGGAAAAGAAGGGCCGGCTGGACGACGAAGCCGCCCGGACCGACGAAGAAAACCGGGGCCGCCTCCAAAGCTATAAAGACGACATGCTTAAGAAGCAGCAGGCCCTGGACGGGGAACTGAAGCGCCGGGAAGGATCGGCGCAGAAGAAGCCCGTAAACGGTCTGGGCTTCCTGATCGCAGGCATTATTCTGGGCCTTCTGGCCTGGGGTTACGCCTGGTACAAGCACTTTGCCTTCTCCGAAGGACTGGTGCTTCCGGCGGTGATCGCCGGGTCCGTGGGCTGTCTGGGCCTTACCATCATCGGGATCCTCTTCCTGATGAAAAAGGCGGCCGCCGACAAGGCGGAAAAAGCCTTTGACGGCCGGATAGCGGAGCTTAAACTGCAGGCGGAAAATGCGGAACAGGCCTATCAGCTGTATCTGGACCACCGGGACGAAGTAGACGTAAAGGTCGAAAACCGCGCGGAGCGGGAAGGACAGCTGGAACTTTTGATGGAAGAGAATGACCTGCTGAAAGCAGAAAAGGAAAGCCGCGAAAAACGGCAGGAAGAGCTGATGCCGAAGCTGGCGGAGCTCTCCGAAAAGAAGGCCCTTCAGGACGCTCTCCTGGAAGATATCCAGGCCCTGGGCCTGTCCATCAGCGCCCTGGAAGAAGCCGGAAAGCTGGATGAAGGCGAGGACGGCTTAAGCATCGGCGCCACCGCGTATCTGTCGCGGCTTAACGAAATGGCGGATGAAAAGATCAGCGTGGATCCCCAGCAGATGATCTACGTGAGCCGGCAGGGCAAGGAGATCGCGGTGGGCGACCTTTCCACGGCGGCGGCCCATGAGGTGCTGCTTTCCGTCAGGCTGTCCATGCTGGATGAGTTCGATCCGGAAAAATCCCTTCCGGTGATCCTGGACGATATCTTCGCCAACTTCGATACCGACCGGCTGTCCGCCGGCATCAAACTTTTGAAACAGCTTGGACGGCAGGTGATCCTGCTGACCTGCCAGACCCGGGAACGGGGAGCATTATAAAGGAGACGATCATGATAAGTGCCAACGGCGTTACGCTTCGGATCGGGAAGAAAGCCCTGTTCGAGGACGTGAACATCAAATTTACGGAAGGCAACTGCTACGGGATCATCGGCGCCAACGGAGCGGGAAAATCCACCTTCTTAAGGATCCTGTCCGGGCAGCTGGAGCCCACCAACGGAACGGTCACCATCACTCCCGGCCAGCGGCTCTCGGTCCTGGAGCAGGACCAGTTTAAATATGACGATGAGATCGTCATGGACGCGGTCATGCAGGGAAACGCCAGACTCTTTGAGATCATGAAGGAGAAGGAAGTCCTGTACGCCAAGGAAGATTTTACCGATGAAGACGGAGAAAAGGCCGCGGAGCTGGAAGCCGAATTCGCGGAGATGAACGGCTGGGAAGCCGAATCCGATGCGGCGACGCTGCTGAACGGCTTAGGCATCGACGAAGCCCTGCATTATTCCAGGGTCGGCGATCTGAAGGGCTCCGAAAAGGTGAAGGTCCTTCTGGCCCGGGCCCTCTTCGGAAATCCTGATATCCTGCTGATGGACGAGCCCACGAACCACATGGACCTGGCCGCCATCGACTGGCTGGAGGAATGGCTCATCAACTTCGAAAACACCGCCATCGTGGTCTCCCACGACCGGTATTTCCTGAACAAGGTCTGCACCGCCATCGCCGACGTGGACTACAGCAAGATCCAGCTGTACTCCGGAAACTACGACTTCTGGTACGAATCCTCCCAGCTGATGATCCGCCAGATGAAGGAAGCCAACCGGAAGAAGGAAGAAAAGATCAAGGAACTGCAGGAATTCATCCAGCGCTTTGCCGCCAACGCCTCCAAATCCAAGCAGGCGACCTCCAGAAAGCGGGCCCTGGAAAAGATCCAGCTGGAAGAGATCCGGCCTTCTTCAAGAAAATATCCCTATATTGATTTCCGCCCCGAAAGGGAGATCGGAAACGACGTGCTGGAGGTCCGGGACCTCTGCAAGACCATCAACGGCGTGAAGGTCATCGACCATGTGTCCTTCACCCTGAATAAAGGCGAAAAGGTCGCCTTTGTGGGCGGCGACGAGCTGGCCAAGACGACGCTTTTCCAGATCCTGATGGGCGAGATGGAGCCGGATTCCGGCACCTTCAAGTGGGGCGTCACCACCTCCCGGGCCTATTTCCCCAAGGACAACGGCTATGAGTTCGATTCGGACCTGAAGATCTACGACTGGCTCCAGCAGTATTCCCCCATCAAGGACATCACCTACGTCAGGGGCTTCCTGGGGCGCATGCTCTTTGCCGGCGAGGACGGCGAAAAGAAAGTCCGGGTCCTGTCCGGCGGCGAAAAGGTCCGCTGCATCCTGTCGAAGATGATGATCTCCGGCGCCAACGTGCTGATCTTTGACGAGCCCACCAACCATCTGGACATGGAATCCATCACCGCCCTGAACCAGGGGATGATCAAGTTCCCCAGCGTGATCCTCTTTGCCTGCCGCGACCACCAGCTGGTGGAGACCACGGCCAACCGGATCATTGAATTCGTCAACGGCCAGATCATCGACAAGATGACCACCTACGACGAATATCTGGCTTCGGACGAAATGGCCAAAAAGCGCCAGGTCTACCAGCTTACCGAAGACCAGGAAGAAGAGCGGGCTCAGGAAACAGCTTAAACAATATGACGACACTGGTTTTAAAAATCATCGCCTATCTTTCGATGCTGATCGACCATACGGCGGTATCCTTATGGATCTCGGGCAACATGCACGGCATGTACACCCTGTACCGCGTCATGCGGGGCATCGGGCGCATCGCCTTTCCGATCTTCTGCTTCCAGCTGGTGCAGGGGGCCATGTATACGAAATCCAAAGGCAGATACCTTCTGAGGATGGTGATCTTCGCCCTGGTTTCCGAAGTGCCCTTCGATCTGGCCCTTACGGGAAAACTCTGGGACCCCGCCGGGCAGAACGTGTTCTTCACCCTGGCCCTGGGACTCCCGGTGATCTATGTGATCCAGTGGGGCAGTCGCCTCCCCGGGAAAAAAGCCCTTCTCGGCTGGCTGCTTTCCGGCCTTGCGGCCTTTGCCTGCGGCTTCATCGCCGAAAAATGGCTGTTGACGGATTACGGCTGGGCCGGAGTCTTTATGATCGCTGTCATGGGCATCCTGGCAGCCCCGATGGAAAAAGTCCGGTTCCTGGTAAGGAGCGAGCAGTTCTTCCAGATGTTTGTGAGCGCCTTCGGCATTGCCGTCTGCATCCTTCTCACAAACAGCCTGGAATCCCTGGCCCTCCTGGCCCTGATCCCGATCTACTTCTACAACGGAAAGCAGGGGATACCCTCAAGAACCGTCCGGACGGCGCTGTATCTGTTCTATCCGATGCATCTTCTCCTGCTGGGGCTCATTTTCATCTGGCCCCTGGTGAAGGGGCGGTATCTGTAACGAAATACAAAAGTTAAGCAAGTGAGGTTTTTATGGAAAACACGACAAAAAAGGATCCCAAGATCATCCTTACCGGCGACCGCCCCACGGGACGGCTCCATATCGGCCACTATGTGGGCTCCTTAAGAAGACGGGTGGAGCTGCAGAATTCCGGCGAGTTCGATAAGATCTTTATCATGATCGCCGATGCCCAGGCCCTTACCGACAACTTTGACAATCCCGAAAAGATCCGGAAGAGCATCCTCCAGGTTGCCCTGGACTATCTTTCCGTCGGTCTGGATCCGGAAAAAGCCAATCTGTTCATTCAGTCCATGATCCCGGAGCTCACCGAGCTTACTTTCTATTATATGAACCTGGTGACGGTGGCCCGCCTGCAGCGGAATCCCACGGTCAAGTCGGAGATCCAGATGCGGAATTTCGAAGCCAGCATTCCCGTGGGCTTCATGTGCTATCCCATCAGCCAGGCGGCGGATATTACCGCCTTCAAGGCCACCACGGTGCCGGTGGGCGAGGACCAGCTGCCCATGATCGAGCAGACCCGGGAGATCGTGAGGAAATTCAACACGGTCTACGACGAGGTGCTGGTGGAGCCGGAAGCGCTGATCCCGGACAACGAGATCTGCAAGCGGCTTCCCGGAACCGACGGCAACGCCAAGATGAGCAAGTCCCTGGGCAACTGCATCTATCTTTCCGACGATGAAAAGACCGTCAAGCAGAAGATCATGAGCATGTTTACGGATCCTCTGCACATCCAGGTCTCCGATCCCGGCCATCTGGAGGGCAACGCGGTCTTCACCTATCTGGACGCCTTCTGCAAAGACGAGCATTTCGCGGCCTTCCTGCCGGAATACAGCTGCCTGCAGGAGCTGAAGGACCATTACACCCGGGGCGGCCTGGGCGACGTCAAGGTCAAACGCTTCCTGAATGCCATCATGGAAGAAATGCTGAAGCCCATCCGTGCAAAACGCGCCGATTACGAAAAGAACCTGGACGCGGTGGTGGATATCCTGAAAAAAGGCACCGAGAAAGCGGAGGCGGAAGCGGCAAAGACCCTGGACGACGTCCGCAAGGCCATGAAGATCAACTACTTCGACACCAGTATCCTGATCGACAGCTACGAGAAAAACTGAACGGGAAAATATCCGGGAAATACCTGAAAACATTTCAGGATTATGCAAGAATATATACGGATAATTGTCGAGGAAATATCTGAGAAATATTTGAGCAAATCGCTGAGAAACACCGAAAAACTTTCAGAATACAATAACCGCTGAAGGAGTCTTTTATGAAAAAAGCCGCAGTATTGTTTACTGTCCTTCTGCTGCTTCTGTCCTTTACCGGGTGTATGTCGCCCCTGGCCAAGTCCATGGAGCTGGAGCGGAAGCTGAACCAGGTCACCGAACTGGATCTTGACCAGATCTTTTCGGAAGAGGAAGGCTTTCATTATCCCGGCGTTTCCTGGGGCAGGAGCATCAAAGAGGTCCGGGAGATCGTGGGGGCGCCCCTGGACAACGTCGCGGGCTACGCCGAAAACGGTGATATCATCTATTCGGGCCTGGGCTTCAAGGTAAGCCTCCTGAACGTTACGGATGACCAGACCACGGCCGCTGTGACCCACGAAGGCCTCTGCTACATGATCAGCCTCATGTATATGGACGATGAAAACACCGTCCGGGAGATGAAGCTGAAGGACCTGTATGATCAGGTCAAGGAAAAGCTCACGGAACGCTTCGGCGAGGCGGAGGAGACGAAGGGTACCCATTCCGTCGGCAACGTGGCCACCACCACCGTGATCGTTGACTGGAGCCATACGGACAAGAACGGCAGGACCACCCATCTTCAGATGGCCACGGCCCAGCTGGCAGGATCCCAGGAACCCAGCTTCTTCAGCCTGGGCTTTGTCTGGGATCTGGAAAGACAGACGGAGACCCATGAAGAAACCAGATGAAAAATATGTTGCGGAGGTCCTGGCCAGGCTGGACCGGGAGTACGGCACCAATGACATCGTCTATCTGGACCACGAGACCCCGGTGCAGTTCCTGATCGCCGTGATCCTTTCCGCCCAGTGCACCGACGCCCGGGTCAATATGGTGACCCCCCGCCTCTTTACCGTTTTTCCTACGCTGGAGGCCTTTGCGGAGGCGGACGTTGAGGAACTGGAAAAGGAGATTCATTCCATCGGCTTCTACCACGCCAAGGCGAAAAACATCATCGGCTGCACGAGACGATTAAGAGACGTCTATAACGGCGTGGTGCCGGACACGATGGAAGAGCTGCTGACCCTTCCCGGCGTCGGACGAAAGACTGCCAACGTGATCCTGGGAAACGTCTACCGGAAGCCCTCGGTGGTGGTGGACACCCACGTCAAACGGATCTCCCGGAAACTGGGCTTCACGGAAGAAACGGACCCCGAGAAGGTGGAATACGACCTGATGGAGGTCCTTCCCGAAGAAAACTGGATCCGCTACAATATGCAGATCATCACCCTGGGGCGGACCATCTGCTTCGCGAGAAGCCCCAAATGCGAAAAATGCTTTTTAAAGGACATCTGCCCTTCGGCAGCTGTAAAGGAGGCGTAAATGGCTGTTAAACGCAGCAAAAAAGAGACAAGACAGCGGCGGATCGCTGCGATCGTGGTCATCATCCTGATCGCGGCCATGCTGATCTCGACCATTATCGGCCTGCTGCTGACGTGGTAAGTATGGAAAACTGTCATGAAATGGAAAAAGCCCCGGAAATCTTCCCCGAAACGTTTTTTGAAGCAGCCCTGACGGCAGCCTTCGCGGATGTGCCGGGGCTTTTTCATGGGGCAGAGGAGCCTGGTCCCGGGGATCAGGCACCCGGAGAGCTCAGGTCTGAAGAAACCGGATCTGCGGAGCTCAGGCCTGAAGAAACCGGATCTGCGGAGCTCAGACCTGAAGAATCCGGATCTGCGAAACATAGATTTGAAGAAGCTGGATTCCTGAGGCCTGAAGGAATCGGAGAACAAAAAAACCCGTCAAGAAAAAACAAGGCCGATGGATCTTCGGGAGCGAAAGGGCGAGGAGAAGGAAAAAGGAAAGAAGCAGGGCAAAAAGTCCTTCCCGGAGAAAAGATCATCATCGCCGGGTACGCGGGGGAAAGCGGGGCTTATGCCATTGCGGAAAAGAAGCGGGAGATCCTGCTACAGCGTTTTTCGCCCCGCTATCTTGACATGGGCTTTTTGAGGCAGGATCTTGCCCTTATCCAGGAGGCGGAGCGCATCTTTACGGAGATGGGCTGCACCGTGGTCCCGGCCGGAAACGGCGGGGTTTTCGCGGCCCTGTTCGCGCTTTCGAAGCGTTTCAGCATCGGCTTTACCGTGGATCTGAAGAGGATCCCCATACGCCAGCAGACCATAGAGATCATGAATGTTCTGGGAGGAAATCCCTACGAGCTGTACGCCAAAGGCGTGCTCATAGCCTGTACGGCGGACGACGGACCGGTTCTGCGGGCTCTTAAGGAAGCCGGCGTCCCCTGCGATGTCTGCGGCTATACGCAGAAGGCCGTAAAAAAGATCCTGCTCCGGGGAGAGGAAGAGCGGTTCCTGGAGCGGCCGAAAAAGAACTTTGTGTTGCGCAGGGAACAAGAAGATTGAGAAAGTATACAGGCTGAAAAAGTATACAATCAGAAAGAGCATACTCCTTGAAACAGGCTGCAAGGACGAGGGAGACTACAAGATGAACATTGTGCTTCATGAGCCGGAGATCCCGTCGAATACCGGCAATATCGGAAGGACCTGCGTGGCGACGGGCACGGTCCTCCATCTGATAAAACCCCTGGGCTTTTCCCTGGACGACAAGCTTCTGAAACGGGCCGGACTGGATTACTGGAAGGACCTGGACGTAAGGGTTTACGAGAGTTTTCAGGATTTCCTGGAGAAAAACCCCGGGGCGAAGGTCTATATGGCCACCACCAAGGCCCATCGGCGCTACGACGAAGTGACCTATAAACCCGATGATTTCATCATGTTCGGCAAGGAGACCGCCGGCATCCCGGAGGAGATCCTGGTAGACCATGAGGAAGACTGCATCCGGATCCCCATGAACGAGTCCATCCGGTCTCTGAACCTGGCCAATTCCGCGGCGGTGATCCTGTACGAAGCCCTGCGGCAGCAGCGGTTTGAAGGGCTTCAGGAACACGGAGAGCTCCACCGGCTGAGCTGGAAGAACAGGGAAGACTGAGTGAACGTTCCGGGCCGGCCGGACCTTAAGCATGGGAGGGCCGGAGCAGGTGGTTAAAGGCTGCCGGACCGAAAGTATGGGACAATCGGAGCAGGCGTTAAAAGACGGCTTGACCGGGCACATCGGAAGGACTGAAAACGGGCGCGCAGAGAGGCGGAAACGAACGGGAATAAATCTTATCAACAAATTTTCGGGGGCCTGAAAGGCTTTGAATTATGCGGTTTCGGGCCGGGTTTTCCTCTTTATCCACAGTATCAACAGCTTTTTGTCCCGAAACAGCGGAAAAATCGCAGCTTCCCGGAGTCGCGGAAACGCTTGCTTTTTGAAAAGTACCCGTAAACAATGCACATTTTCCACATTTTCCACAGAAGTTATTCACCGGAAGGGCTTTTTTTATCTTCTTTTCTTTTCGGATTTTTGTGATATACTTTACCCCACAGGCAGATACAGAAACAGGAATAAACCGTACCGGTTTCTGTGCCGAAAGGAAAGGTTGTCATGAAGAATCTCAGATTATATTCCGAAGCAGAATATGAATATGTGGAGGTGCCCGTATCCTTTATTGATACGTTTATGCCCGAAGCTTCCGAAGAGGAGCTCAAGGTGTATCTGTATATTAAAAGAGCGCTTATGGACAGTTCTGTCCTTCTGTCGCTTCAGGATATGGCTGATCTGTTCGACGTGACGCCTAAAAAGGTGCTCCAGGCCCTGACTTCCTGGGAGAAAAAGGGCGTACTGTCCCTTTCCTGGTCCGACGGCGAGCTTTCGGGCATCACCCTGCTGAAGGAGAAGCCGGCTTCCTATGCGTCAGCCGGACGGGAGCCGGAAAGCCGGAGCAGTATCGCGCCCGCCCCTGCCGTGCCTGCCCGGGAGATGCCGGACAATGTGATGCAGCTTCCGAAGCCGGAGAAAAAGGCCGCGGCCCCCGACGTCCCCATGCCCACGGACCTTTCGGTCCTGGATACGGACGAGCAGTTCGCGGAGATCCTGTCCCTGGCGGAATATCTGACCAAGATGCCCATCAACTGGCGCATGCGGGAAGCTCTGGGCACCAGCTATCTGCTCTTTGACCGGGATCCGGACGTGGTGGAATATCTGATCGAATACTGCGTGGAGCAGCACCGTTCCTCGGCCGCCTACATCCTGTCCGTTGCCAGGGGCTGGAAAAAGGAAGGCCTGTCGGATCTTCAGGAGATCCGGGACACGACGGCCGCCCGCAACCACAACGTCTACAGCATCAAAAAAGCCTTCGGGATCAGAAACCGGGAGCTGGTGCGGGACGAACTGGACTATATCGAAAAATGGCTGAAGCTCTATGACCTCCCCATGGTCCTGGAAGCCATCCGGCGCACCATGGAGCAGGCCGACAAGCCCTCCTTCAAATATGCGGACAGCATCATACTGGCCTGGGCCGCTTCCGGTGTGAAGACCCTGGAAGACGCGGAAGCCCGGGACAAGGAATTCCACGAGGAAAAGAACCGGGAGAAGCAGCAGAAGGAGCCGCACGACCCCCCGGTCAAGAAAACCGCCTTCCACAATTTCGACGAGCGCCATACCGACTACAACGCCCTGGTGCGGAAACTGCTGGAATCTTAATTAAGCTAAAACGGAGGCGCCATGCCGCTTAAAAACGACCAGTATGCAGAGATCATGCGCGTCTATGACCGGCGCCGGATGAAGCATTTAGAAGAACTGAACCGGAAAAAGGAAAGCCTGTATAAGGAGATCCCCGAGCTGATAACGCTGCAGGACGCCTATGCGGAAAACGCCTCGAAACGGGCCCGGGCCGCGATCCTGAACCGGGAAGATGAAAAGAAACAGCTGGAGAAGGAAGCTGCGGAACTCAAGGAAAAGAGACAGCTCCTGCTTCGGGAAAAGGGCCTTTCGGAACAGGATTTCGAAATGACTTATGACTGCCCCGACTGCCGGGACACCGGCTTTATCAACGGGGAAAAATGCCACTGTTTCGTCCGGCTGGCGGTGGACCTTCTGTATCATCAGAGCCACCTGGAAAGCCGGCTGGAAAAGGAGAATTTCGAAAACCTGAGCTTTGATCACTACAGCCGGAAGGAAGAAAACGGCAGACGGTCCGTCTATGACCATATGAAGCGCATCGTCGCCCGGTGCAGGGAATATGCCGAAAACTTCGACAGAGACGGCGGGAACATCCTCTTTTACGGGCCCACGGGCACCGGGAAATCCTACCTGTCCAACTGCATCGCCAAAGCCCTGATGGATTCCTGCCATTCGGTGGTCTACTTTTCGGCCATCGACCTTGTTGAAGAATTTGAAAAAACCGCTTTCCGCTACGACAGCGATATTGAGGAGGACCGGCTGAACCAGTTCGTTCTGGACAGCGACCTTCTGATCATCGACGATCTGGGCACGGAACGGGCCAACGCCTTTACCATCGGAAAGCTTTTCTATACCGTCAACGAACGCGCCCTTCGGAAGAAGAGCACCATCATCTCCATGAACATGGATCCCAATCTGCTGGCGGACCGGTATACCGAACGCATAGCATCCAGGATATTAAGCGATTACGAGATCATGCCCCTTTACGGCGCGGACATCCGTATCGCCAGAAGATACAGCAACAATTAACCCACAGGCTGAATAAGGAGAGAACAGGCTATGGCAGACGTGAAATTACAGACAATTCCGGTAGGCTCACTTGCTATCATCGCAATGGAAAACATCCGTCCTCTGGCGGAGAAGGTCGACGCCTATATCGCGGAGTGGAGAAAAGAAAGAGAAGACGCTATCGGCGACGAAGGCCTGCACTTCAGAGGCTATCAGAAGGACAGCTATCTTCTTAAGACCGCGACGCCCCGGTTCGGGTCCGGCGAAGGCAAGGGCCAGATCATGGAGACCGTCCGCGGCACCGACATCTACATCATGCTGGATGTGCTGAACTGGAGCATTACCTACAGCTTGAACGGTGTGCCCAACCACATGTCTCCCGACGATCACTATGCGGATCTCAAGCGTATTTTAAACGCCATCTGCGGCAAGGCAAACCGTGTATCGGTCATCATGCCTTTCCTGTACTGCAGCCGTCAGCACCGCCGCACCGGCCGTGAATCCCTGGACTGCGCGGCCATGCTCCAGGAGCTTATCAGCTGCGGCGTATCCGACATCATCACCTTCGACGCCCACGATCCCCGGGTGGCCAACGCCATCCCCAACAATGGCTTCGAAGATTTCTCCTGCATCTATCAGTTTATCAAGAAGATCGTAAACGACACGCCGGACCTTCAGATCGACAATGATCACCTGATGATCATCTCTCCCGACGAAGGCGGCATGAACCGGGCCATCGCCTATGCCAACTACCTGGGCGTAAACGTGGGCATGTTCTACAAGCGCCGCGACTACACCCGCATCGTCAACGGCAAGAACCCCATCGTCGCCCATGAATACCTGGGCCAGGATCTGGAAGGCAAAGACGTTCTGATCGTGGACGATATGATCTCCTCCGGCGGCTCCATGCTGGAAGTCGCGGAAGAACTGAAGAAGCGGAAAGCCAACCGGGTCTTCTGCCTTTCAACCTACGGCCTCTTTACCGACGGCCTGGAGAAATTCGACAAGGCCTACGAAGAAGGCACGATCTACCGCGTCCTGACCACGAACCTTACCTATCAGCGTCCGGAGCTCTTCGAAAGAGAATACTACGGCACCGTTGATCTGAGCAAGTACATCGCCCTTATCATTGACAACCTGAACCACAACAACAGCCTGAACGACCTGCTGGTACCCACGGAGCGCATCAACCGCTTCCTGGACAGCCACGTGAAGAAGTAAGGACGCCTGAGGGCAGATACCCCAGGGGAAGATAGCTTCAGGGAAGAGCCCCTAGGGGAAGATACCCTAAGGGGAGAGACCCTAAGGGAAGAGCCCCTAGGGGAAGATACCCTAAGGGGAGAGACCCTAAGGGAAGAGCCCCGAGGGGAAGATACCCGAGGGGAAGAGACCCTAAGGGAAGAGACCCGAGAGGAAGAGACCTTTTGGGAACATTCCTGAGGGGAAAAGGGTTGGTCAGACAGGGAAAGAGAAATAAAGGCCTTGCTGCCGCGGAAAGGGTTTTCTCCGGCGGCAGGTCTTTTTGTGCTTTATCGGGCCGTCTGGAAAGTATAAAGCGGACAGGCAAATACACAGATCCGAAAATAGTATAAACCGAACAGGAAACGTAAAAACATGGATGTAAAAGAATTTGATTACGAACTCCCCGAAGAACTCATTGCCCAGGATCCCATAGAGCACCGGGACGAATCCCGCCTCATGGTCCTGGACAAGGAAAGCGGGGAAATACAGCATAAGATCTTCCGGGACATTCTGGAGGAACTGGAACCGGGCGACTGTCTGGTCATCAACAATACCCGGGTGCTTCCGGCCCGGCTCTACGGCGTCAGGGAAGGCACCGGCGGCAGGATCGAAGTGCTCCTTCTTAAGCGCCGGGAAAACGATATCTGGGAGACCCTGGTCCGGCCCGGCAAAAAATGCCGCCCGGGAACCGTTCTGAATTTCGGGGACGGGAAGCTCATGGGCACCGTCCTGGACGTGGTGGAAGAGGGCAACCGCCTGATCCGGTTCTCCTACGAAGGCGTTTTCGAAGCGGTCCTGGACGAACTGGGCCAGATGCCCCTGCCGCCCTACATCACCCACGAGCTTAAGGATAAAGAGCGCTACCAGACGGTTTACGCCCGGAACGAAGGCTCCGCCGCGGCGCCCACCGCCGGCCTCCACTTCACGAAGGAGCTCCTTCAGAAGATCCGGGATAAGGGCGTGGACATCGCGGAGATCACCCTTCACGTGGGCCTGGGCACGTTCCGCCCTGTCAAGGTGGACAGGATCGAAGACCACCACATGCACTCGGAGTTCTACATGATCGACGAAGACGCAGCGGAGAAGATCAACCGGGCCAAAGAGACCGGCCACCGGGTCATCTGTACCGGCACCACCTCCTGCCGCACTGTCGAATCCGCCGCGGACGAAAACGGACACATCGACCCCAAAAGCGGCTGGACCGACATCTTTATCTACCCCGGCTACCGCTTCAAGGTCCTGGACTGCCTCATCACCAACTTCCACCTGCCCCAGTCCACCCTGGTCATGCTGGTCTCCGCCCTGGCGGGCAAGGACCACATCATGCATGCCTATCAGGAAGCTATAAAAGAACGCTATCGCTTCTTCAGTTTTGGGGATGCCATGTTCATCACAGGCAACCCGAAGAAAATGAAGGAATTCGGGGAATAAAGGAAGAAAACAGCCTCTTTTTTTCATCATCAGCGTCTTCTTTGAAAAACAGCGATTTACAAACGTGCTTATGCGTGATAAAATCTAAGCACGAATGAAAAGGAGGGGAACATCATGACTGACGTTTGGAAAGCAATTCAAAATGTTGCAGAAGCGAATGACGGCGTTTTTACGGCAAAACAGATCGAAGAAGCCGGAATCAGCCGCGTTCATCTGAAAACTTATGTAGATAAGCTCTTCCTGATCCGTACTGGACACGGACGCTATGCGCTTCCGGATTCCCTGACGGATGAATATGCGGCTCTTCAGGAACGAAGTCATGTCCTTTTATTTTCTTATGGAACAGCTCTTTATCTTTGGGAAATGTCGGATCGTGTCCCGCATCACCTGGATGTGACCGTTCCGTCCGGAACGAATGTATCACGCATCCGTAAAGATCACCCGGATCTGCGGGTTCATTATGTAAAAAAAGATCTGTATGAAATCGGGATCACGGAAGCACTGACACCGATGGGACGTAATGTTCGTCTCTATGATAAAGAGCGCTGTATCTGTGATCTGATCCGCGCAAGGAAGGACATGGATTTGCAGCTGTATTCAGGAGCGATAAAAGCATATTTCGGTAATCAACCGAATATGAGGAAACTGCTGAAGTACGGAAAACAGTTTGGGGTAGAAGACAAGATCCGGACTTATTCAGAGGTGCTTGCATGAAAACACCTGAACAGCTCAAAGGGGCGATTCGAAGTATTGCAAAAGATAAAGATCTTCGGTCTCAGGAAGTCCTGCAGATATTCCTCTTTGAGAGAATCCTGGATCGGCTGGCGGCATCGCCTTACAAAAACAATTTCATCCTGAAGGGAGGTCTTCTGATCTCGTCAATGATTGGCATTTCCGAACGGACCACGATGGACATGGATACGACTGTCCGCGGCATCGATATGACGGAAGAGGAAATATCCCGTATCGTACAGGAGATTCTTTCCGTCAGTTTAAATGATGGTATTCGTTTTATTTATAAGAGAATTGAGCCGATCCGCGAGGATGACGACTACAACAACTTCCGCGTGTATTTTGAAGCCGAGTATGGGAAGATTAAGAACCCCATGAAGATGGATATTACCACCGGGGACGAGATCACGCCGGAAGCCATACAATATGAATATCGTCTGCTGTTTGAGGAACGCTCTATTCAGGTTATGGCATATACGTTGGAGACAATTCTGGCGGAGAAATATGAAACGATTATTCGCCGGAATATTGGCACCACGCGGGCCAGGGACTTCTATGATCTGTATACACTTTATCATATGCACAGAGAGCAGATCCGGATCCCGGTACTGAAGCTTGCGGTGGAGCACACTGCCGGGAAGCGTGGATCTCTGGAGCTTCTTGCGGAGTGGGAGGAGATCCTTATGGATATCCGAGAGGGAGAAGCATTGAAAAATCTCTGGCGTAATTATATTGCCGATAACCCTTACGCAGCGGGGGTGACATTTGAAGATGTGACAGATGTGGTTGGCATAATCGGAGGAATGCTGACTGAGCAGGAAGGGTGATCATTAAATGATACAGTGAGAAGAAAAGAAATCTGCCTTCCGGCAAAATCATGCAAATATACCGGTCAGTATTCCGGAAAATCAAGAAAACAGCAGCCTATGAAAAAAACATGTACCAAATCCGGTTTCTTATGTATGGCAGCGGCTCTGCTCCTTCTTCTTTCCGCCTGCGGCAAAAACCCGCCGGCTGCGGAAAGTTCTTTTGAAAGCAGGCAGGAGAGCCGGGCTGATACCGGCACAGAGCTGATGCTGGCCACACTGAACATCAAACACGGAGCGGAGGGACTCGATAAGATCGCGGAGGCGGTCCGAGAGGTTTCTCCGGATATTATCGGGCTTCAGGAAGTGGATGTAAACTGCGAGCGCTCCGGCAATATGGACGAACCCGCGGAGCTGGCCCGGCTGGCAGGCTATCCTTACCATGCTTTCTCGAAAGCCATCTCTCTTGGGAGCGGGGAATACGGAACGGCTATATTATCCCGTTACCCCATTGACAGTTTTGAAGTGATCCCCCTGGATTCCGGCAGCGGCGAAGGCCGTTCGCTGGGACATGCGGTCATCACCGTGGAAGGCGTTAAGCTGGATGTATTTGTGACGCATCTTTCTTTCGAGAACCGCTCGGTACGCATCAAACAGATGAGAGCCATCGTAAAATTGCTGAAAGCCTGTGATCGATATGTCCTTCTGGGAGATCTGAACAGTTTTAATATCGGAGATATCAGCTATCTGGAAGCCGCTTATTACGTCAACCGGGAAGACAGACGTTACGGCACCTTCCACTGGTTTAATTCTTCCCCCGACAATATCGTCGTAAGCGAAGGCTTCACCGAGCTTTCCAGCGGCGTATCAGACGCTGACTGTTCTGACCATAAGCTCTTGTACGCCGGATTTCTTCTCAGCGGAAAATGAGGCAAGGCGGCATTCGCGCTTAAATTCAAAATGAGCTGAGTACGAATGTAAACATGATGATGGAAGAGATATCTTTAACGGTGCAGAAATGCACCGTTTTTTTGCGCCTCGGAGCACCTTTTCAGTACGACGCCAATATTTTTCATATATATTCAACATATAAGTCCTTGAGAAGTTGCTGTTGTTCTGTTACAATGACTATAGAAACAAAGGGAAAAGGTATGCGGCATTTCCCTGAAAAAGAATGTATTTTCAAAACGATGGATTTTCAAAAACGGCATTTTCAAGGATGCGGAAAAATGTCATCAGATTACGTATAAGAGTGGAGGTACGGTACATGAAAAAGCGGATCATGAGTATGCTTATGATACTGGTGCTGCTCCTGCCCCTGTGTCCGGCGGGGAGCCTGAGTGTGCAGGCGGATGATATTGAAGAAGGCCTGATCGATTACGTAAGTCTTTACCTGGAGCTGCCGGCTTTAGGCGCGGCATCTGAAGCTCCTGCCGGCGGCGCGGCGGCGAATGTTGCCCTGAATTATGGTGAAAACGTCACTATCACGCGCGCAAACTGGTATACGGAAGGCGGCGTTACGCCGAAGACCTTCGAAGAGGGCAGGAGGTATTTTGCCGAGATCGAACTTACAGCGGCGGATGAACACTACTTTACCGAGAATACAGGCGTTTCGCTGAATGATACGGAAGTCAGAGAGAAGGAGATCTACCAAAACGGTTCTGTCCTCATAGTCGATACGGATCTTATTACGGTGTCGGCGAATTATCTGTGGCTCGGCGAGACTCAGGTGACGGTGGAAAACCGGGACGATATTCTGGGCGACGGGACTGCCCGCTTCCTTCCGGAATCGGGGACGCTTGTTCTGGACGGAGCTGCAGTTGCCGGAGCACATGAACGGTATTATCAGATCTATGCGATAGGGACAGATCTTACCATCACAGGAACCGCCGAACTGAATGATCTTTACGGCGGCATATGTGTGCTTGACGGATCTTTGACGATAGACGCCGACATCAACGCTTCCGGACCGTTTGAGGCCATTTTTGCGGAAGGCGGGGTCCACATTAAAGGCGGTACGGTCACGACATTTTCCGGATCATCCGGGATCGCGAGTCCGGAGACTGTAAGGATCTCCGGGGGGACCGTCAACGCTGTCGGGCATATGTATGGCATCAATGCCGTCCGCGCAGAGGTGACAGGCGGTACGCTGGAGGCTGAAGGAGTCGTAGGAGTCGGTATCTGTCTGGATGAAGACGGTTTATACATAAGCGGCGGTTCCGTACGTATGTCCGGTGAGGAATACGGCGTGATCCTTGATAATGCGGTACTCAGTATCGGGAATGCGGCGGTATCGGTCACCATTGAGGGCGGCGTCGGAGCTATAGATTCATCAGAGGGCGGAACGCTGGTGCTGGGCAGTTCTCTGAAGATCACGGAACCGGTAAACGCTGTTGTGACCGGGGATAATATTCTGGACGGCACAGAGCCTGCAAAGCGCGTTGTTATCCAGAACGCGGGTCAGTCTGCCGGCGGGAAATGGATCAAGAACGCCAAGGGCTGGTGGTACCGCCGCGCCGACGGAACTTACCCGAGGAACCAGTGGGAGAAGATCGGCGGCAAGTGGTATCATTTTGACGCCTCCGGCTATATGCAGACAGGCTGGCTGAAGCTGAACGGCATATGGTACTATCTGGGCACCTCAGGCGCCATGGTCACCGGCTGGCAGAAGGTCGGCGGCAGCTGGTATTATTTCAGCAGTTCCGGAGCGATGCAGACCGGCTGGAAGAAGCTGGGCAGCACATGGTACTATCTGGGCACTTCAGGCGCCATGGTCACCGGCTGGAAGACCATAGACGGCAAGACCTATTACTTCAAGGAAAGCGGAGCCATGGCCGCGAAGGAGTGGTGCAGCGGCTGGTGGCTGAACGCCGACGGAACGTGGACCTATAAGTACAGGGCCAGCTGGAAGAAGAACAGCACAGGCTGGTGGTACGGCGACACGTCTGGCTGGTATGCGAAGAACTGCACCATTAAGATCGACGGCAAGAACTATACGTTCGATGCGAACGGATATATGAAGTAAAATCTGATGCAGAGATCGGATCGGTTCCCTGTGGGAACAG
Source organism: Lachnospiraceae bacterium (assembly GCA_017438305.1). Lineage (GTDB taxonomy): Bacteria > Bacillota > Clostridia > Lachnospirales > Lachnospiraceae > UBA1267. The sequence continues at coordinate 61,272 of JAFRVX010000165.1, read as the reverse complement.
ACCCGGTCTCTTGCTTTAGGAAAGATACAAACGACAAGGCCTTTAAAAACAATAAACTTTGAATAGATGAAAGGAGAAAGGATCAATGAAGATTATGAAAAAAACAGGATGGTTCCTGGGCCTGGCGCTGTTATTGATCCTCGGCATCTTTCTTTTGCCGGGGATGCACACAGAAGCAGCCACAGTGATCAGTTCGGCTTCCCTGACGATCAAAGTACCCGCTGCGTTGGACACGCCGGACTATGAGCCGGTGCTTCCTTCAGGGGCAAAGTATTACCTGGGCGATTATACAGACGAGTATTATTATCATGACGTGGTCTGGGTCGATATCACCGATGGTACCGAGCGATTGCTTAAGGTGGAAGATGCCTATTTCGAGAGAGGGCATAAGTATGCGGCAACGATCTATCTGACGGCTGACAGCGGCTATGAGTTTACTTCTTCGACGACCTGTACCATCAATGGAGCCGCCGCATCCTCCTGCTCGGTAACCGACAGCGGCCAGCTCCGTGTCGAGATCGAGTTTCCGGTATTGAAGGAAACGATCTATAATGTTGATCTGACGATCAAGGCGCCTGCTGCGTTGGACACGCCGGACTATGAGCCGGTGCTTCCTTCCGGGGCAAAGTATTACCTGGGCGATTATACAGACGAGCATTATTATCATGACGTGGTCTGGGTCGATATCACCGATGGTACCGAGCGATTGCTTAAGGTGGAAGATGCCTATTTCGAGAGAGGGCATAAGTATGCGGCAACGATTTATCTGACGGCTGACAGCGGCTATGAGTTTACTGCTTCGACGACCTGTACCATCAACGGAGCCGCCGCATCTTCCTGCTCGGTAACTGACAGCGGCCAGCTCCGTGTCGAGATCGAGTTTCCGGCATTGAAGGAAACCGGGAAATGGATAAAGAACGCCAAAGGCTGGTGGTACCGCCGTGCCGACGGATCCTATCCGAAGGACCAGTGGGAGAAGATCAACGGCAAGTGGTATCATTTCGATGCCTCCGGCTATATGCAGACGGGCTGGAAGAAACTTGGCGGCTTATGGTACTATCTGGACAGCACAGGTGCTATGGTCACCGGCTGGCAGACCATAGGCGGCAAGACCTACTACTTCAAGAAGAGCGGCGCGATGGCTGCGAAGGAGTGGTGCAGTGGCTGGTGGCTGAATGCCGACGGTACCTGGACCTATAAGTACAGGGCCAGTTGGAAGAAGAACAGTACAGGCTGGTGGTACGGCGACACGTCGGGCTGGTATGCGAAGAACTGCACCATAAAGATCGACGGCAAAAACTACACGTTCAATGCGAACGGCTATATGAAGTAAAATCTGATGCAGAGATCGGATCAGTTCCGTATGGGAACAGACCTGGTCTCTTTCCATAGGAGCCAAAAGATAATGAATCTATGAAAGGAGAAAGGATCGATGAAGATCATGAAAAAAACAGGATGGCTGCTGGGGCCGGCGCTGTTAATGATCCTCTGCATCTTCCTTTTGCCGGGGATGCATACAGAAGCAGCCACAGCGATCAGTTCGGCTTCCCTGACGATCAAAGCGCCCGCTGCGGCGGACGAGCCGGATTACGAGCCGGTGCTTCCTTCAGGGGCAAAGTATTACCTGGCCGATTATACAAACGATTATTATTATCATGACGTGGTCTGGACCGATATCACCGATGGCGCCAATCGATCTCTTAAGGTAGGAGAGGCCTATTTCGAGAGAGGGCATAAGTATAAGGCAACGATCTATCTGACGGCTGACAGCGGCTATGAGTTTACTTCTTCGACGACCTGTACCATCAACGGGGCCGCCGCCACCGCCTGTTCGGTAACCAACAGCGGCCAGCTCCGTGTCGTGATCGAGTTTCCGGCAGCGGAGGAAACGATCTATGACGTTAACCTGACGATCACTGCGCCCGCGGACGGGGCGGTTCCGGATTATAATCCGGACTTTCTGGCGGGTTACGGTTATTACTCCGCTGATATTTACAGCGAAATATACCAGAATGGCGTGACATGGCAGGATCTGAACACGGGAAGCTTTCTGCGCGTGAGAGATCCTTTCCAGGGAGGACATACCTATAAGGTGTATATCTACCTGGCAGCCAGCGAAGACTACGTATTCTCGGATTCGATCTATTGCAGACTGAACGGAAAAGTCATTGATACTTATAGTGTCGAGAGCAATGGGCGGCTCCTCATTTCGTATCAGTTTCCGACCCTTATCAAAAAGATTAATAACGTCATAGTTGAGCTCACGCCTCCTGTGGCCGGGGAGAAACCCGATTATTTTCCGCATCTTATCGATGAAGAAGGCTTTTATTCCCAGGAGAATTACGGCGTGAACTATATGAATGACGTGTACTGGTACGACACGAGGACAAATAAGGCTTTATATCTCGCGGACGACCTGTTTTTCGATGGAGGAGTCAGCTATAAAGTCGATTTCTGTCTGACGCCTCAGGACGGCTATGAATTCGCAGAGACTGTAAATATTTTATTGAACGGGGAACCGGTTGAAAACTACACAGTAAAAACGAATAAGCAGCTGAATATCCAGTATGAATTTCCTCCGACAGAGCTCCTTATTGACGCTCCTTCCGTAACCCTTGCCGAGCCGAGGGCGGGAGAACTGGTCGAAATATATCCGAAAGTGCCTTCAGACGCGCACTACACCGCCTATTGCGAATGGATCGATACGACGCCGGGCTTTGAGGGATATTTCAGTAAATTCACGCTCGATCATACCTATAAGGCTGATGTATACCTTATTCGGAACGAAGGGTATCGGTTCTCGCCAACCGCCTGCACCAATGTGACCTGCAACGGGAAGCATCCGGAGTCGGCGTCCATAGACCAGCTCGGACAATTGGTTTTCACCTATCATTACGGAAAGCTGACGAATGACGGCGGGAAATGGATCAAGAACGACAAGGGCTGGTGGTACCGCCGCGCCGACGGGACCTACCCGAAGGACCAGTGGGAGAAGATCGGCGGCAAATGGTATCATTTCGACGCAGACGGCTACATGCAGACGAACTGGCTTAAGCTGAACGGCACATGGTACTACCTGGGCACTTCCGGCGCCATGGTCACCGGCTGGAACCAGATCGGCGGAAAATGGTATTACTTCAGCAGCTCGGGAGCGATGCAGACCGGCTGGAAGAAGCTTGGCGGCGTATGGTACTATCTGGACAGCACGGGCGCCATGGTCACCGGCTGGAAGACCATAGGCGGCAAGACTTACTACTTCAAGGAAAGCGGCGCCATGGCCGCGAAGGAGTGGTGCAAGGGCTGGTGGCTGAACGCGGACGGTACCTGGACCTATAAGTACAAGGCCAGCTGGAAGAAGAACAGCAAAGGCTGGTGGTACGGCGACACCTCAGGCTGGTACGCGAAGAACTGCACCATTAAGATTGACGGCAAGAACTACACGTTCGATGCAAACGGATACATGAAGTAAATACGATCCGGGAGGGATCGATATATCCCAGGGCTGCCTGAAAAGCAGTCCTGCCGTTTTTCCCTGTTTCAGCATGTCTGGTCAGGAGAACGCTGCTGAAAGAAAGACAGTTGAGCTTTTAAAAACGATTGTGCGAGGAAATTGAAATGAAAAAAATGCGCAGAAAAGTGCTGGTCTGGCTGCTGGTTTTAGTACAATGTATGACCGGAATGGGAGTAAGTGCTTCAGCGGCGGACATAAGCAAAGATGAAGAAAGTCCTGTCATCGGTCAGGAACCAACAGGGCCGACGGCCACCGATGAAGAGGAGGCTGAAATCCGTGTTGGATTCTCATGCCGGGTACAGAATGTAATGTATACGGTCATGCAGGGAGATACAGTCTATCTTCCCGATGAAGACGGCGTATATTTGCTGAATGCCGGAGAATACTGTCTGAAGGCATCAGCAGAAGGATATGAAGATCTGGAAATGCCCTTTGAGGTGCTTACCGGAGCCGATGAGATCGTATTCGAAGTTAAATTCCCGGAAGAGGAAGCTATAGAAGAACCCTCCGATCCGGAAGAAGAATTCTCAGAGGAAGAATCAGCGGAGCCGGCGGAAGACCTGACAGAGGAATCACCCGAAGAGGAAACCTCCGAAGAAGATGCGGAGCCGTGTGAAGAGACCTCTGAAGAAGAGGCAGCGGAGCCGACAGAAGAAGTGACAGAAGACACTTCCGAAGAAGAGGCTGCGGAGCCGACAGCGGAGACTTCCGAAGAAGAGGCTGCGGAACCGGTTGAGGATACTTCTGAAGAAGCCGCTGAGTTATCTGAGGAAGAACTCACGGAGCTGAAGGAAGATCTGACACAGGAAGCTTCTGAAGAAGAGCCAGTGGAACCGGCAGAGGAAACCTCGGAAGAGGAGGCAGTGGACCCGGTTGAGGACACCGACAAAGAAGAGTCAGCGGAGTCACCTGAGGAGGAACTCACGGAGACAGCTGAAGAACTGACAGAGGAGACTTCCGAAGAAGAAGCTGCGGATCCGTCTGAGGAAATATCTGAAGAGGACACTACTGAAAAATCCGCAGAACCGGCGGAAGATACTTCCGAGGAAGAGGCTGCGGAACCGGTCGAGGAAACCTCTGAAGAAGAACCCGCCGACCCGTCCGAGGACACCTCTGAAGAAGAACCCACGGAACCGTCCGAGGGGATCCCTGCTGACGTTAGAAAGGATGATCTGGATCCCCGCGGTACAAAAGCGATGCTGAATACAACAGCCGATGACCTGAATATCCGGGAGGATGGCTATGCGGTGCTCGGCAGGCAGCTGGCGACGATCCTTGATCCGGGAGAGACTGCCTGCTATACCTTTATTCCGGCAGAGAGCGGTGATTATATCATCTATACCGAAGGCGATAAGGACACCTATGGATATCTGTTCAATTCAGCCTGGGAACTGACCCGGGAAGATGACGATTCCGGAGTAAATAACAATTTCTATATTTTAGAACAGCTGAAGGCCGGACAGATCTATCATATCGGCGTCCGTTTCTACGATCCGCAGGTTACCGGAGATGTAACACTGACGATCTGGAAAGCAGGCTGGTACTATGCCGGCAGTTACTGGTATTATATCAACGAAGACGGCAGTTTTGTGACCGGCGATAAGTATATAGACGGCAAGTGGTACTATTTTGACGACGATCACCATATGGTAATGCATCAGATCATTACGCATATGGAGGAGGGCCGTCCGGCGGCGTATTACTATGATACTTCCGGCGCGCGCGTTACGAAAAAAGGCTGGGTCAGCACGCCGGACGGTTATCTGTATATTAAAAACGCCGCGGTTGCCAGCGGCTGGAATGAGGTGGACGGCAAAACGTATTATCTCTCGCCTTACATGGCATTCGGCGGTCCGGTCATGGTTTATGATTCCTCTCAGGGCGCATCGGTTCCTTTCTTCTTCGAGAAGAACGGCGCGCTGCATACGGAGGCCGGATGGGTAAAGGATGCTTATCAGGAATACGCTTACGTCATGGATGCTTCGGGAAAGGTCTATGCTGATACTGTCGTCACCATAGGCGGAAAGCTGTACGGATTCCGGGAAAACGGCCGCATGTATCACGACTGCATCTTTAAGCAGAATGACATTTACTATCTTGCCGAATCGAGCGGTGCAGCTGTAAAGATGAGCGTCGGCTGGAATAAAATCGGCAGCGTCTGGTATTATCTGCAGACGGACGGTACCCTGGTCAGCAATACGGTGCAGAAGATCGGCTCCTCCCTGTACGGATTCGATAAAAATGGCCGGATGTACAATAACCGGGATTTCTGGTTGGGCAGCCAGTATTTCATGGCCAGATCAGGAGGGGCGCTTTATGCAGAAGAATGGGTGAAGCAGGAGGACGGCAGATGGTATTATTTCCTTTCCAATGGAGCAGGCGCCGAAGGCGCGGTCACTGTCAGCGGAGCCCTCTATGTCTTTACCCACGGCCGTATGAATATCGGACCTGATTTGATATCGAGCGGCGGAGTAAATTACCTGATCGCCAAAAGCGGAAAAGCGGCTGCGGTTAAGGAAGGATGGAACAAGGTTGACGACAAATATTACTATATGACGGAAGGAGAGGTACAGAAAAGCAAGCTCCTGAGGATAGACGGCAGTTTGTATTTCTTTGACAGCTACGGCGAGATGTTAGCGGATAGGCAATGGAACTGGACCATTGACGGCAGCCGCAGATATTTCCGGGCCGGACCCGGCGGGAAACTGTATGAGAACAGCTGGGTGCAGGTCGGAAAGGACTGGTATTATTACGGGACAAACGGATATGCTCCGGAGGGACTGACTGCGATCGGCGGGAAACAGTATCTGTTCAAAGAAGGTAAGATGCTGACGAATGTAATTATGGAGGTCGGATCGGATCTGTATCATACTGATTCTCAGGGAATCGCCAAAAAAGTAACAGCAGACGGCATGTATTACCAGTATGACCGGAGAAGTTTCTTCTATATATCCGGCGGAAAGCTGCTGAAAGACGTCTGGAAAAAGGTAAACGGGAAGTGGTATTATTTTGACGGCGCCGGATATGCGCTTACAAAGGGACCCCATCTGCTTTCAGCGGATTACTACTATTTCAATATTCGGGGCGAAATGTTTGCCGATGGCTGGATAACCGCGGAAAGAGACAGTACGGCCGAGACCAGGTATTACGCTTCTGCTTCCGGGAAGCTGCTGCTGGGAGATCAGAAGATCGACGGGAAATGGTATTATTTTGAGCCGGAGATGGCTGCGGGGGTCATACAGAACGATGAAGGAAAGATGTATCTGTACGGACCTGACGGCGTCTATATCGGGAAGGCTGAAAGAAACGGCTGGAACGAGATCCGGGGAACATGGTACTACGTTTCGGACGGGACTCTCGCTGCCGATGAGCTCCGCCAGATCGGGACCGGCTGGTATTATTTCGACGAAGACGGCAAAATGGTAAAAGACATGATCGTTAACGGCCAGGTCTTTGGTTCTGACGGAAAAATGATCACCGGCGGATGGGCCAATATAACAGGCGACTACTATTATGTGGATCCGATTACGAGGGTCCTTGTCAAAGGTTTCTATACCGTCGGCGGGAAGGAATACTATTTCAGGGACAATGGCACGATGTTCAAAGGAGAATATACGGAAAGCACGGAAGACGGCTGTATCTGCTATGTTTTCGGATCCGGCGGCGCGCTCCAGAGCAAGACCATCCTGAAAGAGGGCTGGAATAAGATCAACGGAACCCAGTATTATGTCAGAGACGGCAAGCTGTACACCGGCTGGCTGGGCGATTACTGCATTGATAAGGGAAAGATGAGTCTTGATTCGGTAAAGGATCATATTTATCTGGGCCCTGACGGCAAAGCCGTCCGGACCAGCGGATTTATTGACAGACCGAGCAGGAGCCGGATCTATATTAAATCCGATGGAAAAGTACTTTATGATGCCTGGGCCAAAGTTTCCGGCAGCTGGTATTATGCCGATGGTCATTCTATCATCCGGGGCAGTACAGCGTATATTGACGGGAAGATCTATCAGTTCGACGCGGAAGGTAAAATGACGGCAGAACTCGTCTCCTGTGACAAAGACGGCTGGGTGAAAGTCGGGACGGAATACATGTATATCAGCGGGAACAAGCCGGTGCAGAGTGAGATCCGTGTGATCGGCGGATTCATGTACGCCTTTGATTCTAAGGGTTGGATGATCCGGGATAATGTCTCGTCCGTCTATGAGTGGGCGTTCAGTTACTCTGCATATTATTATTTCGGAGCCGACGGAAAACGGGTCGAGAAGACCGGCTGGCAGAAGATCAACGGTGTCTGGTACTACTTCTATGATGATCATTCGCTGGCAAATGGCTTTACGACGATCGGGGGAAAAACATACTTCTTCCGGGATACTGTAATGCAGACCGGGAACATGGTCTATTCCGGCAGATGGTATGAGTTTGGCGCCGGCGGAGCGCTGATCGCGGACCGGACGCCGGAAAACGGCTGGTTTAAGGTAGGAGAAGACTGGTATTATGCCCGTAACGGGTATACTGTAGGAGCCTTCGGAACAAGTATAAATCTCTTCAATATCATCACCATCGGGGGCAAAACCTATGGATTCGATCTTGAAGGCAGGATGATAAGAAATGAGCCGCTCTTCATTATCTTTTCCGGTTCCGGTGACCGCTTTTTCTTCGGAGCCGACGGAACGATCCAGAAACAGACAGGCTGGAAGAAGTGTCAGAACGGCAGATACGTGTATACGGACGCCGACGGAAGATGTCTGACCGGCGTCCGGGAGATCGGCGGAAAGACCTATTATTTCACCAGCGACGGATACTGGATCAAATAAGTTATCGGCGATGCGGAGATCGAAGATGAGCTGAATCGCAGGCACATCGACAACAAGCCAGGGGATGAAAGACCCTGCCGGAGAATGATTAAGGAGGACATGACATGCCAAAAGCGAACAAAAACGTCAACTTCGGATACTATTCCGGATGGATGATCACGAAAAACACATGGGCTCTGAACTTCATGGGAGGATCTCAGTACATCTACCTTCTTGAAGGAGAAGAGAAGGCCATGCTGATCGATACCGGCTACGGCCAGGGCGATTTAAGAGCCTATGTGGAGAAACTGACAGACAAGCCCGTGACCGTGGTCAATACCCATTTCCACGTGGACCACTACGGCGGAAACGCGGAGTGGGAAAAAGTCTATGTCGCGGATAACTGGGAAAAGGATGCCTCGGAGGGCTACCAGGAGAATGATAAGCAGTTTGCTTATCCGGATTATGAAAAGATCGTCATCGGCGATGGATTTACGTTCGATCTGGGCGGTCGCGTCATAAAGACCATGCGGGCAAAGATCGCCCACTGCAACAGTTCCCTGTTCTTCTATGACGAGACCTTTAACCTCCTCTTCTCCGGCGATGAATTCGAGTCCGGCCAGACGCTGATGTACCTGGTGGAGGACGTGGATCTGGCGGCGCGGCTGAAAAACATGAAAGAGAACGCGGAGCGGCTCTACGCCCTGTGTAATGAGCACACCCTCGTCCTGCCGAATCATAACGGCGCGCCGGTTGCCCGGGAATACTTCCTGGACTATGAAGGCCTGGTGGACGCTGTCTTTACCGGCACCGCAGAGATTGAAGACGACCTGAACCACAAGTACATCGACAACATGCCGGGTCACGAAAGACTCTGCCGTGTGCGCTTCGGCGGCGCCAGCATCTTTGCGGTGAAAGAAGACGTGCTGAAGGCAGCGGAGAAGGAATAAACAGACGGCAGCAGAAGGCAGCGGAGAAGTACATCAGCAGGAGACTGCAGAGAAGTACATCAGCAGGAGGCTGCGGAGAAGTACGTCAGTAGGAGACAACAGCTCTGCCTGACAGATCAGCTGTTGGAAACAACTTTGTGAGAACCATGATAAAGAAGAGGCATCGGGTCAATGAACGGAGGATCAATGAACGGAGGATCAATGACCGAAGGATCAAAGCCTCAAAGCCTCATCCAATTGTAATAAAGATTGAGTCTATGAAAGGGCCAGGGGACCTGAAAAGCCTCCTGGCTCTTTTTCAAAGCCGTGGGTCATCCTCCGGCTTTCCCGGAGTGCTTTTTCCGGTATTGGGCGGGGGAGGTGCCTTCCAGGTCCCGGAAGCACTGGATGAAATAGTTGGGGGTGTTGAAGGCCAGGCGTTCCGCGATCTCATGGACGGAGAGGTCTGTGGTTTCCAGGAGGATGCAGGCCCGCCGGATCTTTGCCTGTTTGATGTAGCTGCTTACGGACAGGCCGGTCTCGTTCCGGAACTTTTCTGTCAGATAATATTCGCTGTAGCCCACCAGGGAAGCCAGATCCTCTGCCCGGATCCGCCGGTCCAGGCTCAGTTCGATATAGTCGCAGCATTTCCGGATGGCGTGGGAATAGCCGGGATCCGTATGCAGCTGATGGACCCGGTAGATGAAATCATGATACATGGCGTTTGCCAGGACCGAAAGTTCTCCGGAATCCCGGCAGTCTTCCGCGGCCTGGATGTAAGCGTCGCCCACGGGATAGGCGATCTCCGGGGATAGGCCGCCTTCCATGGCTGCCCGGCTGACCAGGGATGTAAAGACGATAACGCTGGTTTTCATCCGCCGGAGAGGGTCCCTGCCCTGGATGGGCACGCCGGGACTCAGAAGGCTGCTTCGCAGCAGGGCCTGCTGATAATTGATATCGCCGTCCCGGACCATCCGGAGGAGCGCTTGCTCAGCCCGGTAGATCTGCATGCGGTCCCGGGCTGTGACCGGAGCCGTATCCCGGGAGCCTTCCTGCGGGCCGACGACCCGGAGGGAATCCAGGCCCAGCCGCTGACCGGTCAGGGAATTATGCACCATCGTCGCATAGCGGGAAAAGATGGCGTAGGAGAGCACCGGCAGGCCGGGTACCAGCTTCAGGAGGTCCCGAGCCCAGGTGATGTCGCTGCCGCTTCGGATAAAGGGACGCAGGGCTTCCTTCAGGCGCTCCGTCGACGGCGTGTCATAGAAGACCGGGCCGATAAGGAAAAGCAGGCCGCGGTTCCGTTCGGATTCATAGGTCAGGGCCCAGTGCATGCCGATGGGGGACCCGATGCTCAAAGGGCGGGAATTCTGTATGTCCGCCGCATATTGCAGCAGTTTTTCCTCGCCTCCGAACAGCCGGAAAGCCCGGTCCAGCGTCTCCCTGTCTTCTTCCGGACAGGTGGTGGAGATCAGTCTGCCGCCGGAACCGTAGCACCAGAGATAAAACCGTTCGTTCTCCGGGATAAGGTCCTGTAAAAGTATAAGATTCTGTTCGCTCTGAGTAAGCTGATAGTCCATTTCCGCCTCCTCTGATGCCTTGATTTTACTGATATTCTTACTATAACGCCGACTTCGGGAAGTTTCAAGAAAACTTCCCGAATTTTTGTAACTTTTTCCGGGAAATTGGATTTACGCTCTTTCTGACGGCCGATATAATGATTACAATTTCAAACGGCCGATCCCCATTCATGCAGGCATGTATGTGGGGATCAGAAAAAGCGGAGGCCCTTAAGGGCATAAAAGAGAAATTCAAGGAGCAGAATCATGGCAAAGGAAAAACAGTCTCAAAGTGAAATCGACGGTGTTCAGTACCGCCGCGCCAAACTGTGGCAGATCATTCTCATCGCCTGCAATGCTTTAAACGGCATGGCGATCTATTCCCTGATCGGGCAGGCATCCTACGCCGCGTCCATCGGCTTCGGCATCTCGACGGTCATCGTCGGCGTCCTGCTGACCTTCACCCGTATCTTTGACGCCATAACGGACCCGCTGCTGGCGTTCCTTTACGACCGCATCAATACCCGGTGGGGCAAAGTGCGTCCCCTGATCGTGCTCGGCTGGCTCATCCAGTCCATCGGCATCATGAGCATGTTCTCCTGGGCGGCCAGCAAGGGTTTCGGCATCGGTATGTTCCTCGTGACCTATATGATCTACGTCATCGGTTATACCATCGTCAACATGACCGCCCAGACGCTGCCGGCCCTGATCACCAATGATCCGAAGCAGCGGCCGACGGTGGGCGTCTGGCAGACGGTTTTCAACTATATCGTACCGATGGCCTTCATGATCGTCCTGAATACGGTGCTGCTGCCGAAATTCGGCGAGATCGCCAAAAACGAGGCCGGCCAGTACGTCGCGAATTACAGCCAGCGGTATCTGACCGCGGCGGCCATTGTGACCGTTATCGTATCCCTGATCGGCGTCATCCTGGTCTGCATCGGCGTCAGCGCCTACGACAAGCCTGAAAACTTCCGCGGGACCAACAAGGTCAACGAGCGGCTGAAATGGAAGGATATGTGGAACGTTCTGGCGAAGAACAAACCGCTTCAGTCCTATATCATTGCCCAGTCCTCCGACAAGATCGCCCAGCAGGCAGGCGCTGCGTCCGTGGTGGCGACGATGCTGAACGGCATCCTGATCGGCAACATGACCATCGCGACCTATCTTTCTGTGGGCGGCATGCTGCCCTCGATCATCTTCGCGATCATCGGCGCCCGCTACTGCGGCAGGCACGGCAACAAGGAAGCCATCGTCAACTGGGCAAAGTACTGCATCATCGCGAACATCGTCATGGTGGGCTTCTTCACGGTGACCTGGTTTACGGCCGGGACTCATTCTATCGCAAAGCTTGGGGTGACGATGGTCATCTATATCCTGCTGACCCTTATCTGCAATGGTTTTATGATGGCCGGAACCACCGCGAACACCGCTTTCATGGCGGATATCATCGATTATGAACTGGACCGCAGCGGCAAGTATATCCCCGCAGTCGTGTCCGGCACCTACAGCCTGGTGGACAAGATCGTTTCTTCCTTTTCCGCGCTGATCGCCACAGGCTGCGTGGCGCTGATCGGTTATACGACGACGCTTCCCCAGCCCGGGGATTCCCCGACCGCCCCTGTCTTCTGGGTGACGATGTTTCTCCGCTACGGCCTGGCGGTCCTCGGCTGGATCTGCACCCTGTTCGCGATGCGTCACTGCCGGCTCGATAAGGAAGAGATGGTCAACGTACAGAAGCGGATCGAAGATAAGAAAGCGGCTCTTGAAAAAGCCGAAGCAGCAGAGTAAATTTACTATATGTGCAGAAACCCGGCAGCAGGCAAAAAGTCCGGTAATAATGATCGGGGAGTAAGCAGCCTCCTGCCGCAGACGGTGCCCGGAGAGTCAAAGACAGCCTGACACCAGACGGGGAGCTGATAAAAGTGATGGCTGAGTAATAAACCATGCCTCGGTAAGACAGCAGCTCATACAGGGGCTGGAGCTCGGCAATAAACAACAGTTCATACAGGGGCTGTTACAGAGAATTGATACAGGAGTGTCCGGAATGAGAAGGATTGTTTGTATAGATCAGAACTGGCAGTTTCTGAAGGCGGATATCAGCCCGGAGCAGGCTGCGGCCAATGCGGCCCGGGGCGAGACCGTTTCCCTGCCCCATACCTGGAACGCAGCGGACGGCCAGGACGGCGGGAACGATTATCACCGCGGCAACTGCTGGTACATCCGCCGTCTGACGGCGGAGGAGATCACAGCGGAAACCGAAGGGGAGAGGCTCTTCCTGGAAGTTAACGGGGCGGCCATGTCCGTGGAAGTTTATCTGAACGGCAGGAAGATCACGGAGCACAGAGGCGGCTATTCCGCTTTCCGGGCGGACCTGACGGACTTCCTTGACAGAAGCGAAGGGGCGGAGAATATGCTTGCCATAGCCGTCCATAATGAAGAAAATGACACGGTGTATCCCCAGAAGGCGGATTTTACCTTCTACGGAGGCCTTTACCGGTCGGTGAACCTGATCGCCGTTCCGGAGGCGCATTTCGAACTGGTCAAAGACGGCACCCCCGGCATCCGGGTCACCGCGGAGGTGGATCTGGAGAAAAAGTCGGCAACTGTCACCGTGGAATCCTGGCAGAATGCCCCGGAAGTGACCTTTGAAGTAAACGGCGAGACCAGGACCGTACCGTCTGCTGACGGCCATGCCCGGGCGGAATTCGTGATCGAAAACGCGCGTCTCTGGGATGGTATCGACGATCCTTATCTCTATACGGCGGCGGCCCGCCTGGCCTCCGGCGATGAAGTGAGCACCCGTTTCGGCTGCCGCGTCTTTGCCTGTGATCCGGAGAAGGGCTTCTTCTTAAACGGCAGGAGCTATCCTCTCCGCGGGGTCTCCCGCCACCAGGATCTGAAGGGCAAAGGCAATGCCCTGTCCCTTGAAGATCATAAGAAAGATATGGAGATCATCCGGGAGATCGGCGCGAATACCCTGCGCCTCGCTCATTACCAGCACGCGCAGGAATTCTACGACCTCTGCGACGAGAACGGCATCGTCGTCTGGGCGGAGATCCCCTACATCACCCTGCATATGGCAAAGGGCCGGGAGAATACGCTGTCCCAGATGAGGGAGCTTGTCACCCAGTGCGCCAACCATCCGTCCATCGCGGTCTGGGGCCTGTCCAACGAGATCACGGCGGCCAGCGCCGTCAATGAGGATCTTCTGGAAAATCACCGGCTGCTGAACGATCTCTGCCACCGGCTGGATCCCACGCGTCTTACGACCATGGCAAACGTCTTCATGCTGGAGACCGACAGCCCGATCCTTACGATCCCGGACATCAACAGCTACAACCTCTATTTCGGCTGGTATCTGGGCGAGCTGGATCAGAACGATGAGTTTTTCGATGAATATCACGCAAAATATCCGGAGCGCTGCATCGGCTTTTCCGAATACGGCGCGGACGCGAACCCGGCCTATCATTCGTCCCATCCCGAAAAAGGGGATTATACCGAGGAATACCAGGCCCTCTATCATGAGCATATGCTGAAACTGATCGAAGCCCGGCCCTACCTCTGGGCGACTCACGTGTGGAACCTCTTTGACTTCGCGGCGGACGGCCGTGACGAGGGCGGAAAGCACGGAGAAAACCAGAAAGGCCTCGTGACCTTTGACCGGAGCCTGAAAAAGGATGCCTTCTATCTCTACAAGGCAGCCTGGAACCGGAAGGAGGCTTTCGTGCATCTCTGCGGGAAGCGCTATGTGAACCGGGCCGAGGAAGAGACAGAGATCCGGGTCTACTCGAACCAGCCTGCGGTCTCCTTATATGTGGACGATGTTCTGACCGCTTCTCAGGAAGGCAGGACCGTATTCTCCTTCAGGATCCCCCTTAGCGGGGAGCATTATATCCGGGCGGTATCCGGCGATGTGCAGGACAGTATGATCATCCGGAAAGCCGCAGAACCGGATGAGAGCTACATTTTCAATAAGGCGGCAGCGGCTGTCACGAACTGGTTTGACGCGGAAGAAAACGATCCCGCCTGCTTTTCGATCATGGATACCCTGGGCGAGATCCGGCAGCATCCTCAGGCCGGCGCAGTCATCGATGCGATGATGGCAAAAAGCGCAGCCGAGCGGGGCGATGTGGCGGACGCGGTGAAGGACAATCCGGCGCTGCAGCGGATGATGGCCCGGATGACCCTTATGAGTCTCTTGAAACAGTCCGGGGCCGATGAAGAGAGCATCCGGCAGCTGAACCGTATACTGCAGGGGATAAAAAAGTGAAAAAATATGTACAGCAGATCATGCTGGGGACAGTGACGGCCCGGGAAGCCCAGGCCCGCGAAACGTTAAAAAGGATCCGGGAAGCCGGCTATGACGGCCTGGAACTGAACCGGTTCATGATCCGGCCCACCTCCTTTATGGTGCGGATGCTTACCCGGGCGGCGGGCATGCCCACGGGAAAGGGCGGCAGACTGGACTGGAAGGCGCTCCTTCATGAGAGCGGACTGACCGCAGCCAGCCTCCATGCCGATTTGGGCTCCCTGGAGCGGGAGCCGGAAACCATCGTCTCGGAGGCGGAGGATCTCGGAACAGATAAGATCGTGATCACAGGAATGTACCGCTTTGATTACGGAAATGGAGCGCAGGTGAAGCAGCTGGCGGAGAGGCTGAACAAAGCCGGAAAAGCACTGAAGGCTTCCGGAAAGTCGCTTCTCTATCATAATCATAACGCGGAACTTCTGAAGGTACAGCCGGAGCGCTGCGCCTTCGACATACTGATCGAAGAGACCGACCCGGAATACGTCGGCTTTGAGTTCGACAGCTACTGGTTCACCGACGGCGGGGCGGACGCGAAAGCGTGGATGAAAAAGCTCGGTCCGCGGATGAAGCTGTGGCACGTGACCGACCGGGGGACACGCCGGACCGGCCCTGCCATGACGCCCATCCTGAAGGCGGACAGCCTGGAGCTCGGCACCGGCAATATGGACCTGATCGGTATGAGGGATATCGCCCTGGAAAACGGGATAGAAGCTGTGATTCTGGAAAGCCACAGGAACTGGATCGATAAGGATCCGGTTAAAAGCCTGGAGCTTTCCGCAAAGTGGATGAAGAAAAACTTATGAACCGGCTCATCAGCCTCCTGAAACAGGTAAATAAAGCCCTTGAGAGCCCTTGAGAGAACAAAGTGCCCCAGCCTGGAAGAAAGTGTGGGAAAGCAATTGACCTGGCTTGGGAGAAGGTATGGGAGGGCAATTGGCCTGGCTTGGAAAAAGGCGTGGGAGAGCAATTGCTCCGGCTTGGAAGCAGGCGTGGGAGAGTAATTTACACAGCTTGGGAGAAAGCTCGGGAGAGCAATCGCCCCAGCTTAAGAGAGACCTGAAAGCAGCTTAAGGAAACAGAAAGCGGTTCAGGAGAGAGCGAGAGCTGAAAGGACCTGAAAAGCATTAGAGAAACACATGAATAAGACCATGATTCAGAACAGCATGCCGCGGAAATGGGAGGCGGAATGGATCGATCCGGAACCGGCCCATGAGGGGAAGGAACGCCGCCCGGCGTCGGTGCTGAGAAAATATTTTACGGCGGATCTGAGCCGGCAGCCGGCAGACAGCCCAAAACCCGATACAAATACCAGCACACAAACCGACGCAAAAACCAATACGAAATCCGGCGCAGATTCCGACACAAAAACAGATACAAAAGTTAATGCGGATTTTGATACAACTTCAGATACAGCTTCTGGTCTGGAGGCGATCCTTTATATCACCTGTCACGGCTTGTATGAAGCCTGGCTCAACGGTCGTCGTGTGGGGAACTTCGTGCTGGCGCCGGGGACAGGGGATTATCATAAGCGGCTCACCGTACAGGCTTATGACGTTACGGACCTTATCGTACCCGGTGAGAATGAGATCATCGTCACCCTGGGCGACGGCTGGTACCGGGGGTCCGTGGGCATCGACGGCCTGACGGATTATTACGGGACAGATCTGGCGCTTCTCTGCCAGCTGGAGATCGGCGGCCGGGCGGTGCTGGTGAGCGACGGCAGCTGGGAGGCGAGCCAGGAGGGCCCGGTGCGGACGAACGACCTCCAGCAGGGCGAAACCTGTGACGCCCGGCGGGAGACCGTCAGAGGCTGGCACGGCGTCACGGTCCGGGATCACGGCTTTTCCAATCTGCAGCCCACCCAAAGCGTACCGATCCTGGAGCAGGAACGCTTCGAAGGGAAGCTTTTCAAAACCCCCGACGGCTGCACGGTCATCGATTTCGGGCAGAATCTCGCGGGTTATGTTGAGATTCGATTAAATGCAAAGGCAGGGCAGAAGATCGTCCTCCGCCATGGCGAGACGCTGGATGAAAACGGCAATTTCACCCAGAAGAATTTTGACCCCGGCGGCCGGAACAAAAAAGGCATCCAGCAGAAGGTCGAATACATCTGCAAAGATGGCCTGAACGTGTATAAAACGCACTTCGCGATTTTCGGCTTCCGCTATGCCAGGGTGGAGACGGATATTGATCTTGGCGAGGCCTGCTTTACCGCCATCGCTGTTTATTCGGAAATGCGGCAAACCGGGACCTTTGAATGCGGGAACGAGGACGTAAACCGTCTTTTCCTGAACAGCCTGTGGAGCATGAGGTCCAACTTCTGCGATATCCCCACGGACTGCCCCACGAGGGAACGGGCCGGCTGGACCGGCGACGCCGGGGTCTTTGCCCCGACAGCCGTGTATCTTGCAGACTGCCTGCCGGTTTTCCGGAAATGGCTGGGCGAGTGCAGAATGGCCCAAAGGGACGACGGGCTCGTGCAGAACATCGCCCCGGTGAACAATTCCGGCAGCATGATCTCCAATCTGCTGCAGGGATCGGCGGGATGGGGAGACGCCTGCATCCTGGTGCCCTGGGCGCTCTATCAGGCCTATGGGGACAGAACGATCCTGGAAGAAAACTATGAGATGATGAAGGGGTGGCTTTCCTTTACGGAGAAGCGGGCAAAGAAGACACGGCTGCAGAATCTGAGGAATCCCTGGAAAAAGTATCTTGTGGACGAGGGCTTCCATTTCGGAGAATGGTGCCAGCCGGACGTCGACAACGGCGCGGCGATGAAGAAGGTCATGATGACCGGCGCGCCGGAAACGGCAACGGCCTATTATTACCGTTCCGCAAGTCTGATGGCGCGGATCGCAGCAGTGCTCGGACATGAAGCCGACGCGAAGCGGTACGAAGATTTGTCACAAAATGTGAAAAAAGCTTACCGCTATACCTGCACGAAGGACGGCAGGATCGTATCCGACCGTCAGTGCGAATACGTCCGCCCCATCGCCTTCGGACTCCTTGAGGAAGAGGAAGCCCGGAGGGCAGCGGACGATCTTGACCGCCTTGTTAAGGAGAACGGATATCATCTGAATACCGGTTTTCTGTCGACGCCGGATCTCTGCGCGGTGCTAGCGGATCACGGCCACACGGACACCGCTTACCGGCTGCTTCTGCAGGAAGACTGCCCGGGCTGGCTGTACGCGGTGAAGAAAGGCGCTACAACGATCTGGGAGACCTGGGACGGCATTCGGGAGGACGGAACCGTTCACGACTCTCTGAATCATTATTCTTACGGAGCGGTCACCGGATGGCTGTTCGGCGGCGTCTGCGGGATCCGCATGGAAGCCGGAAAACTGACCATCGTGCCGCATCCGCATCCGTCCCTGGGATACGCCCGGGCGGCCTGGGATTCGCCTTACGGCAGGATCGAAAGTGCCTGGCATTATGAAGGAACCGTCTGCCATTATACCGTAACCGTTCCGGAAGGCCTTACGGCCCGGCTGATCCTTCCGGACGGAAGGGAAACGGAATTAACCGCAGGAGAACATAGGATATAAATATACTGTATGAGGAGGTTTAACATGGCATTTCCCAAAGGATTTATGATCGGCGCGGCCACCGCCGCCCATCAGGTCGAAGGCAATAATATTCACAGCGATTACTGGGCCCAGGAGCAGATGCCCCACTCCAGCTTTACGGAAAGAAGCGGGGACGCCTGCGACCATTACAACCGCTATGAAGAAGACATCCGCCTGCTGGCGGACGCGGGTCTGAATACCTACCGGTTTTCTGTTGAATGGGCCCGTATCGAACCGGAAGAGGGCCGGTTTGACGAAAAAGAGATCGAGCACTACCGTGATATGATCCGGTGCTGCAGAGCCTGCGGCGTCGAACCCATCGTGACGCTGCTGCACTTCACAAGCCCCGTCTGGCTCATCAGAAAAGGCGGCTGGGAAGCAGAGACCACCATCGATTACTTCCGCCGGTACGCAGCCTATGTGACGGAACAGCTCGGCAGTGAGCTCCGCTATATCTGCACCATCAACGAAGCGAACATGGGGCTTCAGCTCGCGGCCATCGCAAAGCGCTACAGGATGATGGCCGAGCAGGCCGCGAAGCACGCATCGGAAGCGAAGAGCGCCGAAGGAACCGTCCAGGTGGGCATGAATTTCGAAAAGATGATGGAGAACCTGAAGTATGCGGCGGAAGAGAACGCGGCCTTTTTCGGCACTCCCGAGCCCCAGGTCTTCGTCAGCTCCCGCACGCCGGAAGGCGACGCACTGATCTTCCGCGCCCATCAGGCCGCCAGGGAAGCCATCAGGGAGATCTGCCCGGATATCCGGGTGGGGATCACCCTTTCCCTGCATGACATTCAGGCGCTTCCGGGCGGCGAAGCCTTTGCCGAAGCCGCGTGGGACGAAGAGTTCAGACACTATCTGCCCTACATTCAGGACGATGATTTCCTGGGCGTCCAGAATTACACCCGCACCCAGTACGGCCCCCAGGGCCAGCTGCCGAGCCCGGAAGGCGCAGAGCTCACCCAGATGGAATACGAGTTCTATCCGGAAGCCCTGGAGCACGTGATCCGCAGGGTTCACGAGGACTTCAAAGGCGACCTGATCGTAACGGAGAACGGCGCGGCGGTAACCGACGACAGCCGGCGCGTGGAATTCATCCGCCGGGCCCTGGCAGGCGTTGAGAACTGCCTGAAAGACGGGCTCCCGGTCAAGGGCTACTGCCACTGGAGCCTCCTGGACAATTTCGAATGGCAGAAGGGCTTCAGTATGACCTTCGGCCTGGTCAGTGTGGACCGCACGACCCAGAAAAGGACCCCGAAGGAAAGTCTGTATGTGCTGGGCAGCTATGCACGGTAATACACGGTAATACATGGGAATACACGGTAATACACGGTAATGCTTCGGTAATGCCCGGTAATACTCCGGTAATGCCCGGTGAACGGTGAAAGGTGAAAGGAAACGGCCGTTTGTGCGGATAGCCGGGAGGAGGAAGTTCGGACTTGCCGGAAGAAGCTTCAGATTTTCGATAGTTCAGAACGAGAGGATCGATAGGATCAGAGAACCGCAGCGCAGCACAGAGGATCAGATCCTTTGCGGAATAAAGAAATGAATATAATGACAAGAACCCCCGTGCGGAAGCATGGGGGTTCTTTACAGGCAAAAATGCATTGCAGGTGCAGTAGACAGAGCAAAAAACTTTCTGCTTTCTGACTTCTGGTTTAAGTTTGAACGCCCATAGTGGCAGTTCAGTCTTTTTTGATATCGATCACGATCTCCAGAATAAACTGGACGATACGAAGCACCGTCAGAATGAAATCGCATATATATGAGATGATATAGGTATCATATACATTTTTCATTACGGGAAGCTCTTCCCCGGTGGCGAGTTCATATTTCCGCATCAGGTCAAGTGCACGCGCGTTTGCCTTCTTCTCGACCGGGATATTTAAAAGAGTCACCAAAAAGCCCGCGATGAGGAAGATTGCGCCTGCCGCCAGGAACAGCAGCGACATGGTGCCGTTCGTCTTGAGGACGAAGACATCCAGCACAAAGCCGATCAGAAGCAGCGGGATGAACAGGAACGGTCCGAAAATACCGAGCAGGGACAGGCTGTTGCGCGTCCGCGTCTGCCTGTCGCCATCCTCGCAATACATGGCGATCGCGGCTTTCTGTACGGCCATCGCCGTAGCCGTCACAGAACGGCGGTCATCGATCTGAAACAACACGCTGCGCAAATAGATCGTTTTGGTCAGAATATTGTAATAGTTTCCGAAAAATAGCTCCCGCAGGAAGCCGGATTTTTTGACCTTGACATCCGTATATCCCGCTTTATTGAGGATATACCGTGCTGCTTCGACGCCGGTGAGGTTCGAAGAGATGTGCATCCTGTCTGCCCTGGCATAGCGGATCATGATGACGATCTTCATCACGCCTGCAACGACCGCCATGATCAGGACCAGGACCATTACAACGATGTACGCAGCAGCAAGCGGTCCTTCTACGCCTAAAGTATCTGTCACGAGTTTCATCAGTTTTTCCATAAATCAGATTCCTTTCTGTCTGTTATATGCCGCGAAGCGGAACGAATCGGTTGCGCTTCACTCCATATTTTCATGTACAAATATAAAAGCGCGCCCCCTTTTGTCAAGAAATTGCAGTTTTTGAACCGGAGCGTTTTTTATTCAGGTACAGCAATACTGCAGGCTGCCGGATTCCGTTTTTTTTTTTTGCTTATCCGCCCGGAAGGGAGCATATCTTTTTTTAGAAGCTGCACCGATAATATGCACTTGATGTGGTATATAACATTGAGAGTCCGAAGAAAATGATTCGGAAAATTTGACAAAATAATAAAGCAGGAAAATACCCCTGCCAAAAAACCAGAAAAATACCCCTGCCGGAAAACCAGAAAAAGGATCGGGAACATAGCGTCCCGGTCCTCTTTTGTTGTTGAATAGTCGTTGATTGATTTTCGGCGTCGGATATTCGTTAATGGATATTCGCTCGTGGATATTCGTTGGCAGCTATTCGGTACTGATGTATATGAAAAGCCGTTTATAAAAATCAGCTCTTCCGTGCCGTTACCTGACGGGCTGCATGATCGGGATCAGTGTGCTGATGATCATATAGGTCTGGGTCGGGAAAGCAAAGATCATGGAGCGAAGCTCTAATGCGGTCATCTTCTTATTGATGATGAGCGTCAGGAAGTCGATCCAGGTGCCCGCCTCACTGCCGTAAAGCGCCGCGCCGGCAAGACAGCCGTCGTTGTCGATAATGTAAGTCATTTCGATATCCAGTTCGCGGTTATTGACCCATTCGTTCTGCGCGCCGTAAGGGATCTCAACGATCCGGTACCTATCAGGCGCCGCCTTCGCTTCGTCGATCGTCACGCCGACCTGGGCGATGCGCGGCAGCGTAAAGACCAGATTCGGCACTGCGGGATAGCAGATCGGCGCATCGCTGAGCCCGAGGATCTGGGCGGCGATGTAATTTGATTCGAACTCCGCAGTCGGCGTCAGCTTGGGGATCGTTTTGTCGATCGCGTCGCCGCTGACGTAGATGTTCTTCACACTGGTGCGCAGGTGGTCGTCCACAACGATTCCCCTGCGGCTTGCTTCGATGCCGAGTTCCTCGAGTCCCAGATCTTCGATATTGGTCACGCGGCCGGTAGCGTCGAGCACATAATCGCCCTCCACGCACAGTCCGTTCTTTGTCATCACCTTATAACCGGTTTCCGTCTTTTCAACGGCACAGACGGCTTCATTGAAATGGAAGTCCGCGCCCTGAGCGCTCATCTTGGCCACAAGGTTTTCGACGTACTTCTCAGGATAGGCAGCGAGGGCCTTCGGCATAAATTCAAAGAAGGTGACTTTCTTGCCGAGGGTAAGCGCCATGGAAGCAAATTCCATTGAGATAATGCCTGCGCCGATGCAGATGAGATGCTCCGGCATTTCTTCGATGTCCAGGAATTCGCGGCTGTCATGCAGGTATTCCTTCCCGGGAATATCCAGACGGGCGCTCCGCTGTCCCACGCCCAGGACGATATACTCGGCCTCGAGCGTCTGGCTGCCTGCCTGGACCGTATGCGCATCGATCAGCCTGCCGCGCTCATGGATAAAAGTGATCCCGGTACTTTCGATCATGGATCCCAGCAGGGCAGGGAACGGAGCAAAATGAGCCTTCTTATAGGCCATCAGCTTCTTCCAGTCGATTGTGCTGCTGCCATCGACACATACATCCGCATAACGCTGCAGCCCTTCGACGAATTCAAAGGGGCCGTCGAGCAGGATCTTGGCGTCGCAGCCATAGTTGGTGCAGGTCCCGCCTGCAACATCATTGTCGAGGATCGCGACTTTTTTCCCTGCCATTGAAAGCGTTACCGCGCCGTGCCAGCAGGCATGGCCGCTGCCGATAAAGATTACGTCATACATAGTTTGTCCTCCTTTTGTTGATCTCATACATATCGCGTAAAAAACTCACACATACCCCATCGAATGCAGCAGAAGATATCTTTGCTAAACGCAATCTGCCTGAAAGACTCTGCAGGCAGCTCTGCTGCCGTCAAACGCTTCATACTTCTCTCCATGTCTATGACGGTACTGATATCACAATAGACAATAAATCTCTATTTGTCAATATATTTCAACATAACAGATATGCCGGTCATTTTCAACAGTACAGATATAGCCGGGCAGGAAAAAGATCACCTTAGATGATAGAAGCTGCAGGAATGGCAGGGAGGGAAAGTATGGACTTTAGGTAGATTTCAGAAGGATTACAGCAGGCTTTCAGAAGGATCTTAGCAAACTTCCGGTAATTCAGACAGAGGTAATCAGAAAGAGGGGACCAGGGGCCGGAGTTTTACGGAACAGAGGGATAATAAAATAAATAAGCCCCCAGGCGGTAAGGCATGGGGGTTAAATGCGATTCCTTGCAGGGAAGAAGCTTGGTTCTGGTCAATGTGATCGCCCTAAAGTGGGGGAACAGGTTTCGAATTCTAATGGGCACGGTACATAAGGTTCTGTTCGAAACGGTCCACGGATACACATATCGCTTGTTTCAATTCCTTATAGGTACGGTACATGGGACGTATACGGAGGAAGAATATGGGTTTCAATTCCTTATAGGTACCATACATGGTTTCATCTGGGAACTTTTTAAATTTTTTTCGCGTGAATGCAGTGTCAATTCCTTCAAGAGGATGGAATGAAATAAAGAACGGAGCATTTATTAATGGTCAATCGACCTGAAAAAGATTAAGCAAAGGAAAACTGCAGCCCCAATGCGGCGGCCTCTTCCGGCACCGCAGCCCCACATCTGTATTCGTATCTGACAAGGGTTTTTACAGGACGGAGCAGTTTCAATCCACCAATAAATGCAGTGATCTCTGTCCCTAAAAAAATCTTGATTTCCGGCCTGCAGCGTCTATAATGTGTATAGTAGAGTAAAAACCACTTACAGGAGGACTGGTAGAAGAAATGAAAAAATGGTTTGCTGCCGTAATGGCGGTCATACTGGTATTGTCACTTGTTGGATGCGGATCCGATCAGAAGGCAACAGGATCGGCATCCGGGGAAGAGAAGACGCTGGAAAGCACCGGGGCTGACCAGATGAATAATGAGTCGGAAAAAGAGACGCCTGAAAATGACGGATCAGAAGCCGGCACATCTTCAGAGGCCGGTTCAGAAGCCGATGCATCTTCAGATGCCGGAACCACGGATAATGATCAGGCGGCTGTTTCCGCCGACAAGTTCATCTACCGGACGGAAGATGAGATGAAATCCTTCATGCAGAACTATGAACCTTCCGAAGGGTTTGAATATGGTGATGCGGTATGGAGCATGTCCAGCGAAACAGTCACTTTTTCGGGAACGCTGATGCCCGATGAAGAGCATTTTGTTTCGCTCAACGTAAGAGCGCAGAACAACGCGGGGGATGATAAAATACCTCTGATCCTGGCAGATGCCTATCGGGAGATCTGTGATAAGACAGGGCTCAGCTTTGATGGGGCGGAGGAAGCCATCGGGCAGATCATTTCACTGGATGATCCCGGAGCTTTCAGCGCGGAAGGCTATAATCTTTCCGTTGCCAATCCCGGCAAAAACTACCATTTTTCGCTGGTCAGGAAGTATAAAGAATATGAGGCGCTTCCCTATACCGTGGAGGATGCCGAAGCCTATATGAAGCACAATGGAGGAGAAACCGGGAAAATCAGCAGAAGCGTAACCGTATTAACGAAATCCGAAAACCCCGGCTTCAGCTGGGAAGGTGCTCTGGACAGAGAGGGGCATCTGAATAATGTGTCAGCCTTCTATTACGGAGAAGACGCTGCGGAAGGAAAAGCCTTCCTTAATGCCTTTGTCGAGTACTTTTTAACCGATGATGTCCGTGAAGGCGCCCTGAATCTGATCACGGAAAAGTATGATACGCTTGAAAAAAACAAGGCACCCGAACATGCCAATGCGGATCAGTATAGGGTACAGCTTCGCCGCCGTTCAAAGTACTATGAGCTGACGATCAATGTCAGTGCCATGACGGCATCTGCGGATGCTGCTTTGTTCCCCGGCCGGGAAGAAATGGCGAAACTGCAGCAGGATCCCTTTACCCGGAGGGGAATCGATACGGAACTTAAGATGCCGGAGACGACCCTCTTTGACAAGGAAGGGATCAAAGTGGCCTGCGAAAGAAGTCTGTATTCGGCAAACGGACCGGGTGTTGTGCTGCTATTCCGGGTGGAGGAACTGCCGGACAATGCTTTTCTCGAAATCGATCTGAAAGCCATCAACGGGGTTTCCACGGAACCCCTGGAAGAGATCATTGCCAATACGGATGATTTTTCAAACATTGATTTTGAGGCCAGAGCGGGGGAAGTTTCGCCCGAAGATAAACAGAATATCACCCTGTCCCTGGCAGCACTGGATCATATCACGGATTTCACCGGCCTGACTTCGTTAACCTTTGAGGGTTACTGCATACTCAATCATGAGACACAAATCCCTCTTGAAGAAATCACCATTGAGTGTGTTCATTGATCTTATACCGCAACAGGCACATCGCAGCGGAGGAAAGATCATGGCAGGCAGACTGTCGTGACCGGCGCAGGGCCTCCTGACGGGAAATGTTTTAAGAAATGAAAGGAGACCGACAGACCATTATGAGCAAAAAAGTCATTGTTACCGGCTATCATACCCAGGACAGCATCACCCGGTTCGGGGCGCTGGAGGGATATGACATTTACTTCTGTGAGAACATCCGGGATGTGGCGGACCTGATCCCGGACGAGGTGCTGGAAGAAGCGGAGTTTCTGGTGGGCGGTGTAAATCCGGAGCTTCTTGAGAAGATGCCGAACCTTAAGTATGTCCAGCTTTTCAGCGCCGGCGCCAACAACTTCGGCTGGCTGCCGGAACACATCGTCCTGATGAATGCCTACGGGGCCTATGGGGATGCGATCGCCGAGCACATGCTGACCACTACCCTCATGGCCATGAAGCGCATGCCGGAATATCTGGAGGGGCAGAAGAACCAGGCCTGGGAGCTGCTGCATGACATTGACCGGCTGGAAGGCGCCAATGTGCTGTCCGTGGGCATGGGAGCCATCGGCACCGCGTACCTGAAAAGGGTCACCGCTCTGGGGGCCTTCGGTTACGGAGTCCGCCGGACGATCCATGACGTCCCCGACTTTGTGGAGAAACTGGTGACGCCGGATGAGATGGATGAGCTGCTGCCGGAAATGAACGTGGTGGCCTTAAGCCTTCCCGGAACGCCGGCGGTGGAAAACCTGTTTGACGAACGGCGCTTAAGGCTTATGAAAAAGAGCGCCATCATCCTGAATACGGGCCGGGGCAATTCCATTGTTACCGAAGACCTGATCAAGGTCATGGAAGAGGGCCATTTGAAGGCTGCCTGCCTGGATGTGATGAATCCGGAACCTCTTCCTTCGGGGCATCCCCTGTGGACTGCGCCCCGGGTCTATCTGACGCCCCATATTTCCGGCGGTTTCCGGGCCGGGGTGAATTATGAGCGGGTAATGGATACCGCCATAAAGAACCTGAGCCTGATCGCGGAAGGAAAGGCACCTATTCACATCGTGGACCGGGAACTCGGATATTAAATCTTCATCGTGGGTTAAACAGAAGGAGGGAAAAATGTTTGAGAATGTTGGATCAAAAGTAAAAGCACTGGCAATGGCAGTATGCGTCCTGGGAATCATCGGCAGTATTATCGGTGCCATAATCATCTGGGCTAGCGGATTGAGAGGCGCATTTTTACGGGGACTGCTCACACTGGCACTCGGATGTTTCGGTTCCTGGCTCGGGACCCTGGTGACCTATGCCATCGGGCAGGCGGCGGAAAGCGCTGAAACGAATGAGGGCAGGATCAAGACGCTTCAAGATAAGATCGATCAGCTGCAGCAGAGCCTGAAGAATTCCGGAGGAAATGCGGCCGGTAATACTCCCGCAGCGCCGCCGATCGCACCGAGAACCGGCGGAAGGTCCGATCTTCATGCTGCAGTTTCGAAAAATGAGAAATGGTGGACCTGTCAGAAATGCGGCCATACCAATAAGAGTTCGCAGCTTTATTGTGAAGAATGCGGAACCTATAAATAAACAGACTTATAAAGCCGGAAAGATGAGAACATCCGCCGGAAACGAGGAAAACAGAGGTTTTCGCGCTGTCCCTTTACCGGATCCCGGGTCCCGGAAAATGAATACCGGCCGGGAAAGGAACAGTGCGCTTCCCTGCGGCTGGGATTGTTAAATAAACCTAAAATAATGGTAGAAAATAAAGCTGCTTTGTGCTAAAGTGACAGTATACTGCATTTGGCATAAGGCAGCGTTTTCTTTTGACCATAATTTGTTTATGACGATGAACAGTTATCAATAAAAACGGTTTCGTTTGGGTTATTCGGGAGGATCATTGCCATGCTGTTTTCAAATCCGGAGGCGATAGGCTTTTCCATAGGCTTCGGAGAAAACCATTTCTCCATGTTTAAAGGATCATTTGATTATAAAGAAAACCTGGTTTACCGTAAAGAGCTGAAGTTTTCAGACGTGGAGTTCCAGGAAAAAAGCGGAGAAGATGAGTCCGTCCCGGGTATCGGAGCACCGGAAAAAGATATGGCTTCCCGGATTCCGGCGGAGGCGTATTTCATGATTTTTGAAGATCCGGAGAGCCCTGTTGAATATCTGCTCTCTTATAAGCGGGAGAACGGCACTGAAATACTTTCCTATGCCGGTGCCCGGGGAAAGCAGGGCTCGCCTATCATGGTGAAACCGTTGCTTCCCAACCGCTTCTGGATCACCTTCCCGGCGGATCCCGCCGAGCATCTGTACGGGACCGGCGAAACCTATTCCGAGTGGGATCTGAAAGGTCAGGAAGTCCGGATCTTCACCGCGGAACATCAGAACAGCAAGCGGATCGAAGAAAAGAAGGAGCGGGAAGCCCGGACCGGAAAGGATCCGTACCACAAGCTGCCTTTTTCCGAGTACGAATCCTATTATGTCCAGCCCACGGTGGTGTCTTCGGATAAATACTTTATCCACTGCGATACCACCCGTTTCATGAAGTTTGATTTTACAAGTAAGACAGAAACCACTTTGTACCTCCAGGAGGAGCCCTGCATCGTCGTCGGGGAGGCCGGATCTTTTCCGGAACTCAGCCGGAAATTAAGGGATCTCCTGGGCGGGCAGCGGAAGATGCCTTCCTGGGTATACGACGGCGTGATCGCCGCTTCCCAGCGGGGGATCGATGAGGCGGAAAAGAAGGTCCGGACCCTGATGGACGCCGGCATTCCGGTAAGCGCGGTCTGGTGCCAGGACTGGTGCGGCTGCAGGAACAATACCTTCGGCTACCAGGTGATGTGGAACTGGCGTTATGACCGGGAACTGTATCCCGACCTTCCGGAAAGGATCCGGGCGCTTCGGGAAAAAGGCGTGAGGTTTTTAGGCTATATCAATCCTTTTATCGCCCTGGAGCGGGAGCTCTATCAGGAGGCTCACGAAAAGGGGTATCTCGTAAAAGACAAAAACGGAGAGGATTATCTGGTCACCATCACCGTCTTCCCCGCGGCCATGATCGATTTTACCAACCCGGCGGCTTATGCCTGGTATAAAGAACTCATCAAAACCAATATGATCGGCGCCGGGCTCTCCGGCTGGATGGCGGATTTCGGCGAATATCTGCCGACGGACGCGGTGCTTTTCAACGGGGAGAGCGCGGAAGAGTGGCACAATCGGTGGCCGGCGGTCTGGGCGCGGCTGAACCGGGAAGCTATAGCAGAATGCGGCAAAGAAGACGAGATATTCTTCTTTATGCGGGCCGGCTTCACCGGCTCCGTTAAGGACAATCTGATGATGTGGACCGGGGACCAGCACGTGGACTGGTCACTGGACGACGGCATCGGCTCTGTGATCCCCGCCATGCTGTCCCTCTCCATGAGCGGCTTCGGCATCTCCCATTCGGACACCGGCGGCTATACCACGAACGACGGCATGAAGCGCTCGGAGGAGCTGCTGATGCGTTGGGAGGAAATGAACGCCTTCTCGCCCGTGATGCGTTTTCACGAGGGCAACCAGCCCTGGAACAACGTGCAGTTCGACGCATCGGAGGCCCTTCTTAAGCACCTGAAGACCTTCGCTGTGATCCACGAAAAGCTGGCGCCTTATCTGAAAAAATGTGAAGAGGAACTGGTGCGGGACGCCCTGCCCGTGATCAGGCCGCTGTTCTATCATTATGAGGAAGAGGTTTCTGCAGAGACGAAAACCGAGCAGGCTTCGAAAAAAATGCCGATCGGCAGAACTTCAGCTGACCAGAGCGTTTCCTGGGAAGCTCCCGATATCTATACCCTGACGGACGAATATCTCCTTGGCCGGGATCTGCTGATCGCGCCTGTCCTGACGGAAGGCGCCGTTTCAAGACAGGTTTATCTCCCGGCAGATGAGTGGGTGGATTTCTGGACGGGTAAGGTTTTCAGCGGCGGCAAAGTCGTAAACGATCTGAACAACGATAGAGCCGCAACAGGAGAAGCAGGAACTGGAGAGGCGGCAACGGGTAAATCTGCTAGCCGGACCATCACCGTGGAAGCGCCTGTAGGCAGAATTCCGGTATTCATCCGGAAAGCCGCCATGAAGGATCCGGAGATCATCAGCTTGCATTCCTGAACCCCTCGTAAATAAGGGAAAAGATTGTTAAAGAGCTTTTGAACTGAAAGGTTCATGGCTGACCGATGCAGGGAAGCTGATCCTGCAGCGGTACCGCGAACGGCATATCAAACGAGCAAAGTTAAGATTTCTTTTTCGCTTTCTATATAGCTTCAGAACAGAGCCCTGAAGGTCAACCCCCGAAGGGTAATAATAAAAGAGAACACGAAGAAAAAACGAAAGGAAGACACTGAAAATGTCAAAGGAAAAGGTTCTTGCGCAAACCAGCGGCATCACTGCGAAGGACAAGATCGGCTATGCGATGGGGGATTTCTCCTCCCTGCTGGTCTTCGGTCTGGTGCAGAGCGTGCTGCAGAAGTACTACACCGATGTGGTGGGCGTCAGCGTGGTCAGCATCATGATCATGTTCATCGTGGCCCGGATCTGGGACGCGATCAACGACCCCCTGTGGGGGCGGATCATCGATAGTGCGGGCACCCGGGCTGACGGCCGTTACAGAAGATGGCTGAAGATCTTCGCCTTGCCGGTGGCCTTCGCGGCGGTGCTGATGTTTGTCCGGATCCCGGGGCTTTCCCAGACCGGCAGCCTGATCTATGCCTATGTGACCTACATCCTCTTCGGAATGCTGTATACCTGCATCAACATCCCCTACGGATCCCTGGCCCAGGTGATCACCAGCTCCGATAAGGAGCGGTCGACACTGTCCGTGTTCCGTTCCATCGGCTCCACCTTCGGCGCCATGCCGGCGATGGCCCTGATCTCCCTCTGTTATGTGAAGGACAGCTCCGGAAATTCGGTCATGTCCTATCAGAAGATCATCATCGGCGTTATCGTGATCGCGGTGCTGGCGGCCGTCGGCTTCTTACTGACCTACAACTGGACCAAAGAGCGGGTGCAGTCGGTGCCGAAACCCAGGGAAAAAGGCCAGACGATGCAGGTCATCAAGGCGCTTCTTAAGAGCCGGCCCTTTGTGGCGGTGTGTCTTGCCAGCATGCTGTTTTTAGCGGCCCAGATGTTCGGCCAGAGCTATTACAGCTATCTGTTCGACTACTATTTCAAGGCGCCGGGCCTGACCCTTATGCCCACGGTCTTCCAGTATCTGCCGGTGGCGGTGATCATGTTCTTTGCCACGAAGCTCGGCAATAAATTCGGGCGGCGGGAGATCTGCTCCTACGGCATCCTGCTGGCGGGCGTCTGCAATCTGGTGCTGTATCTGTTAAACACCCACAACGTGGTGATCTATCTGGTGGTGCTGCTCCTGTCCGGCATCGGAAACGCCTTCATCTTCCTGCTGGTCTGGTCGCTGGCGAGCGATGCCATGGATTACAACGAAGTGAAGTTCGGCCTGAATGACAGCGCGACGTCCTACGCCTTTTACTCCTTCATGAGGAAGCTGGGCCAGACCATCGCCGCGATCCTGGTGAATGCCGCCCTGCTTAGGATCGGCTATACGGAGAACGTACTGAATACCGCTAACATCGATGACGCGGCCTTAAGAGGCATGTATGCCTATTCCGTGCTGATCCCAGCGGTGCTTTACATCCTGGTGTTCGTGCTCTTAAGATTCGTCTATCCGCTTGGAAAGAAACAGATCGAAGAGCTGCAGGCCGAAAAAGCGAGACAGTAATCTTTAAACCGGCACAGACGGAAAAATACGGGAATCGGAAAACCGGCGCGGATGGAAAAACACGATAATCGGAAAACCGGCACGGACGGAAAAACATGATAATCGGAAAACCGGCACGGATGGAAAACAGACGGAACCCGGTTAACCGTCATGAACAGAAAACCAGAAGGGGCTCTGACGTCGGAACCGGATTTGAAGGTGTTCACAAAAGATTCACAGATAAATTAGCACTCGCTATTGACAAGTGCTAACAACAGTGCTATAACATGGTCAGAACAAAGGAACAGAGACGATCAGAACCGGAAGAATGAAATGAAAACCGGAACGATCCGAAGCCTCCGTCCCGTTGCTCATAACATAAACTATGTGATGAGTAAAAGGAGGAAATGACCTATGTTGTACCCGAGTATTTTTAATGAGAATCTGTTTGAAGATCTGATGGACTTCAACTGGAACCCCTTTGGGGATTTCGAGAACATCGACCGTAAGCTTTACGGTAAGAACGCAGCCCGCCTGATGAAGACGGACGTCCACGAACATGACGAAGGTTATGAAGTGGACATTGACCTTCCGGGCTTCAAGAAAGATGAGATCACCGTTAAACTGGACAACGGTTATCTGACCGTAAGCGCGGCAAAGGGCCTTGACAAGGACGAGAAGACAAAGAAAGGCAAACTCATCCGCCAGGAGCGTTACAGCGGCGCCCTTTCCAGAAGCTTCTACGTAGGCGAAGCCGTTACCGAAGAAGATATCAAGGCGAAATTCGAGGACGGCGTCCTGAAGCTGAGCGTCCCGAAGAAGGAAACCGAGAAGGTTCCCGAAAAGAAAACCATAATGATCGAGGGATGACCGGCCTGCGGATGCGGGATCCATACCCGTAAGATGAACGGAAAAGGTGATTTCTGATCACAAGAAAAAACAGACGGTAAAGTAAATTAAACAAATGGTAAAGATACGATACCCGGAAGAGGCGAAACTCTTCCGGGTATTTTTTGTCAAGGTAAGTCCCTGTTTAGTGTTGTGAAACAAGGCCAAACAAATAAACCACCTGCTATGCAGGTAGTTGAAAGAGTTTTAGCGTTGTGAAAAAAATCCTCCAAATGTATAATGAAAGAGGTTCGCCAACCAAATCATCATACAAAGGAGGATATCCAGATGGACAACAACAGTTTATCACATACCGCATGGAATTGTAAGTACCATATGGTATTTTTCACCGAAATACAAAAGTTTATTTTCACTCTGAAAATCGTTCTGATAATTATAAAAAACCGATGAAATCAGGCCCGTTTTCTGCTATGATAAATTAAGAAAAGTCAGCATCGGAACAAATCAGCCGGGAAATAATGCGGCGGATCCGGGATACGCTGCGGGACGGCTGCGGTTCTGTATTGAAATTGTCTGGAAAGCAGGATAGAGAGTATGAGAAAAGTGATCCGGAACGGAGTTCCTGCAGAGATCCGTGCAGTGATCTTTGATATGGACGGCGTCATTTTCGATTCGGAAAGAGGCGTCTACGAGTGCTGGAAGGAACTGGAAAGAAAGTACGGGTTCGGAAACGTGGACGAGCCCTATAAAAAGAGCATCGGCGTCAGCTGGGCACAGACAAAGGAGAACATGATGGAGCATTACGGGCCGGATTTCCCCTATGACGTCTACCGGCAGGAGCAGTCCAGGATGTACCACGAACGCTTTGACAACGGCCGGCTTCCCATGAAGCCCGGTATCCGGGAGCTTTTGGAATTCCTGAAGGAAAAGGGCCTGAAGACAGCCGTAGCTTCCTCCACGCGGCAGGAAGTGGTCAGGAACCAGATCCGGGACGCCCATCTTCTATCCTTTTTTGACGAGCTGATCTCCGGCGATATGGTCACTCATTCCAAGCCGGATCCGGAGATCTTCCTGACAGCGGCCAAAGCCATCGGCGTGTCTCCGGAAAACTGTGTGGTGATCGAGGACGCCTTCAGCGGCATCCGGGCAGCCTTTGCCGCCGGAATGATCCCCCTCATGGTGCCGGACCTGCTGGAGCCGGACGATGAGATGCGCGAAAAAGCTGCAGCGGTGCTGCCGGATCTCCTGGCGGTAAAAGACTGGCTTGCATCTGACGAGGATCTTACTGAGGAATGGCCGAAAAATAACGGATAACTCAACAGCGACAGATTGAAAATTTACTGAAGAAACAGACCGGCAGCAGATCGAGATCTGATCGAGATCGATCGACCGCCGCCGGCAGGTGTTCTTCTTAATGAGGCGTCTGTATCTTTACCGGAGTTCCCGTTCAGGCGTCGATATCCCGGAACCGGAACGTTGCTTCGAAACAGGGTTCTTCGGTGGTGTCGTTCTCCGCGAAGATCACAGCCTCAGTGCCGTCGGTCTTTAAGGACAGGGAAAGAATGTCCCCCAGCCTTGCTTCGTGCCGGAAGATGATCTTCATCTCTTCGATGGTCTGGGAAAGGCCGTCAAAGTGGGAAAGAGCGTCGGTGCAGATGTCCGCATAGATGCAGTTGTTCAGATGGTTGTTTTCGTCGAGGTCGGAGACCCGGACCAGGCGGTCCTCCGTAAATTCAACGCCTTCGCTGTCAAAACTGCGGGGGATGTCGATGACGTCGGCGGGAAGCCCCAGAGATTCGAACTGGACCGGGAAATCCTTCGGACGCACCAGACGGCGGGTATCGAAGCGGATCAGCACCCAGAAGCTGGAACAGTGGGCCACTTTTTCACCGTTGGAATAGAACTCATATTCACGGTCGAAGAAGAGCCCGTTGATGCTGTTGTTATAGGTCTTCAGCGTCAGCACTTCCCTGTCCGTAACAGGGCGGAAGAGCTTCAGTCCCAGTCGGGTCAGCACGAAAACGGTATTCTGCTCCCGCATGAAGGGATAGGTGCACCCCATGGAATCGCAGTCTTCCCGGGCGGCCTGCTGCATATAGCGGAGCAGGGAAGAGGGCTTGACGGTGCTGTTGGGGAAAACATCAAAACTGGTGATGGGGATCTCTTTTTCAATCATGACAGACTCCAATGTAAATGATATAATGACATACGTGTCAAAAGCCTCTGAAAATGATTACCGGCCGGTTCCGTTCTTTCGGACCCTGCAGCGGTCCCGGATAAGGCTGCGCACGCAAACAAAACAATAATACGCTTTTTTTCCGGAACTTTCAAGAACTTTGCCTCCCAGAGGACAGATCAGGATGCGCCTCACAGGGAGAAAATCCGCGTCACAGGGGAAAAAGCGGGCTTTTACTCAGGGAAAACAGGTCAAGGCGCAGGCAGATATCAGAACATGATCTGAAAGAAGAAATACAGCATAAAAGGACAGGAAACAAAACTACGGAAAATACAGGCAGACACTGACAAACAGAGACAAACACTGATAAACAGAGACAAACATCGGCAACCCAGACAAACATTGGTAAATTCAGGTAAACCCAGACAAATACAAAAAAATCAAACCTTGAAAAACACATGGAACCTATCAGACTGAACAAATACTTAAGTGAAAAGGGCATCTGCTCCCGGCGGGAGGCGGATGCGCTGACGGAGGCCGGCCAGGTCACGGTCAACGGACTGCCCGCGGTCATGGGGCAGAAGGTCACGGACAAGGATGATATAAAGATCCGGGGCAGGAGCATCAATAAAAAGAAGCCGGAAAAGGTGATCCTGGCGGTGAACAAGCCCGTGGGCGTGGTGTGCACCACCAGAAGTTTTCCCGGGGAGGAGAACATCATCGAGATGGTGGACTATGAGAGCAGGCTGTATCCCGTGGGAAGGCTGGACAAGGATTCCCAGGGGCTGATCTTCCTGACCAATGACGGCGCCTTCGCGGAGGAGGTCACCCGGGCCGCCGGAAACCACGAGAAGGAGTACGAGGTGACGGTGAACAAGGCCGTTACCGAGGAATTCATCAGACGCCTGTCAAAGGGCATCTATTTAAAGGACCTGAACCGTCGGACAAAGTCCTGCAAGGTACTGGCCTCCGGCGAGCGGAAATTCAGGATCACCCTGACCCAGGGCCTGAACCGGCAGATCCGCCGCATGTGCGAGACCTGCGGCTACGAGGTGGTGACGCTGAAGCGGATCCGCATAATGAACGTGGAGCTGGGAAACCTGAAGGAACGGGCTTTCAGGAAGCTGGAGGGGCCGGAACTCAAGGCGCTGCTCCGGCAGCTTAAAGCCTGAAGGAAAAAACAGAGGCAAACGTAATTATTCCGTGTAAGTGTTCCGGCCCGGCAGCCTGAAGCATGAATAAAAGCAGCAGATGTAAACGGGAAAACTCGGGAACGAAGAGAAAGGCCGGAATACGAAGTCAGAATATAAAGCCAAAATACCTGGGAATGAGCATTTAAAACAAACGCAGAGAAAACCAGGGAAAAAGAAAAGAGAGAGACAAAGTAAAAGATAAGGGAAAAAGAGCATGGGTTTGCGCTCTGGCGTGTTGAAACCTCAGCTTTTTTATAGTATCATCAGAGTTAACAGAAAGTCAGCAGAAATCTGACAGCTATTCAGCGAAAGGCTGAAAGATATTCAGCGAAAATCTGACAACTATTCAGCTGCTCCACAGTGTATATTTTGCAGAAGTTAAGAGGACGCAGCGAATCATTTCAGAAATTCTGCTGATGTGCGGCAGAGATACGGCAGAAAATCGGAAAACATCCGGGGAGAGGCTCATCGGGTGCCTGACGGGTACCCGGCAGACACCCGGAAAAACAATTAAAGACACTGATTGAAAGAGAGGTTGAACCATTGAAGATTCTGATCTGTGTCAAACAGGTGCCGGACACTACGGAGATCCGTATCGATCCGGTGACAAATTCACTCATCCGGGCGGGGGTTCCCAGTATTCTGAACCCCTTTGACGGGTATGCGCTGGAGGCAGCGGCCCGCATCCGGGACAAACATCCGGAGACGGAGATCATCGTGGTGTCCATGGGACCGGAACAGGCGTCGGCCGCCCTCAGGGATTGTCTTTCCATCGCGGCGGACCGGGCTTATCTGGTCTGCGGCAGGATCTTCAGCGGCTCGGATACGCTGGCCACCAGCTACATCCTTTCCCAGGCGATCCGGAAGATCGAAGAGCGGGAAGGGAAGATCGACGCCATCTTCTGCGGAAAGCAGGCCATCGACGGCGATACGGCCCAGGTCGGTCCGGAGATTGCGGAACATCTCGGCTATCCCCAGGTGACCTACGGTCTGGAAGCGGAAGTAGAGGGCACGGAGCTCCAGGTGCGCCGGGAGACCGAGTCCGGCTACGAGATCGTGGCGGCGAAGATGCCCTGTCTCGTGACCTTCACAAAGCCGGTCTGGGAAGTCCGTTATCCCACCATCGCCCGGAAGCTGGAGGCCGAAAAGGCGGAGATCATCATGCTGGAGGAGGACGCTTTCCCGGAGATCGACAGAAGCGCCATCGGTCTGGCCGGATCCCCCACCCGGGTCAAGAAGACCTTTGTGCCCCAGCGGAACAAGCAATGTAAAATGATTTCGGGAGAGTCAGGCGAAGAGATCGCCCGGACGCTTCTGGATTTTCTTGAGGAGCGCCCGGCGCCGGGAACGGAGGCTGCAGTATGATTCCGAAAACAAAAGACCTGTGGGTATTTATTGAGACTGAAGCCGATGGCACGGCCCGGAATGTGGGCATCGAACTTTTGGGCCCCGGCCGGACCATCGCGGATAAACAGGGCGGAAAGCTGACGGCAGTCGTCATCGGTTATGAGGCCGATGCTGCGGTGAAAGAGGCGGACGCCCACGGAGCGGATGCGATCATCGTTGTGGATGCTCCCGAATATAAACGGTTTACGACGGACGCCTATACGAAGGCTCTGGTGACCCTTGTGGAAAAGTACGGCCCCACCAGCCTGCTGATTGGCGCTACGCCTAACGGCCGGGACTTCGCGCCACGCGTATCCTGCCGCTTAAAGACGGGCCTGACCGCGGATTGTACCGGGCTGGATGTGGATGAGGAGACCGGCAACGTTCTCTGGACTCGTCCCACCTTTGGCGGCAACCTGATGGCCCAGATCCAGTGTCCGGACCATCGGCCTCAGATGGGTACGGTGCGCCCTGGCGTATTTAAGAAGGCGGAGCCCGTGGAAGGCCATGCCGAGATCATCCGGGAAGACCTCCGCGTTTCTCCGGAGGATATCCGGACCCGGGTGATGGAAGTGATCCGGGAGGCGGACAGCGGAAAGGTGGATCTGGAGAGCGCCGAGATCATCGTGGCCGGCGGCCGCGGCGTGGGCGGTCCCGACGGCTTCCGGCTGATCCGGGAACTGGCGGATGTCCTTGGCGGCCAGGTCGGCGCGTCAAGACCTGCGGTGGATTCCGGCTGGATTCCCCATGCGCATCAGGTGGGCCAGACCGGTAAGACCGTCGGCCCGAAGCTTTACATCGCCTGCGGTATCTCCGGAGCGATCCAGCATACGGCGGGTATCGCCGGTTCGGAGACGGTCATCGCGATCAATTCGGATCCCGACGCGCCGATCTTCTCTGTGGCGGATTATGGCATCGTGGGTGATCTTTTTGAAGTGATCCCGGCGATGATCCGGGAGATCAGAGCCCGGAAGCAGCAGGAAGAAGCCGAAGGGGACCAGACCGGAAAGAAGACGGCCTCCGATGTGCCCGCCTGGGTCAATAGCGAGATCCCGGTGTGCCATATCGACCTTACGCCGCCCAAGCACGCCTCCCAGAAATTCTCGAAGGATCTGGCTGCCTTCAAGAGAAGATACGAAGCCTATATCAGGGACGATTTCGTGGTTTCCATCACAGATAACGCCATGGCCAAGATGGCCTTCCAGGGAACGGAGCTCATCGACGCCCTGGGCCTTACCGTTAAGCCGGAAAACATCACGATCCATCTGAATACCTTCCATCAGAAGGCAGAGCTGGACCGGATCCTTTCCGATATGAGACGCCTGGGCCTGAAGAACCTGCTCTGCATCACCGGCGACGGTTCGGATAAGATGCATAAGCTGCTTCCCGAAGAACTGGAAGCGCCGGAAGCCCCGGTGGCCACGTCGGTGGAACTCATCCGCTATATCCGGCGCCACTATCCGGAATTCAGGATCGGCTGCGCTTTCAACAATTACGAGCCGCCGGAAAGCGAATTCGCGAAGCTTGAGCGGAAGCTTGAGGCCGGCGCCAGCTACATCATCACCCAGCCGGTCCTGGGGAAGGACGAACAGATCGACCGTCTGGTGCGGGAGTATCCGGACGTTCCGGTGGTGACAGAAGTCTGGATGTCTCCGAAGCTGAGCCTGCTTTCTGATATCATGGAGCGGGAGATCCCGGACGATTATCCCTACGACCCCTTTGAGACCCTTAAGGAAGTCAAGAAAAACTATCCCGCCTCCGCCAATTATCTGGGCATGCTGAGCTACAAGAATCAGTATCCCGAATTAAAGGAAATGTGGGGAAAGGAATAATAATTGAGCGATCATATTACGCTGCTGGATGGCGCCCAGGGGACCCTGCTGTGGGACCGGGCTGCCGCCAGGGGCATCGAAAAAAAGTCCGTCTGGACGTACAACCTGGAACATCCCGAAGTCGTGGAGGAAGTCTGCCGGGCTTATAAAGACGCCGGCAGCGAGATCATCTGCGCCAATACTTTCGGCATTAACCGCCTTACCGCTGAAAGAGAAGGCCATGCCTCTGTTAAAGAGGTGGTGGAGGCCGCCGTCGGCATCGCGAAAAAGGTCCTTGAGGGGACGGATGTGCGCGTAGCCCTGGACATAGGCCCCCTGCCGGCCCTGACGGAGCCCTACGGCGATCTGGAGGAGGACGAGACCGAGGAGATCTTTGACGAGATCGTACAGGCCGGCGTCGATGCGGGCGCGGATTGTATCTTCCTGGAGACCTTTATCCAGCTGGAAATGCTGGCGGCCGCCGCCAGGGCGGCGAAAAAAAGCGGTCTTCCGGTGTTCTGCTCCATGAGTTTTGAGGCAGCGGGCAGAACGATCTTCGGCGTCAGCGTCGATGATATGCTGGAAGAGCTGGAGCCTTTAGGTCTTGAGGCCATCGGCATGAACTGCTCCATCGGACCGGACCAGGCCCTTCCCATCATACAGGAATTTGCCGAAAAGACGGATCTTCCGCTGTTCTTTAAGCCGAACGCCGGCTTGCCCGAAGCGGATGCCGACGGAAACACCACCTACTCGGTGAAGCCGGAAGAATTTGCGGAACAGGCCGAAAAAGCCCTGGAAACCGGCCGGATCGGGTATCTTGGCGGCTGCTGCGGCACGGATCCCGACTTCATCCGGAAACTTCAGGAGATCATAAAAGCATAAGCGCCTGAAAAACAGCGCAGAAAGCCCTGCAGGAGCCGGGGAAAACAGCCCGTTTCAGGGATAAGTAATTATCCGTCACGACCCTCCGGGGCGGATCCTGAAGAAAAGATTAATGAGGAAACATCTATGGAATTGATCGATCAGGTGATGGCGCTGGCGAAAGAGGCCGGTTTTGAGACCGTCGCCGTCATGGACGCGGGCACCATCGAACTGAAGGAAGAGGTCCGGGCCATGTGCGCCGAGGATAAGTGCAAGGTCTATGGCCATAACTGGACCTGTCCGCCGGCCTGCGGCGATCTGGATCACTGCCGCAGCGTGGTGGAGAGATTTAAAGAAGGCGTCATCTTTGAAACCGTCGGGGAACTGGAAGATTCCCTGGATTACGAGGGGATGATGGACGCCGGAAAACTGCACAGGGAACGGCTGACCGACTTTGCCGTAAAGGTGAAGGAGATCTGTCCCGAAGCCGTATGCCTGGGCGCCGGAGGCTGCACTGTCTGCAAGACCTGCAATTATCCGGAACCCTGCCGCTTCCCCGACAAGGCCTTTTCCTCTATGGAAGCCTATGGCATGGTGGTGAGCGAGGTCTGCACGGCAAACCAGGTGCCTTATTATCACGGACAAAATACCATAACCTACGTCGGATGCTGTCTGGTAGACTGAGAAAAGGAGAGAGAAAATGATCATTATCGGTGAGAAACTGAATGGTTCCATTCCTTCCGTGGGAAAAGCCATTGCGGAAAGAAATGCAAAGCGTATCCGTTCCCTGGCCATAAAGCAGGAAGACGCGGAAGCGGATTTCCTGGACGTCTGCGCCTCTGTGCCGGAGGATGTGGAAGTCGAGACCCTGAAATGGATGCTGGACCTGGTGCAGGATGCGTCAGACCTTCCCATCTGTCTGGATTCGCCCAGTCCCAATACCATTGTCCAGGCGATCCCTCTTGTTAAAAAGCCGGGCCTTATCAATTCCGTATCCATGGAAGGCGAAAAAATCGCGAAGATCTTTCCGGTGATCGCGGATACCCGCTGGAAATGCATCGCCCTCTGCTCGGATGAAAACGGCATTCCGGACACCGCCGCCAAGCGGCTGAAAGTCTTTGAGCGGATCCTTGGGGAGGCCGACAAATACGGCATAGCCCACAACCGGCTGTTTATCGATCCCCTGGTAGAGATGCTGGCCATTTCGGAGGACGGCGTCAATACCGTCCTGGAGACCATCAGAGGCATCCGGGCCATGGATGAAGACGTCCATATCATCGGCGCCGTCAGCAACATATCCTTCAACCTGCCCGCAAGAGCGCTGATGAACCAGATCTTCACAGCCCTGGCTATCGGCGCCGGAATGGACGCCGCCATCCTGGATCCTTTGAACCGGGATATGATCGGCGCGGTCTTTGCCGCGGAAGCCTGCATGGGCCTGGACGAATACTGCATGGAATACATCGGCGCCTTCAGAGAAGGCCGGATCGGCCCCCTGCCGAAAGAATGACCGGCTCACTGCTGGAAGAGTGGACGGACGCGCATTAAAGGTGATATAACGGCTTGTATCGGAAAGCCTTTTATGGTACTATGAGAGATAACAAAGTCGGTTTTCGATGAAAGAGATTTGTGAAGAAGGAGAAGATCGCTTATGTCCAAAATTGATGAAATTGCGTCCATGGTGGAACGCGGAAAAACAAAACTGGTCCCCGGACTGGTGGAAGAAGCCATTGAAGAAGGATTTGACCCCGTAGAGATCCTGAATAAAGGCATGATCGACGCCATGGGCTCCGTCGGTGAGAAGTTCCAGAAGAATGAAATTTTCGTTCCCGAAATGCTGGTAGCCGCGAAGGCTATGAAGAAAGGGGTTGAGACCCTTAAGCCGTATCTCGGCAGCGACACGAACGTCACCATCGGCAAGGCAGCGGTGGGAACCGTACAGGGAGACCTGCATGACATCGGAAAGAATCTGGTGTGCCTGATGCTGGAAAGCGCAGGGTTTGAAGTGAATGATCTGGGCGTGGATGTTTCCAAAGAACAGTTTGCGGAAGCGGCATCGGATCCCGACGTGAAGATCGTCGGCGTATCGGCGCTTCTGACTACCACCATGCCGGCCATGCGGGATACGGTGGCTCTCTTAAATACCCTGCCCAACCGGGCCAACTTTAAGGTCATGGTGGGCGGCGCCCCCATCACCGCGGAATTCGCGGAAGAGATCGGTGCCGATGCCTACACCACAGATGCCGCCAGCTGCGCCAGCGTAGCCAAAGCCTTCGTGGTGGGATAAGGACTGAAGAACAGATGTGTGACAAAGCTTGATAAAATTGGCTTCACCAGACTGAAAACGAGTAAAAAACAAAAGAAGAATTATTGTCAGATAACTTCCGGGCTGCGAAAATTGCAGTCCGGAAGTTTGCCTATAGTATTTAAAAAAGCATATAACATTAATTAACAATTATCTATGGGGGGGATCTGGCTTGATTGTTGGGAAAATGCTTGAATACCTGGAATCAATCGACAATGTTACGATCAGAGAACTGGCCAGAGGCCTTTGCTCAGAAAGCTATATAGGAAAAGTAAAACGGGGAGAAAGGAATCTGAGTGCTGTCCACTTTATCTTTATTATTCAGCGGTTGTATCTTTCACCAAGCCGTTTCTGTATAGGGATAACACAAAAAGAATGTAATCTTTTGCTGTGGCTGCAGAATTGTCATAAACTTATTGCTGAGAGAAAGTATGAAGCTTTATATGAGACCATTTCAGAGGATCTCTCCCATATACGTATAGCTTCCTGTAGGATGCTGATCGACAGGGAACTGTTATATTACAGGTATATCATTCTCCGGGAAGTAGAAAAGAAGCCGAATGATGCCCTGAATACCTTAAAAAAGACCATCGATTACATGTTAGATTCTCAGGGAAGGCTTACTCCTGGAAGATATAGTGCAGAAGAACTAAACCGATTCATGAATTACGTGGAACTGTCTCAAACTCAGGGAAAAATGAGGAAAGAAGAAGCCTACAACTGTTTTGAGCAGATCCGGGCTATGGTCAGACTAACAGGAAGAGATCCCAGAGAAGAAGCCAGGATATATCCGCGTATTGCTTGCTATTCATTGCGTACTGTTGGAGAAAGCTATCCATATGAGGTCTGGAAAGCAATGCTTAAAGAGGCGTTGGAAAGCCAGATCCGAACAGGGAGCTGTTATGATCTTCCGGAACTTCTGAAGCTTTTAACAAAAGCCTATTGGGAACTGAAAGACGCTTCTGCTAAACAGACAGAACATTGGCATAAAGCTTTCTGTGATGCTTATGAAATTGCTGAGATGGATCCGGGATTCAACAGGTATGATGCCCATGACCGTCAATGTCAGTTATATTTTATTTCGTCTTTTTTAAGAGAGAGCCGCCTACGGACAAAAGGAAAAAATGGCAGACCCTTTTCACAGGAATATGTGAGTGAAGGGATCATGGAACCTACGAATTATACGAAATTAGAGACTGGAAAATATACGCCAAAAAGGAAGAGTCTGGAGCGAATTGCCGCAAAACTGAATATTTCTCCTGAGATATACCGAGGAGAGATCGTTACTTTTTATCCAGGAGATTTCAGTCTTGTCAGTGACATACGCCGTGCTAGCAATAACGGAGATATAGAGCTTCTTCAGGACTCTTTAGGGATACTTTCCAAGCATCTGGACAGAAAATATCCAGAAAACAAACAGTTTCTTGACGGTGCCAGTTTAGATATAGAGATTCTGAAGGGACAGTTACCGCTTGAGAAGAGCATAGACCGCCTGATTTCTATTCTGGAATATACCATGCCTTATTCATGTGATTCAGACCATGTCTTATCTACACTTGAACTGGAACTGATTTACAGAATCGTGAGAAATAAACGCATCTGCGCATTAATGACTGCAGAGGATGTGTCTATTCTTATGGGACATCTAAAAAAAGAGGAAGACGATTTGTTTTCGACCTGGGAGAGGAAAGGTCTGATTAAAAGACTGGCTGCCGGGATCCTTCAGGTTAACGGACAGTTACAAGAGAGTGAGTACTGCGCCAGAGAATGTATAAAAGAAATGTTGATGGAGCAAAAAGGATCTTTACTTGCCGGATGTCTGGATGTTCTTGCTGAAAGTATTGTGGATTCAGACCCTGTTATGGCTAAAAGACTGATACAGGCCGCTTATTGGGCGAGCAGCCTGTATCGAAACGAAATTAATAAAACGGGATTGAAT
Organism: Lachnospiraceae bacterium; assembly: GCA_017438305.1. Classification (GTDB taxonomy): domain Bacteria; phylum Bacillota; class Clostridia; order Lachnospirales; family Lachnospiraceae; genus UBA1267. The sequence continues at coordinate 17,377 of JAFRVX010000165.1, read as the reverse complement.
GCTCTTTATAAACAACTGTATGGTGAAGATATTGCCGTTTAATCAGTGCCTCTTGTTGGTGGAAGTTCCACCTCATTGATTTGGTAAAATGCCGGGACCATAGAGGCAAAACCTGCTTTATGATCCGGGAATAGAGACTTTGCACCTGCCAGAATAGTCATGCATGCCAGCGTACTTGCCAGTATCATGGTAATTCTCTTCATCGGACTTCCTCCTCTTTTCTTTTTCAAGAGGATACTTCAGGAAGTTCTATAATGAAATGACGCCATTATCCCAAAAAAAGTACAGTTACGTCATGTTAGCAAATCTCCTTTTATGCGAAAATATAATTAACCCTGAATTATTCATGACAGTGAATTTTTAGCGTAATCCACTGTGATCGGCCCCTTAATGATGACAGCTCTTTAAAAGTGTGAGATGTTTTGTGCTCTTGAGGGCATACTTCCCCCTGAGATCCAGCATCATCCTTTCTCTGAGACTGTCAAGGTGCATTTTTTGTTATTCCTATTCCAACTGCGGCTGCAGACGCTGTATATTCATCAGCGTTTCATAAAACTCCTGTTTATACGGACAGCTGCTGCACAGTTTGAAAACGATGTATCTGGCGGATCTTACCGCTTTTGCCGCGATCTTCATCAGCTTCAGCCGGATGGTATCGACTCTCAGTTTTCTCATACCGGCTGCTAAACAGAGCCGACGGAACCAGTTGAAGAGATTATAGGCCAGTACATGGATCTGCAGCCGGTTTGCGTTTACGACCATGGTGTGATTGCTGCCAGAGGAAAAGTCAAACCCACTTTTTCCTTCTTTGATGAAGTTCTCCATCTTTCCTCTTCCGCAATAGAACTGAAGTACTTGGTACGGCTCGAGATCCATTGTGGTGACGATAAAAGTATAAAGATGGGTCATCTGTCCATAGGGCTTTTCGATCTTAAAGACCACTCTTCTCTGATGAGACCAGCTTCCGGCCTGATACATGAACTCCCCGTACTCTACGGCGTAATCGATCATGTTGTTCTTTGTGGCACGAAACAAAGCTTCATCTTCGTATTCAGCATACTTTAAAAGAGCCGCATTCTGTTTCAGCCGGATGGCGTATTTACAGTCGTTCTCTTCACAGGCTTCATACAGGGAGGGAGAAGCAAAACCGCTGTCACCTCTTAAGTATAAGGGCAGAGAAGGATATTTTTCGCGATATTCTCTCATAAGCGGGATCATGAACTGATCGGCGTCTTTGCTGCAATGCTTTGCTCCTTCTCTGAGCTCTGCTTTCAGAAGATCTCCGGGAAGGCCGTCATAGCACAAAAGCGGATGATAACCATGTGCCTGGTAATGGAAGTTGAATCCTTCACCTTCCTGGCTGCCATAGGTGTTAAGCAATGTGGAATCCAGATTGAACAGCATATGTTCAGGATACCTGATGGAATAGATGATCTCACGCATCTTTGACCCGATCTCTTCAAACTGTCTCAGGGTGTTATCATCCATCCGGTTAAAGAAACGGGACAGAGCAGGCTGTGAAGCCAGGGCATCTTTTTCGAGAATGGCTGTCATCACAGGATCGCTGGTCAGTTCATCGGCGCAGTCATCTTCGAAATAGGCAGCGATCAGCTGATAGATGATCTGCATCAGGTTATCCGGGTCAGTGTGGATACGGAACGAAGCGGGATCATTGGTCTTAAACAGCTTGTTGACCAGCCTGATGAGGCCGGCTTTTGCGGCGAATTCTTTTAAGAGAAGAAGGCCTGCATCAGAGGAAAGATCGCCGCCGTTGAAGTTTATTTTGATTTTCTTATTGCTTTCAAGAGAAAAGGTATTTATAATAGCCATATAGGACCTCTGTTTCTGGTTGTTTTTGGCTTAGGACACCTTAAATTATACCAGGAAAGAGGTCTTTTTTCTATTCACTTTTCAGATGAACGCAGGGAAATCTGCATTTAGAGTAACCATACGGCTTTCAGCCGTTTGATCCGCAAAGCGGTGAATAATTCAGGTTAACTATTATCATTGAAAGGAGGCTTTTGTGTTGAAGAAATTCAGAAAAAGTTTATGGAGAAAACTGGCGATGTGCTTTGGAGTTGCTGCAATGGCCGCCGCTTTATTTACGTCTGGGCCGATCCATGCGGAAACTCCGCTGGTCGTACTGTTTGAAGGAAGCTATGCAACAGGCTTGTGCAGCTATACTTCTACAGACTGTTCGGGCACGACAGGGTATATAGCTAACAGAACAAAAACAGTAAAGGTATATGCCTATGCTTCATTTAGTACCAATTATTTCTTTTATGGGGACAGTTCGGGGAGTGCTTATGGCTCAACGGTTGTATCTGCTTATGTAGGTGTAGCTGCTCCTTATACTGCTATCGGAACAAAGGCTGATCATGTGGTTATCGGGCTAACACGTACATGGCAAGGCACATCATCTATCGGTTATACCGATTGAGTATGAGGAAATATTCGTCATGAAAAACAAGCGATCATTTCTGTTCATTCTGGCAGCGATCTGCGGCCTTCTGATATCTTGCGGAAAAGATGATATATCGTATAAATACGAATATATGTTTGGTACAGATCAGCAGTTCTACATGGTTTCAAATTTCGTGGTTAAGCCGAAAATCCAGGAAACTGAAGATGGATGTGTGCTGTGTCATGACGATTTTATCTATTACTACAATGCCAATAGCAACATTTTTATGCCGCTATGCTCTAAGGGAAACTGCTTGCATGATCATGAGAGGGACTCGGAAAAAAGAAAAGCCTGTCATGCCTTCCTGGAAGATTTTGATGGGGAAGACGTTTCACTGATGTTATATCGGGATGGGTTGTATATTGCTTATTCTAGAAAAACAACTGATCTTGCTGAGGACAGGTATTGTGTTTACCGGATAGCTCTTGACGGATCCTCAAAGGAAGCTATATTTACTTCACAGGCACTGATTAATCCTGCTGTTCATCGGGGTTATCTCTATTACATCCGTCAGGAATATAGTGCAGATCCGGATATGCTGATGGAGCAGCTCTGTTTTTGCAGAAGAAATCTGGAGAACAGCAGACATGAAGAAGAGATCGTCTTTACACCTGAAAAAGGGCATGGGGCTACTGCGATCCGCGCTTATGGGAAATATGTCTATCTGACTACTCTCCGGAAGAATGGAGCAGAGATGATCACTTCCTTTTATGATACGGAAGCAAAGACAGTTACAGATATGCCGTCGGATTTCAGAGTATATACAGCATTAGGCGGAAACACATTTTACTTCGGAAAAGAAGGGGAACAGGGTACCAAAGATCTGTACCGATGTGATTTCAAAGGAGAAAATGAAGAACTCGTACTCAAGGATGTTTTGCAAAATGCCAGCCTGGCATATGATGGGAAGTATTATTATCTGTGTACGATGCTGATGGACAATGAAGAGGGAACAGATCAAAAAAAACTTCTGGTCTATGATCAGGACTTCAAAAAGGTGGATGAGATAACAGTACCGGAAACCGATACATTTATCTATGATTCACCTGTCGGAGGGAGGAATTGCCAGTATCTTTTGTTTGATGATCAGGAAAGTAATGAATGGGGGCTCTATGTATGGGATAAGTCTGATATCGGTACGTTGAATGAGAAGAGTTATCCTCAGAAACGGATCTGTTATGAACAGAGAGGAAAGAATACCCAGCCGTTGGAGCCCGACAGAACAGAGTCGGCATCGCCAGAAAAATGGGTCATCGATGGAGTGGAGATACCGTACACGCAGTTAGACCAGTCGGTTTCCTGCATCTTTTCGGAAATGACGGAAAGCCGGATAGCCTCACTGAATCAATGGACAGAAGCCGAACAGGATGCCGCCAGGTCCTATACTGAAAACAGAGAAGGAGATTGCTCGCTTTCGATTAGACTGACAGACAATATGATAACAGCGGAACTGAATTATAACCCTGTAGTTTCAGTCGAACCGTCCAGTATAGAGATCGAGGATGAGCAGGGGCAGACAATAGTTCTGGAAATACCTGAATATATCTTAGTGGGTGAAAGTATAGAGAAAACGATCTCTATAGAGGGGTATATCCTTAAAAATACAGAAGTATACAAATGCACCATGAATATGACGGCAAAGAATACAGAGAGACCGGATGTCTTTACCATGCAGCTTCCAGAGGGAGCAGAGAAGTTCATCGGAGCGACTTCTTATGCAAAGATTGTTCACAGGAAAGAGAAAACAACATTGGAGGAAATTGAACAACGTCACCCTACTCAGATGGAATCTTTGTCTATATCAGTAAACAAGGTGTATGCAGGAAGAACCGGTCGGAAGTGATCACGGAAAATACAGTTCATCCACAAAGCGGTCCTGGAAATCCGGATCGGCGGCGAGCTCAACAAACTCCGTGCGGGAGACCATGGAAGCGGCCCGGTTGAAAGCGCTTTCGCTTAAGGCTGCCTTCAGGGCGCCGGATCCCGCCGCGTTGCCCACCTGCTCCACTTTGGAAAGGAGAGAAGCGGGGATCAGGCCTATGGCGCAGGCGCTTTCCGGGGACATGTAGCTTCCGAAGGCGCCGGCGATAAGGACCTTCTGAATATCGGACTCCCGGCAGCCGTAGTGCTTTGCAAGAAGACCGATGCCGGCGGCCATGGCGCCTTTTGCCAGCTGGACCTCGCGGATATCCTTTTGGCTCAGATAAACGATCTGGCCATCATCACGGTTTTCTGAAATGACGAAACATCGCTGGCCGTTAAGCTCCCGAATCCTTTCCCCCAGCGCCCGGGATTCCGGCGGCAGTTCATCGGGCTCCGCCAGTCTTCCGGTTTCATCCAGGATACCGGCGTGAAGCAGCGCAGCGGTGAGGTCCAGAAGGCCGGAGCCGCATAAGCCCCGGGGCTCTCCGCCGCCGATGACCGTATACGTAAATACCCCGTCTTCGATCCGGGCGTGGTCAATGGCCCCTTCCTGTCCCCGCATGCCGAAAGTGATCTTTGCGCCTTCAAAGGCAGGACCCGCGGCAGTGGAGCAGGCGACCGTACGGTGTCTGTTTCCCAGCACCAGCTCTCCGTTGGTGCCGATATCGATGGCCAGCGTCAGCTCTTCCCGCCTGTCATAATCACAGGCGAGCATCACGGATGAAGTATCCGCGCCCACAAAGCCGGCGATACAGGGCAGCATGAACAGCTTTGCTCCTGCATTGGCGCGGATATCACAGGAAGCGGCGTTCAGTACCAGCGGCTCGGAAATGGCAGGAACGTAGGGCGACAGCACCAGGCCTGTCGGATCCAGGCCCAGAAACAGATGATGCATGCAGGTGTTCCCGACGATGACGACGGAAAGGACGTCTTCGGCGGAGGCATCTGCTTTTTTCAGCGCCTCAAAAAGAAGCTCGTTCACGGCCCCGCGGATGCATGAGGCAAGCTCCGTTATGCTGTGCTCCATGGCGTAGTTCGCCCGGCTGATGACGTCCGCCCCGTACCGGGTCTGGGGATTCAGCATGCTGGAAGAGGAAAGAAGCCTCCCGTCCTCCTGATCCGCAAGATACAGGACGACGGTGGTGGTCCCGATATCCACGGCTGCGGTCAGCAGCCGCCCCGGCCGCCTTAGGGCCAGCAGCTCGTTGTGGTAAAGGACCGCCTGGGGAGCATAATCCAGGGCCTCAAGCTTCTTCTGAAGCCCGTCGGCCATGACAGGATCCGGACAGAGTTCCGGACCGCCCGCCGCAAGCACAGCGCTTTTCAGCCTTTCCCAGTCGGAAACCGGGTGGAGGGAAGAGGGCCGCTCTACCTTAAGGTCAAAGGTTTTTATTGCGGAATTCCTATGAATTGCCGCAGCAGGACTGTACTGATCCCTGACAGAAGCCTGCAGACCATCAGCGGAAGCCTGCTCATCTCTGACAGAAACCTGCCGGCTTGCAGCGGAAGCCCGTTGGTCTGCGGCAGGATCGATCTGAGCCGACATGGTGCTCTCGGTCAGGATCTGTACATGGTTATTGCCGGCGCCGTTTCCGGCGTCCGCCCGGACCGTCAGGTCGCGGTCTATGATCGTCCTGCAGGCCCGGACCTGTTTCCACACTCCGTCCTCCGTCAGGATTTCTGCGGTACATTTGCCGCAGAGGCCTTTTCCGCCGCAGGGCGCATCAGGACTTAAGCCGGCGGCGATCTCCGCCTCCAGCAGGGTGGTTCCTTCTTCAGCCTGTATAGTTAATTTCTGGTAGGGAAAGCTGATCGTATACACAATAAGTCACCGAATGATACAAATGCTCAGCGCAGTCGTTCAGAAAACGGGCGCTGAGCATTTTGTTAACGTCCGGACCCGGATGAAAAAGTATCCGTTTATCCGGACCTGATCTTCATGTTATCCGAACATGATCTTCATGGGAAGACGCGCAGCGTCCAGTTCCTCCTGGGTGCCGCCGAAATGCGTCAGGTTGTAGCGGTCGATGGCTTCCGTCAGGGCAGCATAGGTTCCCTTATAAACGGAGCCCGGTCCCCCCTGGGTGATGCAGGGGATAAAGCCCTTGTTGGTGCCTACGCTTTCTATAGCGTTCACAGCGGCCTTCTCGCAGTCTTCCTTCGTCCAGCCGTCAAAGTCCACGAACTTGTTGTCGATCTCGCCCATGAAGGTGATCTTGTCGCCGTACTGCTTCACCAGGGCGGGAACGTCGTTGGAATGCATGCAGCCCTGCCAGACGTTGATGCCCATTTCGATCATATAGGGCACCAGGTTGGCGGCGTAGGAATCGGAATGATGGATCACGAATTCGACACCGTGATCGTGGTAGTAGCCGTAGACCTCTTTATAGGCGTCCAGGAAGAAGTCTTCGAACATGGAGGGACGGAAGAAGGAATTGGTCTCGCTTCCCCAGTCATCATGATGGAAGAGAGCTTCAGGATGAAGATGAGAACAGATGAGGTCTGCCAGCTTCAGCTCGTACTCCGTAAGATATTTGACCAGGTCATGCATTTCATCTTCATATTCCATGTAGTAGACCAGGGCGTTGGAGATCTCGCAGAGATGGTGGGTCTGCTCGAAGATGCCGGGAGCGACCATGGCGGTCTTGAAGGCCTTGGTGCCGTCGGTGGCGTCCCAGACAGCCTTGATCTGGTCCCATTCCTCCTGGGAGATGTTCAGCTGCGGGGCGTGGACGTAGTCCTGCCAGTGTTCGATATCCTTGACGACGATCTTATCGGGCGTATGGACCGGGAAAGCGCCAGGGGTTCCTTCCGGCCAGACATTGGTAACACCCCAGGCATTCACGACCGGGGGTCCGCCGAGAACCGCCCGCTCACCGCGGAATCCCGTGGGATGGGGAAGCAGCGCCAGCGCTTCGTACTGGTTCACAAAGCGGTCAGGATTTCTGCCCAGAATGGTTTCACGCATATTCTCTTTTGCAGTAAGCATGGGGAATACCTCCTCGTAGTATAACGTCTTAATTTAAGTACATTGTAACAGGTCATACGTGGTTTTTCAAGGAATTCTCAACATTCTGTACAAGAAGAACCATGACGGTATACAGGAGTTTTTATAACCGATCCGATCAAGACCCGAAACAGAACATTATATATGCGTGTTAGCCGGAACATGAAAAAACTTCTGACGTGCTGTGTTCTCTCCGGCGCAAATGTGAAGGGCCTATCCACGCACAGAAGGCTTGACGGAAAGGGCTTTTCGCGGTACAATTTATGAACTGCCGGGCACGTCGGTACCCGTAAAAAGCCGAGGAGTATGAAAAATGTTAGATATCAGATTTGTCAGAGAAAATCCGGAGATCGTCAAAGAGAATATCCGGAAGAAATTCCAGGACCAGAAGCTTCCCCTGGTAGACGAAGTTATTGAGCTGGATAAAAGAAACCGTGCCATCAAGGGCGAAGTGGAAGCGTTAAGAGCCAATCATAACAAACTCTCCAAGCAGATCGGCGGTCTGATGGCCAAGGGCCTTAAGGATGAAGCTGAGGAGATCAAGAAAGAGATTGCCCAGTCCCGGGGACGCATAGATGAACTTTCCAAAGAAGAAACGGAAGTGGAGGCGGAGCTGTTAAAGAAAATGATGGTCATCCCGAACATCATCGATCCTTCTGTTCCTGTCGGCAAAGATGATTCCGAAAACGTAGAGCTGGAGCGCTTCGGCGAGCCCGTGGTCCCGGATTTTGAGGTACCCTATCATACGGACATCATGGAAACCTTCAACGGCATTGATCTGGACAGCGCCCGCCGGGTGGCCGGAAACGGCTTCTATTATCTGATGGGAGACATCGCCCGCCTGCATTCCGCCGTTATTTCCTACGCCCGGGATTTCATGATCGACCGCGGTTTTACCTACTGCGTGCCGCCCTTCATGATCCGTTCCGACGTGGTCACCGGCGTCATGTCCTTCGCGGAGATGGATGCGATGATGTATAAGATCGAAGGCGAGGATCTGTATCTGATCGGCACCTCCGAGCACAGCATGATCGGCAAGTTCATCGACCAGACTATTCCGGAGGCGGAGCTTCCCTACACCCTCACTTCCTATTCTCCCTGCTTCAGAAAGGAAAAAGGCGCCCACGGCATTGAAGAGCGGGGCGTATACCGTATCCATCAGTTCGAAAAGCAGGAGATGATCGTGGTCTGTAAGCCGGAAGAGAGCATGGAATGGTATGACAAACTCTGGAAGAACACAGTGGATCTTTTCCGCACCCTGGATATTCCGGTAAGAACGCTGGAGTGCTGCTCCGGGGATCTGGCGGATCTCAAGGTCAAGTCCGTAGACGTGGAAGCCTGGTCGCCGCGCCAGCAGAAATATTTCGAAGTCGGCAGCTGCTCCAATTTAGGTGATGCCCAGGCCAGACGCCTCCGCATCCGCATCAAGGGCGGGAAAGGCAATTACTTTGCCCATACGCTGAATAATACCGTTGTGGCGCCTCCCAGAATGCTCATCGCCTTCCTGGAGAACAACCTCCGGGCGGACGGCACCGTGGCCATTCCGAAGGCACTGCAGCCGTATATGGGCGGAAAGACCGAACTCGTCCCCAAAAAGAAAGATAAATAATGCACGATTTTTTACGATCTATTGGTTTCAAGTCCCTGAGCACCAGGAAAGAGATGGACAAGATCATCGAATGGGTGCTGGAAAAACCGGACAGCCTGTCCATTGTTTCCACCGGCCGTGAGTCCAATATGGCCCAGGCCAACCGGGATATCGCCGGCCACGCCGGCATCTCCGTGGTAGGGGAGGTCGATGAAACGGGAAAACTCATTCCCGAGTTCTATTTCCCCTATATCGGCTCCACCCACACCTCCTCCGAAGCCCAGATCACCGCGGAGAAACAGGTCGAAAGAAACGGCTTTGTGGGCATGCTGGAGGATCACCGGCTGGGAACGGCCCTGATCTTTACCGTCCGGAATCACACCGACGCCATGAAGCGCCGCATGGATGATTTCTACAACATCTGGTACCGGAAAGTCAATCTGTCGGCCCTGGGGACCGACGGCATCATTCTGCTCGGGCAGGAGATATCCGAGAAGGTCCTGAAACAGGCGGAGGAAGATAAAAAGAAGCGGCGCAGGCTCATGCGGGAGGCCCACGAAGGAGATGCTTCCGCGATGGAGACCATCGCCCGCAACGATATTCACAAGTATCATCTGGTCATGCGCCGGCTGGAAGAGACCGACGTCTATACCGTTGTGAAAAGTTTTCTGATGCCCTATGGCATCGAGACCGAACGCTATTACTTTCTGGCGTCCATCAAGGCCAGCCAGCTGGTGGAGAATCCCTTCTCCCATGAAAAGTTCTACCGCCTGCTTCTGGAGGTGAACGAAATCGAGATGGTGCTTGCGATAAACGAAAAGGACCTCACCGGCATTCCCGAACCCGGCCGCCGCATCCGCTGCCACGCCTGGTTCATGGGAGAAATACACTAAGGCTTCCCCCAAGCCTTCCCCTTTGACCTCATCCACCACCTTCGGTGGTCCCCCTTCCCCAGAGGGGAAGGCAATACGGTGGCCCGCAGGGCCGGATGAGGCCGCTGTCTGCCGAAGGCAGACTGATGAGGCAAGAGCTTCCCTCCAGGAAGCTCTTTTTTTTGATCAAATCTTCTCAGACAGGCCGTCTTCTGCCTTTATCCCCGCCGGACCGGCGCTAATCTGGATAAGCGCTTTACCAGACCGGTGATTGATAATATTCTGGTTTTCAAAGATAATGATATACGTAAAAGACTGTGTTCTGTCCTTTTTCAGGAAGAAGTCATACTGTTCCTGCCGGGAAGCGGCGACGGGTGTTCTCCCGGGGGAACAGGAGGTAACATCGTGAAGAATAGTAATAGAATTAAAAAAGAAATCGCCCTTCTGACGGCCTTTATCATCGCCGTGCTGGTCCTTACGGGAATCCGGGAACCCGCCTTCGCGGACAATAATGCCGCGGGTTGGGACGAGATGAGCTTTGAGGCCCAGAATAATTACAGGATATTTGATATCGATTCGGGCCTGCCCTTCCTGGGCTATATGGCCGTGGCCCAGACGCCGGACGGCTTTATCTATACCGGCGGCTACGGCGGCCTGGTGCGCTATGACGGGCGGAAATTCGAGCGTCTTTCCGGCGTCGACAGCGTCATAAGCCTCTGCGTCGCGAAGGACGGAGGGCTTTGGATCGGCACAAATATGGGCATCCTGGCGCACATGTCGCCCAACGACGAACTGACCTGCTACGGAAAGGAAGACGGGCTGGACGTGGTGTCCATCCGCGGGATCTGTACCGACGCCGCGGGAAACGTGGTCTTCGGGACGGACCAGGGCGTCTATGTGCTGGAAACCGGCGGCGCCATCCACCTTTTTGACGATGAGCGTCTGAAACAGTGCTACATCAATCAGCTGAGCGGGACCGGGGACGGCGTGATCTACGGCTCCGACTATGACGGCAACGTTTTTGAGATCCGGAACCTGAAGGTCGAAGCCTATATGAAGGGCGAGACCATCGGCAGGTCCGTTCAGACCGTCAGCGGAGATTCGCATGAGGAGGGCTGCGTCTACATCGGCACCACGGGCTCGGAGATCCTGCACGGCAGCCTGTCCCAGCCCATCGACACCTTTGAAGAAACGGAAGTTCCCGGCCTGCTGAACATCAACGAGATCATCTGCAGGGAGGACCGGCTGTGGATCTGCTCCGACGGCGGGGTGGGCTTCATCGATAAGAATAAGAGTTTCACGAAGCTTTCCGATACGGCCTTCAATTCCGGCGTCGCCATGTGCGAGGATTATGAAGGTAATCTCTGGTTTGCCTCTTCCCGGAACGGACTCATCCGGATCAGCACCAGCGCCTTCGCGGACATCAACCAGATGACCCGGGAACTGAACGACCGGGTGGTCAATACCACCTGGATGGAGGATGGCCTGCTCTACGTGGGCACCGACACGGGTCTTCTGATCCTGGACAGCGAAGGAAAGACCGTTGATAAGCCGGTATATGACATGCTGAAAAATTCCCGCATACGCGTGATCAAAGGGGACAGCCGGGGGAATCTGTGGTTCTGTACCTTCAGCGATCACGGCCTTGTGTGCCGGAAGGCGGACGGGGAGATCGTGACCTACACCCAGGACGACGGCATGCTGTCCAACTACATCCGTACCCTGTACGAAATGGCGGACGGCACCATCGCGGTCTCTGTGACCGGCGGCGTGCAGCTTTTGCGGGACGGGAAGATCGTCCAGAGCTTTGCCGAAGCCGACGGCATCCCTACCAACTCGATCCTGTCCCTCTGCGAAGATTTTGAGGGGCGGCTGATCCTGGGGACCAACGGAAGAGGGCTTTACATGATCGAAGGAGACCGGGCGGTCCCGTACCCCATCCGGGATGGGCTGGACAACGGCGTGATCATGGGCATCAAGCGGGACGACCGCCGGAACTGCTTCTGGCTGATCACGGGCGGTTCCCTGGGCATTCTGAAGGACGGCGCCGCCGGGCTTCTGGCCTATTATCCGCCGGAACTGAATTCCAACGGCTGCTACGACGTGCTGTGGGCGGATACCGGCGAAGTCTTCCTGATGTGCAATACGGGTATCCTGGTGATGGACGGCGACGAGCTCATTGCCGGCACGGTCAAAGAATACGAACATTTTAATTCCAGAAAAGGCCTGCCCCACATGGTCACGCCCAACTCCAGAAGCATCGTCATGGACAATGGCGACACCTACGTGGCCTGCAGCGACGGCCTGATCCGGGTGAACCTGAACCATATTCAGTCCACCGGGGTGACGCCTATTCTGGCAATCCCCTTTGTGGAGATCGATACGGACGAGAAACCCAGGCGCCTGACGGACGGGGAGACCATTACCATACCTGCCGGCACCCGGCGCCTGAACATTTATCCCTATGTGCTGTCCTACGGCCTGGACGACCCGAAGGTCTCCTATTATCTGGAGGGCTTTGACCGCGAGCCGGTCTTTAGCTCCAAGGAAGATCTGGGCCAGGTCAGTTATACGAACCTCCGGGGCGGCACCTACACCTTCCGCCTGAAGCTGGAGGGCGGAGGGGCGGAAGCCCGCAGCGCCTCCGTCACCATCGTGAAGAAGAAGGCCTTCTATGAGCAGCCGGTATTCTGGGCCGCTGCGGCATCGGCCGTACTTCTTCTGATCGCCTGGATCGTGCGGCAGATGCTCCGCCAGCAGGCCCGGGCCCTGGAGAAAAAGGCAAAGGAAGAGCAGCGCCAGAAGGAAGAAGAGCGGATCAGCCGTGAACTCAGCATGGCCGCCGACATACAGGCCGGCGCGCTGCCCAGCATCTTCCCCGCCTTCCCCGACAGAAAAGAATTTGATATCTACGCGTCCATGACTCCGGCCAAGGAGGTCGGCGGCGATTTCTACGATTTCTTCATGGTGGATGACAACCACCTGGCTATGGTGATCGCGGACGTATCGGACAAGGGCGTACCCGCCGCACTCTATATGATGTCCGCGAAGATGACCATCAGCAGCCACGCCCAAATGGGCAAATCGGCCAAAGACGTGCTGGAAGCCGCCAACGCGGCCCTGGCCGCCGGCAACAATGAAGAGATGTTCGTCACGGTGTGGCTGGGCATCCTGGACCTGAAGACCGGGTTTATGACCGCCGCCAACGCCGGACACGAATGTCCCATCCTGAAACAGCCGGGCGGCGCTTTTGAGGTCGTAAAGGACGCCCACGGCTTTGTCCTGGGCGCCATGCCCGGGGTCAGATACAAGGAGTACGACCTTCTTCTGAAGCCCGGCGCCAGACTCTTTGTCTATACGGACGGCGTGCCGGAAGCCTCCAACGGAGATCAGGAATTCTTCGGCATCGAACGGACCGTCTCCGCCCTCAATCAGGAGGCGGACGCAGCCCCTCAGAAGATCCTGGCAAACGTACATAACGCCGTGAACGAATTTGCCGCAGGCGCTCCCCAGTTTGACGACCTGACCATGATGTGCCTGCAGTACAACGGAACGGCGGGAAAAGCGTAAAAAATAGCGCCTTAAAGCAGAAACAGCGGATAAAAATGTAAGACTGGGCGAGAAACTGACCGGACTGAGAACACTCGGAAAATAAATGCGGAAAAACCGGTCAGATAATCAGCAGAGAAGCAACAGACAAAGAAAAACAGACAGAGAAGTACAGAACGAGAAAAAACGAACAGAGAAAAAACTGAAACAGATAATAATACGGGAGGATCGTTAAGATGAAAGAACAGGAATATGTGCTTTATCGGGAAGATGAATATACGTATCCGGCAGGTTTCGGGTTTATCCCCTTCCTGCACGCCTATCTTCATGAGGACAGCCGGACCCGTCCGGTCATGATCATCGCGCCGGGCGGGGCTTACCGGTTCGTGGCGCCTGCCGAAGGCGAGATCGTCGCCCGGACCTTTTATGATAAGGGCTGGAACTGCTTCGTCCTGACCTATTCCACCAATATGCTGGACCTGGCGCCACTGAACGGACAGCCCCTTCACGATATTTCCCGGGCGGTCCGTTACGTCAGAAGGTATGCGGAGAAATTCAATGCGGCCCCGGACCGTCTGGCGGTCTGCGGCTTTTCCGCAGCGGGCCATCTCTGCGCCAGCCTGGCCGTCCATTACATGGACGATGAAGAGACCAACCCGGACTATGCGCCTTTCAGCAACCGGCCCCAGGCAGCGGTGTTAAGCTATCCCGTCATCTCCTCGGGCGAGTTCGCCCACCGGGATTCCTTTGTTGCGCTTCTCGGAAAAGACGCCTCCGAAGAGATGCTGAAATACATGTCTCTGGAGATCCAGGTCACCAAAGAGACCGTTCCCTGCTTCTTATGGGCTACCGTAACGGACGACGCTGTCCCGGTGGAAAACAGCTATTTTTTCTCGGAAGCCCTGAAAAAGTCCGGCGTACCCTACGCCCTGCACATCTTCAGCGATGGCAGGCACGGCCTCTCCGTGGCCACTGAGGAATGGGCCGATAATAAACACGCCTCACCTTATACCTTAAGGCAGAGCGAAGCCGCGGCCAAAGCCGTCCGGGAAGGAGCCGCCCCGAAACCCGAGGGTGAAGCCGCCATCTTCCTGGCGATGCTGGGCGGCGCCGCCGCTCCCAGCGAACCCGGCGCAGCGGCCGCTGACGATGCTTCCGGCGCCGCCGGTGATGCCGGCAGCGAAAATACACTTCCGGAATTTAAAAATGATCCGAACCCTGAAGCCGCCATCTGGCCGGAACTCGCCGATCTGTGGCTTAAAAAAATGCTGGGCTGAGGCTCCCCAAAAGGCTTCCCCTCAAGCCTTCCCCTTTGGGGAAGGTGGCCCGCAGGGCCGGATGAGGCGCTGTCTGCCGAAGGCAGACTGATGAGGCAGTGTATATAAAAGAACTATTTTACATAAGAAACCCGCCGTTCAGTTAAAACGGCGGGTAATTTGTTCTGTTTTTTTGTGCTCCTTTACGCTGATTTCACCTTCAGATCCCGGAACAGATACTCCAGTGAAGTCGTCAGCGGTTTATGGCTTTCTTCCGCCGCCCTGGCCCTTTCAATGAGCGTCCTGTAATCCTTCTGCTTTTCCAGCTTGGCGATCATCCGCGCCGTATTATAAGCATCGTCCAGACCGTCGTGAAGCCGTCCTTCGACATCCAGTTCAGCCAGGTCAAGGGCTTCCGAGAGCTTCATCTGTCTGGAGGTTTTGAGCCTCCGCATGAACTGTTCCTGATAATCGATCCATTTTGAAGGATCTGTGAGGATATCCCATTCGCTACATTTTCCGCACTTTATCGGGATCTCTTTGCGGATCTGGCTGAGATCCGTCCTGCTCCAGGAATAAAAAACCACGTCATCGCCGCCGATCCAGCGCATCATCTGAAGCAGCGCTTCTTCCAGTTCCGGAGCCTCACTCACGTCACTTTCCGAGATATGGGTAAGCTTTCCGATGAACCGGTCGATCCTTCCGAACCGGGGCCTTACGAAGGAAGAAAAGCTGTCCAGGATACTGCAGTCCTCGTCCATCTTGACCGCCCCTATCTGGATGATCTCATTCTGATACGGAAAAACGCCTCCTTTCGAATAAACCCTGCACATCTCCACGTCTATGACTACTTTTACCTGCATGATCACTCCTTTCTCAGAAGTTCCGTTTATTCATGTTTTCTGTCTGCCGGGTACTTTGCGTAAAGGATATCAGTTCCGGAACAGGCCCGCCATATACCTGAGGTAAAGGTCTCCTGGGCTGTTCCGTCCGACCTTCAGCAAAGAATCCCGAATGATAGCATTTTAACAGAAAAACCGCCGCGGTTACACCGCGGCAATTACGGAATAGCAGGCGTTTTTTCTGTGATAAAAGGAAAAATCAAAGGTTTTACTATAACGCTTTCCCTGGAGAGATCAGCGGGATATTTATTTCCAGAGATTAAGTATTAACGCAGAAAGGCGGGATAGAGATTCTGATCAGGAGCCGCCTTCTTTTTTAGGAATTGTCATACACACAATTCAAAATCTATGCTATACTATGCGCGTGTCGGGAGTCGAAGATTTTGACAACTCGCTGTTTGTGGAGGCGTTTATATGGTGGTTTTAAAGGTATTAGCCGTTGTGTTAGGGCTGGCGTTCCTTCTGTTTGGATACTTCATTTATTTCAGGAAGAAATATAATCTAATCAACGGTTTTGAGGCAGACTTTAAGGCTGGTCGGAAAAATGAAGAATATGCTGAGAGAGTGGGAATGGCGGAGTTTGCCGTTGGAATCACTATGTTGATTGCAGGCGTTGCGCTTATTATTTTTGCCTGACAACTTCTCATTTGTGAGGGACACATAATGAAAAAGACATTTATTGAGATGAAACTGTTTCAGGTAAAGCCTGACAGACTTGAGCAATTTGAAGCAAAGATTGAGGAGATGTCTGCACATCAGCTTAAATGCGAAGGCTGCATATCTCTTAAGTATTTCAAGAGATTTTACACCATAGACGGAATCGAACCTGGTGAGCCGCCAAGAGAGTTAACCAAGATTGTAAAGTGCGTAAAGTACTACTCATACTGGGAGTTTGACACAAAAGAAAACTATGGCAAGGCCATAAAAATCTTTTTCGAGAACTACAATAAAGAGCTGCAAAAACTGCTGATTGCACCATTTGATATCAATTTGGGATATTCTGTTTAAGACATTTGCAAATTCAAGTTTGTATGGTTAAGGGGGACTCAATGAAAAAATATATAGCATTTATTCGTGGAATAAATATTAGCGGTAAAAACAAAATTAGAATGTCTGATTTGAAGTTGGAATTTGAAAATGCAGGGTTTACGCAGGTGTCAACATATTTGAATAGTGGCAATGTTACATTTTTATCTGATGACAATAATCTTAAGAATAGAATTGAAGATATGATTATAAATAGATTTGAACTTCGAATTCCAGTATATGTAGTTGAAGCAGATGTGTTAAATGATATTTTGTCTAATGCACCTGAATGGTGGGGGTCAAATAGTAAAGAAAAATATGATAATTTAATTTTTGTTCTTTCAGATGATACACCTGAGCAAATATATGAGATGGTAGGACCACCTTCCGATGAACTTGAAAAAGTGCAAAAGTATAAGAATGTTATATTTTGGACTTTTGATAGACAGCAATATCAAAAATGTAATTGGTGGAAAAAAACTGCAACTAATGAAATTGCAGATAGATTAACAATTAGAACAGCAAATACAGTAAAGAAGGTTTGCAAATAAAATACAAAGTTAATCGACAAATCGAGTTTGTCGAGCTGAAGTTGGCGTGTTATATCGGAAGTTAATTAAGTTGGAAACTTACAGTTTTGCTGAATAGATTATCTTTCAGATTTATCGACTAAGGATAATGAAAAATAGTGAAAAATAGTGAAATTTTAATGGAAGTTCCAGAGACGTTCTGCTATAATATCACCGAGGTGATTGGAAGATGATCAAAGTAGCTTTGACAAACGAGATTT
>JAFRVX010000164.1 GCA_017438305.1 Lachnospiraceae bacterium | reverse complement strand
GCTGAACAAGAAGTACCAGCTGGTTTTTCTGAGTTACGCGCCGGATCTGAAGGAAGCCTTTTCCGTTCCCTGCGGCAAGGAATCTCTGTATCTGGCCGTCATCCCGGCCCATCCTGCCGCTGTATACGAGAAAACCGGCATTTCTTTTCAGGATATGAACGGCGAAACCTTCCTGATGGCTGCGGACGTCGGCGTCTGGGAGAGGGTCCACCAGACTATGCTGCCGGATTCCCGCTTCATCCGGCAGAAGGACCTGGATCTTCTGGCCGAAGTCGTCAATTCTTCTTCCCTGGCGGCCTTTGCCTCCAGTATGTCGCTCCGGGCCCGCGGACCGGGCTACCGTGCCGGGCGTGTAATGATACCGTTTACCGACCCGGAAGCAACCATACAGTTCTACTGCGTCTGTCTGGAGGAAAACAGGGCTAAATTCAAAGACTGGTTCGATTATGTGGACAGAACTGCCGCAGAGTTTTAGATCAGCGCCGGATGAAACTTGCCCGGGTGTTTTACGACAGTGTCAGGAGTTGTTCGTCCAGTGCTTTCAGCGTTTCGCCGTCCATACCAGGCATCATGCCGGCGATCTGGCGGATGCTGATCTCTTTCATGAAGGGATTTTTCTCTGCAGCAGCAGGAAGCATGGGCAGCAGATCGGCCAGGATTTGGGCGGCCCGTGGATCCTCCAGGATATCGCCCAGGGGTTTATCGATGCTGAACCGTCCGTATCTTCCGTCATTGACCCCGTAGATGGTGAAGTCGCCAAGTTTTTCCTTCAGCCAGCGGATGCTCATCGGGAACCAGGCGCTGAAAACCGGATTGATATTGGATGCCATGCCGTTGGAGGTCAGCGAGGACGCCAGGGACAGACCATGTACGCCGTCTCTGAAAATATGCAGTTCGAAATCCACGCCGGCTTCATTCAGGGCTGCCGCGAAGGTCAGCAGATGCACCGGCGGCACAACGGTATCATTGCGTGTTCCGAAAATGAAAGCGGCAGGAGTATCCGGACCTACACGCTCGGGAATGTCCGGACAGTCCAATGCGCGGAGATCGCTGTGGACGATCCCCGGATAGCCCAGCAGCAGGACGTCGGGTTTTTCTTCACAGTGTGTCGTGACCGCGGCTGCCAGATGGCCTCCGCCGGAAAAGCCGATCATCGCCACCTTGTGCGGATCTAGCAGATACTCCTCTGCGCGGGACCGAATCTTCCGAAGGGCCTGGACTATATCCTGCATCGGGTCTTCGATCGTAGCATCGGGCTTTTTGGTCACGGTCGTATAATCCAGTACAAAGGCCTGATAGCCTTCGGCAAAATAAGCCATCGCAACCGGCTCCCCCTCCCTGTCCGAGCAGAAGCGGAAACCGCCGCCCGGCAGCACCAGCATGGCCGGGTAGGCTTCAATATTGGTCATCTCGCCGCTTTTTTCATGCAGATATCCGGTGAGTCTGGCGTGAGTACCGATGGAAAGCTCTATGATCTTCATGGCTGCATCCTCCTGTATGTCATTTTTATTGTTGTTTAACGTAGTGCACAGCTGCAGTTTTTAACTGCATTTTTCTGCTTCGATCGTACTGTATTATTGCTGTCTCAATCGTACTATACTGCCGGCATTCCGTCAAAGACTTTCTGCTTAAAGCGGACTTTTCTGCGCCTCAGATTTCTAATCATTTTTCGATCCTTTTCCGGACATAGCATGAGCAGATAGCTGGAAAATACCCCCTCCGTGTCCAGTTTTATCACTTCATGATCACTTCATCTGGGACGGATTTCTGGCAAGAGTACCCCGAAAACAGGTAGATTTCATTAAAGTAGTGGCCCCGGGAGGCTTGTTATGGCTGCCAGGGACCCCGAAAACAAGAAGAATGCATCAAAGTAGTGGTACTGGAAGTTTTTCCCCGGCTGACAGAGCCGTCTTGAGGTTTTTTCTTGAAAAAAGCAGGAGTATACTTTATAATTCCGAAGGATAAGTGATTCTAAGGCAAGTGGTCCTGAGCCAGGTGACTCTGAGCCAGGTGACTCTAAGCCAGGTGATCTTAAGATAAGTGATTCTAAGATAAGTGGTTCTAAGACTTGTGATTCTAAGATAAATGATCTTTAGATAAGTCATTTTAAGTGCGGGTAAGTAAATTGGACAATTGTGATTGGTGCAATCTTTCTGAAGAAGATAAACGGTTTCAGGTGTATGAGAGCACATTCTGGTCTGTTTTTCTCTCGGATGAACAGGATTATATCGGGCGATGTATTTTGGTTCTGAAGCGTCACTGCGGTTCAATGACAGAGCTGACAGATGATGAATGGGAAGATCTTCGCAATCTGATCTGTAAAACAGAGACCTGTCTGAAGACGGTTTTAGGAGCAGCTTTATGCAACTGGAGCTGCCTGATGAATAGTTTTTATAAAGAAACGGAATCTGATCCTCATCTTCATATTCATGTCAGGCCAAGATATGATAAACCCGTGATGATTAATGGAAACACCTATACTGACAGCGAGTTCGGCCATCATTATGCGGTGAATAAAAGCGGATCAATATCTGTCAAAGATAAAGAAGAAGTGTTTACCCGGCTGAAGGAATGGCTTAATCGCTGAGTATTTATTTAACGGATTGTACTACGGGTTTTTACGATATTGCTCCGGAAAGGACGGCATTCCATGAAACAGGTTCGAGCATTTCCTCGTCTGATAATAACAAAAAAGGGCACGAACTGGGTGCAGAGCGGTCATCCCTGGATCTATGAGGCAGAGGTGATCCGGATGGAGAATCAGTCAGGAGAAGATCCTGAGAACGGTAGCCTCTTTGACGCGGTTTCGGAGAACGGACGTTATCTGGGGACCGGCTATTTAAGCCTGCACAGCAAGATCCGGCTGCGGATCCTGAGCACGAATGCCAATGATGTCTTTGATGAAGCGTTTTACCGCCGGCGCGTCCGATATGCTCTGGATTACCGGAAGACGGTCATGGGAAATGAGGCGGATCTGTCTGCCTGCCGGCTGATCTTCGGGGAGTCAGACGGATTTCCGGGCCTGACCGTGGACCGTTTCAACGACCTTCTGGTGACCCAGGTTTTGTCGTACGGAACAGAGAAAAATAAAGACCTGATCTACCGCCTGCTTCTGGAAGAACTGGAAAAAGACGGCGTCTCGATCCGGGGACTGTATGAGAGGAACGACGTTTCCATCCGGAAGCTGGAAGGTCTGCCGGAATATAAAGGCTGGTATTCTTCCTCTGCCGGATCTCCACTGACCCGTATCTGTGAGAACGGCGTGTTTTATGACGTGGATGTGGAAAACGGCCAGAAGACCGGTTTTTTCCTGGATCAGAAGTACAACCGGCTGGAGGTGGCCAGGCTGGCCAGGGGAAAGAGGGTCCTGGACTGCTTTACCCATACCGGCTCTTTCGCGCTGAACGCGGCCAGGGGCGGCGCGCTGTCGGTTACCGCTGTGGATATCTCAAAAACCGCGGTGGAAATGGCGGAAAACAACGCAAAGCTGAACGGGCTCGAGAAAAACATGGAATTCATTACGGCCGATGTTTTCGAACTGCTGCCGGAACTCATCCAAAAAAAACAGCGCCCCTATGATTTCATCATTCTGGATCCGCCGGCCTTTACCAAGTCCCGGAAAACCGTCGGATCGGCTGAAAGAGGCTATAAGGAGATCAATTTACGGGCGATGCAGCTGCTCCCGAGGGGCGGCTATCTGGCGACGGCCTCCTGCAGTCATTTCATGAGCCATGAGCTGTTCGAGAAGATGCTGAAGAGTGCTGCGAAAGATGCCGGGGTGACGCTGAAGCAGATCGAAGTCAGGCAGCAGGCGCCGGATCACCCCATTCTGTGGAACGTTCCGGAAACAGATTATCTAAAATTCTATATTTTCCAGATTATCTGAGCTATTTTTCTGCAATATAACGATTGACTTAAAAGGCCTTTTTAGTGTTTAATTTAACACAATAAAGCGCCGTATATCAGCCTGTGTCCGGGAGCCGTCTGCGAGCTCCTGACAGGAAGTCTCCGGGAGCCGCCTGCGAGCTCCTGACAAGAAGTCTCCGGGAGTCTGTTTAACAGTTCTTAATACAGAGCGGATAACGCCCGGTTTCTTCTGTCTGAAGAGCTGATAACGGCCCGATCTCTCCTGTCGATGCCTTTTCCGGGCATCCTTACACAAGACGAAAGGACTCTTACTATGCTGGGATTTGAAGAAGTACTCCGTTACGATCCGGAACTGGCGGCAGCCATGGACGGTGAGCTGAAGCGGGAAAGAGACCATCTGGAACTGATCGCGTCTGAGAACCTGGTAAGCCCCGCAGTCATGGCGGCTATGGGAAGCGTACTGACCAATAAATATGCTGAAGGGTACCCCGGAAAACGGTACTACGGCGGATGTGAATATGTTGATGTGGTGGAGACCCTGGCTATCGAGCGTGCGAAAGAGCTGTTCGGCTGTGAATACGCCAACGTACAGCCTCATTCCGGCGCCCAGGCCAATATGGCCGTTTTTTTCAGCATCCTGGAGCCGGGCGACACCTTCATGGGCATGAGCCTGGACATGGGCGGACATCTGTCCCACGGCAGCCCGGTCAATCTGTCCGGCAAATACTTCAATGCCGTGCATTACGGCGTCAATGACCAGGGCTTTATCGATTATGACGAGGTCCTCCGGATCGCCAGAGAATGCCGGCCCAAAATGATCGTTGCCGGCGCTTCCGCTTATGCAAGGACCATCGATTTCAAAAAGTTCCGCGAGATTGCTGATGAAGTCGGCGCGGTGCTCATGGTGGATATGGCCCACATCGCCGGACTGGTTGCCGGCGGCCTTCATGAAAGCCCCATTCCCTATGCGGATGTGGTGACCACCACGACCCATAAGACCCTGAGAGGCCCCAGAGGCGGCATGATCCTTTCCAGCGCTGCCGTGAACGAAAAGTATAATTTCAATAAGGCAGTCTTCCCCGGCACCCAGGGCGGCCCGCTGATGCATGTGATCGCCGGTAAGGCAGTCTGTTTCAAGGAAGCTCTTGAGCCTTCCTTCAAAACCTATGCGAAGGGTATCGTGGACAATGCCGCAGCCCTGGCCAAGGGACTGATGGACCGGGGCATCGATCTGGTCTCCGGCGGAACGGACAACCATCTGATGCTGGTGGATCTTGTGAATAAGGGCATTTCCGGAAAGCAGGCAGAGCGCCGGCTGGATAAGGCCAACATCACCTGCAACAAGAATGCGATCCCCAACGACCCGCGTTCGGCCAATATCACCAGCGGCATTCGTCTAGGCACTGCGGCAGTCACGACCCGCGGCCTGAATACCGCCGATATGGACGTCATTGCCGAAGCCATCAGCCTGGTGGTGGAAGATTCCAAGGCCAACAGCGATAAGGCCCGGGAAATGGTCAAAGGCCTCACGGACAAGTATCCTTTATACGAAAACTAAAAAGAATCGTTTTTCAGCCCGGTTTCGGCCGGGCTGTTTTTTTTTGGCACGATCACCCTGAAGGAGAATAATCTAGCCGGCAGAAACGGCAGCATAAATTCCGAACCTGTCAGTTATTCGTACTTGTATCTGATGGAGATCCCGGGAGGGATCTCTCGCATAATGATATTGTTTCCAATCTGTGGGACAGAAGAGTTTATTTGCGATATCCGGGGTGAAAACCCCGGTTTTTTATGTTTCATTTCACTGATATTTATGGTATAATGTATAATCAATTTGATACCGGCGCCGGAAGCCGGACTCCGGGGAATGTCTGCATTCCGGTGGAGGGAAGACTTCCCGGCACGTCTCTTATGGGCCGCGAAGTGGAGAAATACCTTCGCAGGAGTACGGAACAGGGACGGACGGTGTGGGTACGGATTATTTTCAGTAAACAGTACAGAGAAAAAATCACAGGACCGGAACCGGTTCCGGAAAGGATGGAGAAATTTATGAGTATTGGTATTGTAACGACTAAATATGGCAGATTGAAAGGTGCAGAGCTTTCAGGAAAATATGAAGGGATCACGGTTTTCCGGTCTGTTCCCTATGCAGCGCCGCCCATCGGAAACCTGCGGTTTGCGCCTCCCCAGGATCATGCGCCCTGGAGCGGCGTCCGGGATGTTTCCCATTTTGCGCCAAGACCTTACCAGGCCATGGGTGAGGGAGGCAATTTTGAACCCTGGGCTACGGATTTTTACTTCGACGGCTTTACGCCCATGAGTGAAGATTGTCTGTATCTGTCCATTGCTACGGGAGCGTCGGAGCCCGGCGAAAAACGTCCGGTCTTTATGTGGTTCCACGGCGGTGGACTTTCAACCGGCTTTTACTCCGAACATGAATTTGATCCCTCGGAACTTGCAAAGAAGGGTATTATCGTGGTGTCTGTAGGCCAGAGACTGAATATCTTCGGCTATCTCTGCCTGCCCCAGCTTTCGGCGGAACAGGGCGGCCACAGCGGAAACTACGGACTGCTGGACGAGATCAAAGCCCTGGACTGGGTCCGGGAAAACATCGAAGCCTTCGGCGGCGATCCGGATAACATTACCGTAGGCGGCCAGTCCGGCGGAACGGCAAAATCCACGTCCCTGGCGCTGTCGCCTCTGGCAAAAGGAAAGATCAAAAGAGTCATCAACCAGTCCAACCTGGCCTGGAGAAGCACCTTTAAGACGATGGATGAAGCGGCGGAGGATGCGAAGAAGTATCTGAAGCGGCTGAACATCGATCCGGAGAGCTCTGTCGAAGCCTTAAGGGCTCTTCCGCCGGAAGCCTTCTACTCCTCCGAGCAGCTGCCCATGGGTGCGCCCGGATCTCTTCCCGGCGGCATGGTCTGGGATAACTACGCCATTCAGTATCAGTCCAATATCGAGAACATGGAAGCCTTCGGCATGGAGCTGGATTATCTTTCCGGCGGCAACGTGGGTGAAAGCGCCTTAAGAGGCTTTGGCCTCGGGCCGGCGGAGCCCTTCGTATCGGCGGCGGATTTCTATCATTTCATGAAGGAAAAGCTGGGAGATCTTTACCGGGAATACAATTTTGAAGCGCTGTACCCGGTGAATGATGATAACGCGACCCTGAAGAGCCGTGAGCTTGCGGCTAGAGGCTTTTCTTCCGGCTTCATGAGCGGCGTTATCACCAACCGGTATTTCGGCGCTTACAGGAAGGCGAAGGGCAGCAGCGCAAACACCTATTCCTATGCTTTCGGCCATTACACCCCCTGCCTTCCGGAAGAGAAAGGCACCTACCGGGATACGGATAATCTGCTGGCCTGGCATTCCAGCGAGCTCTGGTACACCTTTGCCTCGCTTTCCGAGACCATGCCGCCGTGCCGCCCCTGGACCGAGGTGGATTTCAGACTGGCCGATACCCTGAGTTCCTACTGGGCCAATTTCATTGCCACAGGAAATCCCAACGGGGAGAATCTTCCCTTCTGGCCGGAAAGTGACGATGCCTTTGGCTGGATGTTTATTAAAGAAGAACCTGATGGCAGAAAGGGTCTGGATAAACTGGACCAGCTGGCGCTTAAGGTGCTGATGCAGGACCAGAACCTTCCTAAGATCAGCTTATAAGTAAAGAGGCAGAAGATGAGCGGAAGAGAGATTCCCTGGGATATCTGGTATCCCAGACCGCGGCTGGTCCGCGATAAATGGCTGAATCTCAATGGTTCCTGGGATTTTTATACCGGCCATGACGGGGAAAGGCGTACGATCACGGTGCCCTTCGCGCCGGAATCCCGCCTTTCGGGGATCGGGGAAAGGATCCCCGATGAAACGGACGTGGATTATGCCCGCAGCTTTACCGTGCCGGAAGACTATGCCGGAAACCGGCTGCTGCTTCATTTCGGTGCAGTGGATCAGACGGCGGAAGTTTATCTGAACGGACAGCGTCTGGGCTTTCATGAGGGCGGCTATACCCACTTTTCCTTTGATATCACTGATATCGTCCGGTGGGATAAGGAAAACCGGCTGCTGGTCCATGTGAGCGACAGGCTGGATGACAGGCTGTATCCCTACGGCAAGCAGAAGCATAAAAACGGCGGCATGTGGTATACCCCGGTCACCGGCATCTGGCAGACGGTCTGGATCGAGCCGGTGCCCGAAGTCTATATCAGGAATATCCACGTCATCAATTCCCTTACGGAAGCGAAGCTGGAGGTGGAACTGAACCGGGAGACCGATCAGGAGATCGTTTTTACCGCTGACTGGAATCACGAGGCTGTCCGGGAAAACGGACCGGGCCGGCTGACGCTGGACGTCAGTGCGCTGACGCCCTGGACGCCGGAAGATCCGGTGACCTATCCTTTCACCCTTCAGGTGGGAGAGGACCGGGTGAGCTCCTATCTGGCGGTCAGGACCCTCTCCGAAAGAATCATCCATGGCATTCCCAGGATCCTCCTTAACGGGAAGCCTTACTATTTCCACGGCGTGCTGGACCAGGGCTATTTTGATGACGGCATCTACACCCCGGAAAGCCCCGAAGCTTACCGGAATGACCTTCTGATGCTGAAAAGCTGCGGCTTCAACATGCTGAGGAAGCATATCAAGGTTGAGCCCGATTACTTTTATTATCTCTGCGATATCATCGGCCTGGCGGTCTTCCAGGACATGGTGAACAACGGTACCTACAGCTATTTCCGGGATACGGTCCTGCCGACGGTGAAACTGAACCGCCATATGGGCGACAGGTTCATCAACCGGGACCCCGAAAAACGGGCCATGTTCAAGCAGTGCCTTACGGAGACCATCGAGCAGGTAAGAGACTTTTCCTGCATCGTCTATTATACGATCTTCAACGAGGGCTGGGGCCAGTTTGAGGGTTCCGCGCTTTACCGCTATGTGAAGGCGCTGGATCCGAGCCGTATCGTGGATACCGCATCGGGCTGGTTTGATAAGGTGGAATCCGACGTCTGTTCGGAACATATCTATTTTAAGGATCCGGAGATCCATTCCTCGGACAAGCCCTATATCCTGTCCGAATACGGCGGCTATACCTTTAAGACCGAGGGGCATTTATATCATCCCGAAAAAACCTACGGTTACGGGGGCTATGAAACCCGGGAAGCCTATCAGGAAGCCGTGGAAAAACTGATGGCGGACTGCATCCTGCCCCAGATCGAGATGGGGCTCTGCGCGGATATCTATACCCAGCTTTCGGACGTGGAGGACGAGATCAACGGCCTGATAACCTATGACCGGAAGATCATCAAGGTGAACCCGGCCAGGATGAAGGCCATCGGGGATAAAATGAGAAAGGTGTATGAGGACTGGCTATGAAACTGGTTCCCTATGAACCGAAATGGAATGACGCGGTCTGCGGGATCGATGCATCGGCCGCCCAGGCCCTGAATCACAACGGAGACGTTTTTCTGAACACCGCCGTCTGTGCTGTTTCGGAGGATGAAGAAACCTTCTACGGCTTCGGCTATATTTCCCGGGGGACGCTGAATTACGGTGTTTTCAGTGTCTTTGCAGAGATCGGCGTCGCCTTTATGCTGGCGGATTCCGTCATCGCTTCGGTGATGATCCTCGATCAGCTGAAAATAAGTCTGGAAGAGGTGAAAAAAGAACTTCCCTATGAGAAGGTTTACCTGACCTTCTGGAGCGACGAAGAGCGGGTGGAATACAACGAATTCCTGATGGAAGAGGGCTTTGTCCGGTACCGCACGATGGAAGCGCTCCGGCGGGACCTGGAGAAAACGGTTATTGTCCCGGATAAGGCTGCAGATTCGCGAAAAACCGGCAGCACCGGACTTTCTGAAGCAGCGGACATAGCCAGAGATCCCGAAAAAGCCAGAAATGCAGGAGTGACAGGAATCCATATCGGAAAAAAGCACCCCATCACCCTTCCTGACGGAACAGTCAGCGAAGCGGTGCTGTCCTGGCTGGATATATCCGATGACGAGGAACGAGCCCGGTATCTGCTGGCCAATAAAAAAGGCTTCGGTGACCAGAACAGCGAAGCGGGGCTTCTTTTCAGAACAGCCTTCTGGAAAGCCCGGGTGCTGGCCTGGGTCAGAGAGGATCCCGTCAAAGGAAGAGAAGTTTTAAGCGCAGTGACTCTGTGGCCCAGACGCCAGAGGCGTGCGGCAACGGAGGATATTTTCTGCATTCCGGAATACCGGCGCCAGCATCTGACCGAAGAGCTGCTGGACGAAGCGGCCGGGTATCTGAAGGAAGAAGGTTTCCGCTATGCGGAAATGAACGCCTTTTCGAATAATACGGAAGCCCTGGCCCTGTATAAAAAAACAGGTTACGAAGTAACCGGGACCCTCTGGGAATTTGTCTATAAAGGGGAATGAGAAGGAAGCGTAACATGATCCAGGATATTGCACCCCATAAGTACCATCTGGAATACAGTCTGAAGGAACCCGGAGACCGGGACATCATCCTCGTCTACAAAAGAAACATGGTCCTCATCAGAGAGGGCGATGAGCTGCAGCTGCCTTATAAAAAGGAACTGGAGCAGGCCCTTAAACTTACGGAAGAAGCAGCGTATGTTTTCCTGTTTTCCATTGACGAAACAGGCTTTTATCTGCTGGAATCCGGTTTTGAACCGGACCCGCTTCCGGGCTATGTGTTTCTTTCTCCGATGTTTTTACGGACCTCCCGGCCGCTGATGCTTTCCTATGCCGCGGCCACGGGGTATCATTTAAGCACCTGGTACAGAAATAATGTTTACTGCGGCAGATGCGGCCATAAACTCATCCATGATCCGAAGGAGCGCATGCAGCGCTGTCCGGACTGCAATAACGTGGTTTATCCCCGCATCAATCCCAGTGTTATCATAGGGGTCCGGGACCGGATAAAAGACCGGCTCCTGGTGACCCAGTACAACCCGAATCACATTTCCGATCCGAATCAGCCCAACGCCAGACGGGAACAGGCAAGACGTCCCGGCAATCATTATGCCCTGGTGGCCGGCTATATCGAGATCGGTGAATCGGGAGAGATGTGTGTAGAGCGTGAGGTCTTTGAAGAGGTCGGCCTGAAGGTGAAAAACATCCGGTATTACGCCAGCCAGCCCTGGGCCTTTTCGTCTTCGTTCCTGGTCGGTTATATCTGCGATCTGGACGGGGATGACACGCTGCACATCCAGGAAGATGAACTTTCCCGCGCTGTATGGAAGACCAGAGAAGAAATGGAGGACCGTTCAGCGGATTACAGCCTGACAAGCGCCATTATGGAGGCTTTCAGGAAGGGAGAAATATAAGGAGGAAAAGTCCTTTTTCAGGACTGGTTTTGTCATGAAAAAAACAGTTATCTTTATTCTTTCGCTGATGCTGGTGCTGGCCTCCGTCCTGGCGGGATGCGGATCGTCTGATACGGATTCCACGCCGGAAGCGCAGACATCGTCCGGTCAGCAGTCATCAGACAAAGAATCAGGAGAACAGCAGGAGTCCGATACGGAAGAAGGAAAATCCGGCGAAACGGAGGAAAGTACTTCGGCTTCGGATGAGGCATCAGGATCCGGGGAAGACAGTTCATCGTCGGATGAAGCTTCTTCGGATGCATCGGAGTCCGGCACGGATCCTTCGGAGCAGGAAAGCACCGAGCCTTCGGAAACCGGGGAAGAAGAAGCGAAGATCGTGAATGCCCTGGTATACCATTATCCTAAGCTCTTTGTGGTTACCGCGGAATCTTTAAACGTCCGGGAAACGCCCTCACTTACCGGGGATATCCTGGGAGGCATCGCGAAAGACGGCGGCGGCACGATCCTGGATGAAGACACGGAAGGCTGGCTGCATATCCAGAGCGGCGCCCTTGAGGGCTATGTTTCCAAAGAGCATACGCTGACCGGCGATGAAGCCCTGGCCAGAGCTGTCAAAGCCGCTAAAGAGCGTATCGAAGTGCTGGCGGAGGTCGCCAAGATCCGCACCGAGCCCTCGCTGGAGGCCCCGGTTGCCGGCGCTTCGTTAAGAGGCGCGGTCTATGACATTCTGGGCAAGGAAGGGGAATTCTATAAGATCCCGCTGGGAGAGAGTCAGACCGCCTATATCCATGAATCCGTCGTCAGGAAGGATTATATGCTTCAGGAGGCGGTGAGAGGCGAACGGCAGCCGGGCCAGACAGATCCGGGAGAAACCTCCTCGCAGCCTGAAGACGGCGAAAGCCAGAGCGCATCGGAAGAACCCGGAAGCGAAACTCCTGCGGAAAGCACGCCGCAGGAAAGCACAGCGCCTCAGGAAGAAACGACCCAGGCTCCGGAAACGACTCCTGTTCAGCCTGCTGATGCGACGCCCGGCATGCCCGCCCGGGTCACCCAGGGAAGCAACGGTCTTTCCGTCTGCATCGATGCCGGCCATCAGCAGGGCGGCTTAAGCGGCCAGGAGCCCAACGGACCCGGTTCCTCCGTGATGAAGGCCCGGCTTACCATCGGCACTGCGGGCTGCGTGACCGGCGCCGCGGAATACGAGATCAACCGCCAGGTTTCCCTGCAGCTGGAGCAGGAACTGTTGAACCGGGGCTATACCGTCATTATGATCAGGACCGAGAACCATTGCCCCTACAGCAACAGCGAACGGGCCCAGGCCGCAAATAATTACGGCGCCAATGCCTTTGTGAGGATCCATTGCAACAGCCTGACGGATCCTTCCGTGAAGGGGATCATCAACTACGCGCCGACAGCCGCGAATCCCTATTTGTCCCAGGATCTGATTGCCGCAAGCCAGAATCTGGCGAGTCTGCTGGCGGCCCATATGTCCGCCGTTACCGGCGCCCAGAACCGGGGCATCATAAACGGCGACGATATGAGCGGCATCAACTGGAGCAAGGTCCCGGTGACCCTCGTGGAAATGGGCTTTATGTCAAATCCCGAGGAAGACAGACTGTTAAGCGACCCCGGATACCAGCAGAAGCTGGTCATCGGCATGGCAAACGGGATCGACGCCTTTTTCGGAAGGTGAGTGATGAAGTGGTTCAGAAGAAAAGGTAAAAGAGTCCACGTCAACGTGATGGGGCTTTCACCCCTGGCTTCTTCCCATGACGGACGCTATGATAAACAGCAGAGAAAGGAAGATAGGCTGAAGGGCCGGAAGGAACAGGAACTGGTGCTGGATCCCCGGACCGAAAAAGAACTGCGGGCGTATATCGAAGAGAAGTACCGGGTCTCTGAACTGGAGCATACGGACGAACGCTACCGCAGGGCTTATATGGGCGTAAAATCCCACCTGGTTTTCCGGGACGCCCCGGAGATCCTGAAGACGCCGGAAATGCCGCCCCCGGATCATCCGCCGGTATCCGAAAAGGACCCGGACTATCTGGCCTTCAGGGCCAATCAGGATGAACGGTTCAAGGAAGCCGTCATGCTGCCGTCCTCTGAATTTTCGGTCCATCTTCACGTATACAGCATTCCCGTTAAGGTAAACAGCATCCTGGCAGCCTGGCTGGAAGTTTATATCGAATCCGTCCATCACTATCTGGCCTTCAGCACCGTAGCCCTGGAATTTGAAGAGCATTATTCCATCGACAAGATCCGGAATGATATCATCCGTGCCTACGGAGCCACCGAAGAAGACAGAGAAAAAGACAGCGAACGGTACCGGCAGCTGGTCAGTATCCTGTGACGGAGAAAAAACCGGGGCTGCCGTACTTATTCAGTGCGGCAGCCCCGTTCTCTTTTTTCATTATTCTTTTACATTTCAGCCCTTACTCTTTCAGCATGCGGAGTTCTTCGCGGCTGACCCCTGAAGCGGAATAGCGGGCTTTTTCATAGAGGGTATGAAGGGTTTCCCGGTTCTTTCCTTCCGGAAGTCCTGCGTAGGTCTCTGCTTCTTCGGGCGTCATGTAGGCCTCCGGCGGATTCTTGGCATTTTTCAGAAGCGTTTTCTTATAAAAACGCCTGACCTGGGCATTGGGCGAACGGTCCAGCCATTCCTGCACACGTTTTACCGGCTTGAATTCCCGGAAAAGAGATTCCTTGGTCTCGTCCCCCACATGAATGAATTCATCCTTGTCGATGCCGGATTTTTCGGAGCGGTAGAAGAGCTTCATCATCCGCAGGGAAACCATGACCAGGATGCCGAGGCCGATGATAATGACCGCGCCGGTGGCGACCCAGGAGAAGATCTGGTACAGGATCTTAAGCCACTGGGGCGTCTCGGTTTCCCGGGCGATTCCTTCAGGCATGACCATTTCATAGGACGGGTCGGTCTCCATCGAAGCATGTGAAGCGGTGGAGTAGTCCGGATCGCCGATGATCTTTGACAGAAGATCCTTCAGCGCCTGGCCAAGGTTGGCCGCCAGCTTATCGATGCCAAGAAGCGGCAGGATGATCATCAGCGCTATGGTCAGCAGCAGATAGATGGCCAGGGTGCCGTAATTGGTGCGGCTGATCTGGGAATAGGGGATGTTCTCCACGTTTTTGTTGAATTCCAGGTATTCATTCAGCTTTTTGAAGTTGCTGTAGATGATGAACACGATGGCATAGGCAAAGGCCAGATAATAGTTGATGGTGCTCATCAGTTCATTCTCGAAGCCGCCGCCGATGAAGAAGGCCGCAATGAAAAGACCCAGCACGACGGCGGAGGGTTTTTCGGTAAAGTCCCGGCCGCCCCGCATTCTCGCGCTGGCTCTTGCCGCCACCAGGATGCCGCATACCAGCACCAGAACGGCCTTTAACAGAGCCGGATAGGGCAGGATCAGGATCACCAGGATGGGAACGGCGGAAACCAGGACGTAGACCGCCAGGTTTTTTATATACCGCACCGCAAACCAGGAGACCACGTAGGGGACGATAAAATACAGTGACTGAAGGAACAGTTTTCCGAAGTCCTGAGGAGATTCTCTTAAGGAAGAAAGAACCAGCGTCAGGATGGAAAGGACGCTTGCCATAAGCAGGACACCGGAGACCGGACGAAGGACGGCTATGGCTTTTTCACGATTACGCATAACCTTCTACCTCCCATCGTATTAATTCATCGTCATTGTCCAGCTGAACATGAGGCTGCATGTTCATGAACATGGGGGAAACCCACAGCGCGGCAGCTTCCCGGGAGAGTTCCCGGTAGGCTTCCTGGATCTCTTCATTCTGGCAGGCGGAGACCAGCACATATCCCGATGTGTTGAAATCCGGTTCCTGCATCAGATCCCGGATAAACGGCGCAAATTCCGGCTTGTCCTTTTCCGACATATCGATCCTGGCCAGCGTCCGGTACAGATCTTCCAGCTGGGCAGGACCCTGGGCCTGAAGATAAGGCGTAGGCGCCAGCGTTTCCACGTCCCGGCCGTTTACCCTGAGCCCGATGGGGTAGCCTTCGGAAAGAAGCCTGCCGCACAGGGTACAGGCGATCCGGATGGACTCTTCGTGAAGGATGTCCCTCGCGATAACGGTCTCATTTTCCAGATTCAAAAGGATCACGATCTTCCGGGTGGTGGTGGAATCGTACTGATTCACCATCAGTTCTCCCATTCTGGCGGAAGCTTTCCAGTTGATGGTGTTCATCGGATCGGAAATGGTATAGGTCCTTAAGCCCCGGAATTCAAAGGGATCCGGGTAAAGGAACTGGCGGGAATTCATCTCGCCCACCATTTTCCTGAGGGGCTGCTCAAAGCGGGATATATCCACCCGGCCCGGATACACATAGAAGAAGGTATCCAGAGGGCGGGTATCCAGAAGATGCAGCTTGTAAAAAAGATCCGTGGAAACCAGGGCGGCATCTGTGATCCGGTAAAAACCCCTGCCGGTGCAGGTGAATTTCAGGGTACGGGTGATCCGCTGGAAAAACAGGATGGAGAAAATATCGTTTTTGTAGTTGGCATCAGAGGTCGCCATATTCTCCCGGTCTTCAAAAAGAAGGCCGCTTCCTACATGGAACTTGGCATGAATAAAGGGCAAGGGCAGAAAACTCCGGTTTTCCACCACTTCCGTCAGGGTCGACGTATCACCTTCAAAAGCGGAATGCTCATCGAAGTTGACCTTGATATCCAGCCCCTTTTTCCAGTAGGCGGCGTAGATCTTCTTTTCCGCAAAGTAAAGAATGGCGGCCGCAAGGAGTAATATCAGAATGATCATTCGATTACCTGTTCCATTCTTCTGTCGGTACGCTTACCCGGTTAAGGATCTCTTCGATCATGTCCTTTCCGGAATTCCTGAGTCCCTGTGCCCGGTCTAAAATAAGACGGTGGGACAGGACCGGGACCGCGACGGCCTTCACGTCCTCCGGGACCGCGTACATGCGGCCCTGGATATAGGCATAGGCCATGACGGTATGAAGAAGCGCAATGGAAGCTCTGGCGCTGACGCCGGAAGTGATCCGTTCCGTATGACGGGTTTCCTGGGCGATGTCTACCATATAAGACAGAAGAGACGGATGAACGGTTACGTTTTTCAGCTCTTTCTGGGCGTTCAGGATATCATCGCAGGTGGCCACCGGTGAAAGCTCTGCCAGAGGCGTATCGTTCATATACCGGTTCAGGATGGAGAGCTCTTCTTCCTTGGTGGGTTCGCCCATGGAAAGCTTCATCAGGAAACGGTCCAGCTGGGCTTCCGGAAGCGGGAAGGTACCGGTGGTCTCCACCGGGTTCTGGGTGGCAATGACAAAGAAAGGCAGGGCAAGGGGACGGGTCTCTCCGTCGACGGTTACCTGCTTTTCTTCCATGCACTCCAGAAGGGCCGACTGGGTCCTGGGAGTGGCGCGGTTGATCTCATCGGCCAGCAGCACGTTGGCAAAAACAGGGCCTTTTTTGAAAACGAAATCATTTTCCTTCTGATGGAAGAAGTTCAGACCGGTAACATCAGAGGGAAGCAGGTCCGGGATGAACTGGATCCGGGAGAATTCCGAGTCGATGGATTTCGCCAGCGCCTTGGAAAGCATGGTCTTTCCGGTGCCGGGAACGTCATCCAGGAGGATGTGGCCGCCGGCAAGAAGTCCGGACAGGATCAGCGTGATGGTTTCATCTTTTCCGATGATGACTTTAGAGATATTGTCTTTAATATCCTGGAACAGTTTCTGCATGAATGTGAGTCCTTTCTGACTGGTCTGCAGCCTGTATCGGTCCCGCATACGGGAATGCCATGGAAAAAGCCTGGCTGTCAGCTTTTTCTGATCCGCATACGGCAGGGAACAGCCTGTTTTTTAGTCCGATCATTATTATGAAATAAATCATAACACAATCGCGGTTTTTAGTAAATCCCGGCAGGGTAAAAAACCGGTGAATAAACAGGAAAAATCCGGAAACTTTCAGAAATGGTCATATGAGTGCGCAGTCCGGCCTTCAGGCTGCCGTGAAACCGTGAAAAGCCCGAAGAAAGAGAACTCCCGGAGGACAGGCGGGCCATCGGCCGGCCGGGACAAGGCGCATCATCGGCCGGATATGACGGTATTGCCAAGATAAAGGCCAGGGGCTATAATGTAAAAAAACAACGAGGAGGCAACTTATGGCATATTTTTCTTTTAAGATGTCGTCGGCGATCCTGCACGGCAACACTACGGTGGACGTGATCCTGCCGGATATGAAGAGGGGCATGAGCCCCCGGGAATTCTACACCCCGGGGAAAAAGTTCAAGGTGCTGTGGCTGCTCCACGGCGGCGGCGGAGATTCCAGCGACTGGGTCAGGAAGAGTTCTATAGAACGCTACGCCTGTGACAGGGAGCTGATGGTGGTGATGCCCGACGGCCGCAATTCCAGCTACAACAATGTGGAAGGCTATGCCATGTGGGATTTCATGAACGAGGAGCTCATGCCCATGGTATACAGTTATTTCCCGGCTTCCGAAAAGCGGGAGGATAATTATGTTGCGGGTCTTTCCATGGGCGGCCATGGGGCCTGTCACTGGGCCTTTGCCCATCCGGAAAAATTCCAGGGCATGGCGGCCATGTCCTGCGGCCCCTTCAGCATCATCCGCATCATGAAAGGCGAGCAGCCCCTGGATAACCGGGGAAGCATGATCGCCAGATACAACGGAGATCTGGAAGCGGCCGCCAGGGAAGATTACTGGTGCCTGGCCAAAGAGATGATGGACGGCGGCGACCCGGTGCCGAAAATGTATTTCGCGGCGGGGACCGAGGATCCTTTAAAGACCGCCAGGGATATGAAATTCTTTGAAGAATATGCATCTGAGATCGGCCTTAAGGCAAAGTTCGAGTATGATCCCGGCTCTCACAGCTGGGAATTCTGGGATGAACATATCCAGCATGCCCTGAAATTCTTCTTTGACGAATCATAAGGAAGTGCTGATCAAAAACCACCAGAGAAAAGCCTGCCCGGGGCGGTCTTAAAGGAAACCCGGAAAGTTTCAGAGATTGTTGTATTCAGCCGCTCTTTGTGCTATCATGAAACCGCGAAAAGCAAAAAAACGAAAGGAGAAGCCTGTATGTGCGACGACGGTCGAAGTCGACGATGTGTGATGAGCAGCGGACGGAATAACAGGGAAATTCGGCAGACGTACGCACGGCGCTCCGTCTGAAATTTTCATGTGTCCGGCCGCGGAGATACGGAGGTACGGACATGGAAGAAAGAGAAGAATATGAAGTAAACGTGCAGCATGAGCTGCTGGAACTGATCCGTTCCGATCTTTCGGATGCAGAACTTCTGGAAAAGCTTTCGGATTATCATGAGAATGATATTGCCAATGTTCTGGAAGAACTCTCCGCAGACGAACGGAAAAAATTGTACCGTATTCTGGGTACCGAGAAGGTCTCGGATATCTTTGCTTACCTGGAAGACGTTGAACAGTATTTCCAGGAGATCGGTCTGGAAAAGTCGGCGGACGTTCTGGAAGAGATGGACGCGGACGATGCCGTCGATATTCTGGAAAACCTGCCGGAGGAATACCGGGAAGCCCTGATCGAGGAGATGGACGATGAAGCTGCGGCGGATATCCAGCTCATCACCTCCTATGACGAGAGCCAGTTCGGCTCCCTGATGACCACAAACTATATCAGCATCCGGAGGGGCTCTTCCGTCAAGGGAGCCATGAAGGAACTCATCCGGCAGTCGGAAGATAACGATAACATCACCACGATCTATGTGGAAGAAGCCGATGAGACCTACTACGGCGCCATTGATTTAAAGGACCTGATCCGGGCAAGATCGGATACGGATCTGGAAACCATTATTTCCACTTC
This sequence comes from Lachnospiraceae bacterium, assembly GCA_017438305.1. GTDB lineage: Bacteria > Bacillota > Clostridia > Lachnospirales > Lachnospiraceae > UBA1267. The sequence continues at coordinate 2,278 of JAFRVX010000164.1, read as the reverse complement.
CTATCCTTACGTGCGGGCCATCGACGATATCGGCGAGAACATCGACCGTATCCGGGATTACGCCGAGGATTCCATCCCGGTCCTGGATGATAAAGACAGGCTGATCGGTGTTCTGACGGCCTTCGACGTTGTGGAAGCCGTCGATGACGAGATCAGTGAAGACTACGCGAAATTAGCCGGTATGACGGCGGAATCGGACCTGAACGAAACGCTGGTCCAGAGTATCAAAAAAAGGATCCCCTGGCTGATCACGCTGCTTTTCCTGGGCCTTCTGGTATCCAGCGTCATCGGTATGTTTACCAAGGTCGTGGAGAGGGTGGCGCTGATCGTCTGCTTCCAGTCCTTGATCCTGGATATGGCGGGAAACGGCGGCACCCAGTCTCTGGCTGTGACCATCCGTGTTTTAATGGACGAATCCCTGACCAGCAAAGAAAAGGCCGGACACGTCTTTAAGGAAGCAAGGGTCGGCCTGATGAACGGTATCATCCTGGGCGGCAGCTCCTTCCTCCTGGTGGGGCTGTACATCTGGCTCCTGCAGGGCTATCCGGTGGGCAGCGCCTTTGCCATTTCGGGCTGTGTGGGCATAGCCCTCTGCGTAGCCCTGATCATCGCCTCCCTGGTGGGCACCCTGATCCCCATGTTCCTGCATAAACTGCATGTGGACCCGGCCGTAGCCTCCGGACCTCTTATCACCACCACCAACGACCTGATCGCTGCCGTGACTTATTACGGCCTGGCCTGGATCCTGCTGATCAATGTGCTGCATATCGGGTAACGATTTGGAGAAAATAATGGGTGCTTTCCTGCATTTATACAGGAAGGCGCCTTTTTTTTGCGGTGCGTCCGGCGGCGCACAAAGGGATTTCTGCTGCAGATTTTCTGATTATTTGTCTGTTTGATCTGAATCGGTCTGATCTGAAATGTTTAGGTGAAATGCCCAATGATTTGTTTATCTGCAGTTTTGCCCTGCACTGTTTTGCAGACTGCAGACAATGAATCATCGTAAACAAAATAATAAACGGATGCTCTGCTTTACTTTTACAGAGAGCATCCGTTTTTTTGCGCGATAAGGCCGCAGATCGTCCTCCGGGCTTGCCCGGAGGATGATCGGTAAGGTCTTCTCATACGATGATCCGATTACAGTTTCAGGCGTGTTACATTTCCTGTCTTCCGGCGTTTGGCGAGTGTCAGGGTCAGGATCACAAAGAGCAGGATCATCAGAACCAGCGCGCCCACAAACCAGACGTCGATGGTGAAGAGGGGATAGGCCTCCCGGGTGTAATCCTCGGCTTCTTCCGTCCGGTAGATCGCGTCCAGCTCCCGGTTCTTCCCGAATTTCAGCGTAACATTGCCCAGGGGGTAATCCTGGTAGGTATAGGTAATCTTCTTGCCGTCCTCCAGGTCTTCCACGTTTTTCTGAAGCATATCAAAAGAGACATTGTCCGGCAGGAGGATGGAGTCGTTTTCGTCAATGTAGACCAGGTTCTCTGTCTTGGTGGGGATCCTTAAGGGAGAACTGGTAAAGGCATTTTCCATATTCAGGGATACGTCCAGCTGCGCCGGCAGCACCAGGTGGAAATAGTTGAAGCCATAGTCCAGAAGGGATTGGGTAGACACATACTCCTGGCCGCTCTCACAGCCCATGACCACAGCGATCAGATGGACGCCGTCCTTTTCCGCATAAGTGACCAGATTGTAGCCGGATTCCTCCGTATGGCCTGTTTTTCCGCAGACGACGGTATCATTGTAGTATTCCGTGGCAGGGCGGATCATCTGGTTGGTATTCATCATGGGGATGTCCTTGGGCAGCAGATCGTCTGCGTGATGGACGTAGGAGGGGGTGCCGGCCAGTTCCGTAAAGGTGTTGTTGGTACTCAATTCCCTCATGATAAGCGCCAGGTCATAGCAGCAGGTATAATGGCCCTCTTCATGAAGCCCGTTGACGTTCCGGAAGACCGTATTGACCGCGCCCAGAGCAAGGGCCTTTTCGTTCATCAGGGTCGTGAAATAACCGATGGTGCCGGCGGTGTGCTCGGCCAGGGCGTTGGCCACCTCGTTGGCGGAGGGCAGCAAAAGGCCTAGCAGACATTCCCGGAGCACCATCTGGTCGCCCCGGCGCATGCCGATATGGCTGGAGCCCGGCGGGATCAGGACGGACGTCTGGGAGAAGGTCACCACGTCGCTCAGCGAGGCATGTTCCAGGGTCAGGAGGGCTGTCATCAGTTTGGTGGTGGAAGCCGGATACATACGGTCCGTCGCCTTTTTGGCATACAGGATC
>JAFRVX010000015.1 GCA_017438305.1 Lachnospiraceae bacterium | reverse complement strand
CATGACGTCCGGGATTTTTAATATCATCAGCGGTAAGTGATCAGCTCTGTTTCAATCTCTGCGCCTTTAAGGTTTCCGATCCGGGATTTATCCATACGGCCGATACCCCACTCCTGGCTCTCATCGTCCTGCCAGGTAAAATAAAGATACTTCTCCCCTCCGATATCCGGGGCATTGGGATTCCATTTCCAGGAGTCCTTTTTTTCCGGAAGCCGGAATTCATCCACGGGTTTCATGTCTTTATCGTAAACCTTAAAGGTTACGGGAAATGAGGGATCATCCGAAAATATCTTCTCCACATAATTGTGGACGTAGAGGTATTTTCCGTCGCTTACCGGCCACTCAAAGCGGGATATTCCCGTAATGACCGGTTCCGCCTCAGAATGCTTCCAGTCCGTCCGGGCAATGGTATAAACATATCCATCTCCTTCGGGTATTGCCATCCGGCTGTACCAGCAGCCTTCGTAATACAGGTTATCGGGAAGCTGATATCCTGCAGCGTTAAGATCAGTCAATGATCTGTCATGGATATTGAAGGCAAAGGAATCCGACTTCGGTTCATTGTTTACCGAAAAGTTATCGCTGAAGAAAACGTAATTGCCGAAAGCCTTCAACTCTCCTGCTGTCAGTCCGGGCCTGCCCTGGGCTTCCGGTTCATAGATCAGTTCCGCTTTGGGAAAAGCGGCGTTCAGATCAAGCCGGTACAACCCCAGTGATGTGCTCAGGCTGATTTTTCCGTTTTCATCCAGGACCTGGTGGCTGTCCGTCCAGTAATAGAGATATCCCCGGTGCTGTATGCACTTTTCGACCCCGCCTTCGGCATGGAACAGGTCCCGGGCAGATCCGTCTGTTTTTATTCTGTAGAATACATAAGGGTTGACCAGTCCCGGAAACTTTTCCATGACCGGGCTGTTCTTGTCGATGACCCCGTTAAGGTCAAATCCCGCGTAAAGACTGTCCTGATAAAGCATCAGCGTCGTCAGCTCATCAAACAGTTCCGAACTCTGTTCCAGATAAGCAAGACATTCTTTTCTTTTTTCAGGATCCGTTTCCTTATCATGAAGACAATTGGTGCGGGAACATACTGGATAGATCTCGCCGGTTCCGTTATCCATGAAATAAACAAACTGTTTATGGACCGTAAAAACACCTTTTTCGGTCTCCTGAATGGTGTTCCGGGAAAAATACTGGCTGTCGGTTCCGGCAAGATATCCTTCATCCTTCGGAATCTTTCCGTTTTTTCCTTGTCCGCAGGCTGCCGGAAGCATCACTGCGGACAAAAAGATAAGGGTAAGGATCAGAAAACGCACAAAACCGGAGATCCGGTTCCGTTGTTTCATCTTATCCTCCCTGATCTGTTTCATCTTATCCTCCCTGATCTGTTTCATCAGGGTTTTCTCAGGATCGATCAGCCCTCTGCATCCGTCAGGTCAAAATCCTTTACCGTAAGAAGCGACAGTTCCTTCGTGTCAGGCTCCGCCACCAGCCGGCGGGACTGGTTCAGGATCGCCTCTTCCACCTTATTCCGGACCAAACGTCCGTTGCCGGCGGTCCTGGCGCGGATCGCCTGCACCAGATTGAAGTAAGCCAGCAGCATCGGCTCCGCGTCTTTATCCAGTTCATAGCCCTTGGACCGGGCAGTGATCTTCGCGATCTCTAAAAGTTCCTGGCCGGTGTAATCCGGGAATTCGATCACGTTCGGGAAGCGGCTTTTGAGTCCGGAGTTTGACGTAAGAAAGACTGACATTTCGTCCGAATAGCCTGCCAGGATCACCACCAGGTTGTCCCGGTTGTCTTCGATTCCCTTGACCAGGGTGTCGATGGCTTCCAGACCGAAGGAATCATCCTTGCCGCGGTACAGGCTGTAGGCCTCATCGATAAACAGCACGCCGCCGATGGCTGACTGGAGCACCTGGTTGGTAAGGGGAGCCGTATGGCCCACGTACCGGCCCACCAGGTCCGCCCGGGTCACTTCCACCAGCTGGCCGCCGCTCAGCACGCCGATAGCCTTAAGATACCGGCTGATGATCCGGGCGATGGTGGTTTTTCCGGTGCCCGGATTTCCGGTAAAGATCATGTGCTTGCTTACTTCGCCGGTCTTCAGGCCTTCTTCTTCCCGCCGCTTCTGGACCGCATAATATTCTTCCAGGCTGAAGATGTATTCCTTGATCTTCTGAAGCCCGACGATATTGTCCATTTCCGCCTTGATGGCCTCCAGTTCTCCGCGATAGCCGGTTTTCAGCACCGACAGGAGCACGGTTTCTTCCTCTCCGATAACCACCTTCAGATCATTTCCGTCAACCGTGAAGGCAAGATCTGCTTCCTTCGGATAGGCGCCGGAGAGCCTGAGCTCAGCCAGAGCTTTCAGCACATCATCGTAGAAAGTCAGTATACCGGTGCAGGCCGCGCCTCTTTCCGCCTTTGTCAGACTGTAGGTTATGAAGGATTCTTCATCTCCCGTGACCGTGAAGCCGAGCAGTTCCTTCGCCTTGGTTTTAAGTTTTTCAAACTTCACCCGGGAGATCTTCTCCAGGCTGTCTTTATCAAGGGCTGTGGTCTCACAGATATCCCCGAGGGCATTCACGAAGGGAGCGCCCAGGGCGTCCGCCAGCTTTGACACCGGCTTCGTGCTGATGACCACCAGGTATTTCCCGGCTGCCGTAAAGGAACTGACCGTCTCCGAAGCAAAGGAATTATTGACGCTGACCAGCTGCCCTTTCTGCAGGATATACCGTTCGGAAAGCATGCACTTTCCGGTAGTGATCAGTTCATTAATATAGGAAAGATACGAGATATGGCAGACGTCAAAGTTTTCAAAAAGGATGACGTTTTCCTTTGACTGAAGCGCCATATAAAGGTCCTGCAGAAAGACCTTATCCGAGCCGGCTGAGGGATACAGCGACAGATCGACGGTCTGGATGCCGCCGTCCGAAAGGAGTCTTCTTTCCGCTAGTTCTTTTGTCATCGTCTTAAGGGCCGTATGCTTGCCCGTATCCTCCGCCCCGGAGACAAAGAACGCATTCCGGGGATAGCCTTTCTTTTCCGGCATGACAAAAGGCCGTTTAAAGGCAATGGCCAGCTTCTTCACGAATGCTTCCTGCCCGAAAATGGTTTCCTGCACCTTTTCTTCCAGGCCATCAAAGGCAGAGATATCCGCCGGAACAAAAGTCCCGGCCGTTTTCCTGTCATAGCTGAAAGCGCTTCCCGAGGGCATTTCTCCCAGAGACTGACTTCCGGACAGCATAAGAGACGGATCGATCCCGGAGCTTTCACCGGCTCTCCGGTAATTTTCCAGCAGTTCCTCCTGGTTCATGCCGAAATCATTCAGCAGATTCTGCTGAAGCTGCTGGATCTCTTTATCGATATCGTAGGAAGTCCTGCTCGATCTGCCAGTCACGGCTTTCAGGGCATCCATAATGGTCCCGCCGTTCTTTTTCTGCAGTTTCCGGGCTTCTTTTATCTCTTCTTCCGTATAGCCTGCCTGCTGTTTTCCGGAGCTGAAGGCCCCACTCATGAGGTTCTCAAAAATATCTTCCATAATGACTCCTGTCTGCTGCCGGGCATCAGCCGCCCGCCAAAAGTATTACCGCTGCACTCTCGCATTGCCGGCATAGATATCCCAGACCTGCTTTTCATCCGCCGGTTCGGCATAATCGTTCAGGCTGGTGACGACCAGCGCTCCGCAGGCCCAGCCGAAACGGATCCACTTCTCGGGCTCCATACCACTGGCAATACCGTATAAAAGGCCGCCGGTAAAGGCGTCGCCGCCGCCGATCCGGTCCATGATCTCGATCTCCCGGGGTTCCTCCACAAACCAGTCATCCCCGGCCAGCATGATGGCTCCCCAGAGATTCCGGTTTGCGGAAACGACTTCCCTAAGCGTCGTGGCAAAGACCTTCGCGTTGGGATAGGTCTCCTTTGCTGTCAGGATCATGCCCTTAAAGCCTTCGATCTTCGCATTCAGATCCTTTCCGCCGGCTTCGGGTCCCTTTACCCCGAGGCAGAGCTGAAAATCCTCTTCATTTCCGATCAGGATATCTGCTGCCTTCGCGATCTTCTGAAACGCTTCCCGAAGCTCCTGCTCACGGCCCTTCCAGAAAGTGGCCCGGTAGTTTAAGTCAAAGGAAACCAGGGTCCCGTATTTTTTCGCTTCTTCCGCCAGTTTCAGACAGGCCTTCGTGGTATCTTCCGACATCGCGGCGATCAGACCGGAAATATGGAAGATCCCTACGCCTTCTTCGCCGAAAATGCGGGCTGTATCATAATCATCCGCATCCAGGAACCGGCCAACTTCACCGGCCCGGTCGTTCCAGACCCGGGCTGCTCTTAAGCCATAGCCAGAATCCGCAATATTGAACTGATGCCTGACGCCCCAGGGACCGCCCTGAGGAACGTCTTTTCCTTCAAAGAAGATGTTCCGCTTCCGGAGTTCTCCCTTGATAAAAGCAGCCACCGGGCTTCCTTCCACGAATTTCGTCAAAGCCACACAGGGCTTTCCAAGAGATGAAGATACATTCAGCACGTTGGTCTCCGCAGAAGTCGCCTGCATATAAAACCGGTTGCTGTTGTGGACCGCCATGCGGTTCTCCGGGGTAATCCGGACTCCCATCGATGTAAGACATCCGATCGTATACTTACCGTTTCTGACTTCCATTTTCCTGCCTCCTGATATTTTTATGAATTGTTGATTATATTGAACTTCACGGTCTTTTCTGACCGGCAAGCCACTGCCAGAGACTCAGGTCCCCATCCCGGCACTCATCATTGAAAAAGTATATCCATGACCAGTGTCCCATATAATTGTAAGGCTCTCCGTCTTTGAAGTACTTTCCGGAGGTATCCCGGACGTCTTCAAAAGCCGACACATGGACTTCTGTGCTGACTTTTCTCAGCCGTTCGATCAGCGGCTTTTCATAAGCTGCGGGGTACACGGTCGTATCGCTTTCCGCATAGACAAACCAGATGGGAAGGTTTCTGATCCTTTCCAGCATCTCGTCCGTGGCGGCTTCCGGTTTAAAGGCCTCGCAGATGGGGAAGGCCGCGGCGAACATGTCCGGATAGCTGAAGACCATATCCATGGTCATGAAGCCGCCGTTGGAACAGCCGCCGATGAGGATCCTGTCCGTGTCCACGTTGTGAGAAGAAACAAAATCATCGATCAGGGCTTTCAGGTCATGTAAAAAGACGGAATCTCTGCCGGGGTTATCCGACCAGCTGCCGTTTTCCTCATACTGCATCCAGAAGGTCTCCGTCTGGGGTACCAGTACATAGGCGCCTTCCATCGTATTCTGGAATTCATCGGAAAACAGCGCGGAAACCCGGTTTCCGAGAAGGGCGATCCGGGGATCTTTCCCGCCCTCGCCTGCTCCGTGGAGCCAGAGGACAAGAGGCCTTCTGTTCTCCTGTGAAGCCGTTCCGGGTTCATAAAAAGCATAGGACAGTTCATGTCCCTCAGGTCCGGTAAAGGTTTCGGAGACCGAAGCGTTTTCCAGTTCCGGAAAAAGCTTCGGATCAGACAGATCCAGCCGGTATTCCGTGGTTTCCAGACCCGCGTCCTCTCCGCTTCCCGCCAGGATAAGCGCTTCGCCTTCGTTCATCGATATTTCCAGTTTATAGGGGTCGCACCAGGCATTCCGCCAGGTCATCATGTTATAGACAAAGGGCGAACCTTCTTCCGGGCCGACGGCCAGTTCCAGGGTGATAAAGCCGGCTGTGTCCCCGGGCAGGATATCCTCCCGCATCTGTCCTGTTTCATCGGAGAACCAAGCTTTGACAATGGTCCGTTCAGCCTTTGACAGGCCGAACATCCCCTGCTTTTCTTCCCGGACAGAGAACATCTCCTGAAGAGAAACCGGTTCTCCGTCCCGGGTGCACTGCACCTCTTTCGCCAGCTTCAGGATCACCCGGTCGACGGCCGGTCCCCAGTCATAGCCCCGGATCTCAGGATGTACTTCCAAAGAAATAACATTACCGGCATCAGGGCTTTCGGAAACAGCGCTTTCGGCATCAGGATCCGCTGTACCGGATGTTTCCGTATCGGATGTTTTCGTATCAGCGCTTTCGGCAGCGGTATTTTCCGTACCGGTGCTTTCCGATCTTTCGCTGCCGGCTTCTGTCGTACCGGGTACTTCGGTGGCGGTTTCTTTGGTGCTGTTTTCTTTGGTCCCGGTCCCTGCCCCGCTGCCGCAGGCAGCCTGCAGGCACATCGCAAAGACTGTCAGAAAACAGATAAAAAGCCGGTTAACAAACCGTTTTTTATTCATAACGATCTTCCTCCTGTCGGGCTTCTGTTCCAGCCGGATCCTGCATTTCTTTCCCTTCACCGGCTTCTGACACAGCTTCAGCCGCTTTCCCGTCTCCTGCTCCTGCAGCAGCCTCTGTCTCTCTCTTTTCACCGGCTCCTGCCGCAGCCTCCGCCGCGTTTTCTTCACCGGCTCCTGCCGCAGCTTCTGTCACCTTCCCTTCACCGGCTCCTGACGCCGTCTCCGCTGCTCTTCCGTCAGCGGCACCGCTGACTGCATACAGCCATAAGAGCGCGGCAGCATCAAAAAAGGCCAGGGCGGACTCCGCCAGGAAATACAGTGCCTTCACCAGCGTCAGATTTTCGGAGGCGATCCCGGTAAGGATCGCCGTATCCCTTATGATAAGCCCCAGATGAAGGAGCATGACAAAAAACAGGACCAGCCGGGGGATCCATCGCTTTCCGGAAGGCTGAAGGTTTTCCGCCGTACAGACAAGGAAGCCCATGGCGATCACGCCCTCCAGGACCAGGAAAACAGGCGTCTCCCTCATGGAAAGATACTCTGTGATCCTGACAACTGCCTGGCCGAAAAGGAGCACACAGGAGAACAGGTAAAAGCCCTGGGTCCGATGCTTCTGATCGACCAGAAAATGAAGGATCATCAGCGCCAGCGGCATTAAATAGAATAACAGGAACCGGATCCTCATCCAGTTGGGCCGATTAAGGTTTCCCGTTTCCCAGCGAATGCTCCAGTAGAAGCATTTGGCAAGAAGCGAGATCGTGAAGCCCAGGACGGTAAGGATCAGGGCTGTCTGGTAAATGGTCGGTTTACGGTTTTTCATACGCTTTCGCGGACGTTATGTTTTTAGTAGGCCCAGCTGCCAACCGGCGGTTCATCGTCCGGACCTTCCGTTTTTTCTCTCCAGGGGCGTCCGTTCCCCCTGGGCATATTATCCAGGAAATAAGCCAGGGCCTCATTGTCGAAATTCACGCGGGCCTCGGTCTTCTCATCAAAGAACATGGTATAGACATCTTCTTTCGAGGAATTCTTCCACTCCGGCAGCGCTTCATGATTCGGATCGCCCGTACGGGCAAAGGATACCACTGCCTGGCAGAATTCCTTTTCCAGCCTTTCCCTGTAGGAAATGGCGTAGCAATAGGGCAGGATCTCCGAATTATGGAAGGCAAAGCCGATGTCCGAACAGTGCCAGGCGGACTTTCCGCCGTCGATGTCAAAGACGGGGCCGAACTGATACCGCCATACCGGCGCTCTTCCGGCTGCCGCTTTTTCCCGGACAAACCGGTCGGAATCTTTGGTGAAGACCATGTCCATGCATTTGGCGAAGATCACAGGCCGGCCGGGATAGGCTTTCTTAAAGAGCTCAGCCATTTTCCGGCCTTTCTCTTCATCGCCGAAGAATTCACAGACCTTCAGGATCTGCTCCTCTTCGGAAAGCTGCAGCCTTCCGGGCGTGGTTTCGGGAAGGGCGATGTCCGAGGCGCAGGTCCCCACGATGGTGGGGATATCCAGGAAATGATCCCGGAAGCCCACGCTGAAGGGATTTCCATAGAAATACCCGTTGGCCACCGGCTCCCAGGCGTAGCGTTTTCCCTGCCTTCCAAAGAAGGCCGACGCCTTGTTGACGGCCATGATATACAGCTGGTAATGAAGCTTCTGAAGCTCCTCTATGGTTTCAATACCGGCAAATTTCATGACCTTCCGGGCGAATTCCTCGCCGGAAACCAGCCCGGGGGCATTGGTGGTGTCGGCGGATACGCCGGACATGATGATGCCTTTATGGAACAGGCCGTCCGCCGCTTCGATCTGTCCGAGAGCCCATACCTTATGGCCGCCGCCGGACTGTCCGAAAATGGTCACGTTCTCCGGGTCGCCGCCGAAAACGGCGATATTCTCATGGATCCACTGAAGGGCTGCCACGATATCCGCAAGGCCGACGGTCCCCGAATACCGGAACTTCTCTCCGAAGGCAGAGACGTCCAGGAAGCCGAAGGCATTCAGCCGGTGATTGACCGTGACCACCACCACGTCGTCGTTCTTTGCCAGCGAATCTCCGTCATAGGCGATCTGTTCAATGGCAGAGCCTGCGGAAAAGCCGCCGCCGTGGAGCCATACCAGCACCGGTTTCTTCCGGGTCTCATCCAGAGAATCCGTAAAAATGTTCAGGTTCTGGCAGTGCTCGTTTTCCGGCCAGAAGCGGTGGGGCACGCTGATCTCATCAGAGGGCGCCGGGCTGGAAAGCACGGGACAGATATACCCGTAGGCATTGGCGTTCCGGATGCCTTCATAGCTTCTGGGTTCATTGGGCATTTCAAACCGGCGGGCTCTGGCGTACTGGACGCCGAAAAAGCGGTAAACGCCCTTGAAATAATACCCTTTCAGTTTTCCCTGTTTAACGGAAACGATGGGTTCTTCATTGGTACAGATAAAATCGCTCATGTGGTACCTCCTGATAAATCTTGTTCTGAGCCTGTCTGTAATCAAGTTTATCACAACGCGTTATTAATCCGCGCAGGTATTTTTTCCTGTTGATCAACGGATCAGCTATCCTGCAGTTAATCACTGTTCTCTTTGCTGCCGCTCTCATCCATGCTTTGTTCATCCCCGTCTTCCAGCTTTTTTCTGACTTCCGCCAGATCCTGCTCGTCCCCAATCCTGGGCACGGAGCGGCTTCTCTCCCGCTCAATGATCTCGGAGATCCGCTCGCTGGCTTCTTCGATATCATCGTAGAATTCCGAGGAAGAAATGCGCTTTACGCCGGACCGGAGGGCGGACACCTGGATCATGCCGTCTGATGTAACAACGGACACGTCCGTCTTTCTGCCGATCTCCTGGATCAGCCGCTCGATATACAGGTCTCCGGATTCTCTTTCCTTGGTAAACACCACCCGTACGTGGTGGAAATCAAACTGTTCGCCCCGGTTCCCCGGCACCCGGTAACCGTCAAAGACCAGGATGGT
>JAFRVX010000163.1 GCA_017438305.1 Lachnospiraceae bacterium | reverse complement strand
AGAATTGTTTTATCTGGATGTGCTGGACGGTTCTCCGCCGTGCTCCGTGTTCTCAACGGCGGGAAGCCGAGAAGAAGGATGGAATACGGAAAAGGTGTTCCGGGAAGGGCAGAAAAAGCAGACCCTTGACGACCTCTTTTTCGTCTTTCTGGATACCATGGAGAAGCTGAAGCCGAGGATCGTTGTCGCTGAGAACGTGACCGGCTTAATCAAAGGCAACGCAAAGGGCTACGTGAACGAGATCATCAAGCGGTTCCATGCAGCGGGCTATGAGGTACAGCTTTTCAGGCTCAATGCCGCATTCATGGACGTGCCCCAGGCACGGGAGCGGGTTTTCTTCATAGCAAACAACCAGGGATTCCCGAAGCTTAAGCTCTCCTTCAACCATAAGCCCATAACCTTCGGGGAGGTGCGGAGCGGGAAGGGGATCCCGATCAATCCGGAAACAGCACCGGCAACCGTGGAATACCTGAAGCACATGAGGCCGGAAGATAAAGAGATAGCAGATATAAAGATCCGGCTTTATGGGAAGCACAGCTGTTTCAATAACAAGATTTACAGGGACTGCGATGTGGCGCCGACGCTTACGAGCTCCGGGCAGTCGATCCGGGGATATGACAAGACCTGGCTGAGCACCGGGGACTGCGTGAACGTCTCCACGTTTCCCCAGGACTACGACTTCGGGGATGAAAGTCCCAAGTATGTCTGCGGGATGAGCGTCCCGCCGAACATGATGGCAAATATAGCATCGGAGATCTGGAAGCAGTGGCTTGAAAAGGACAAAGGCATTGAAGGCAAAACTTAACTTTCAGGAGAAGCCCTTAAGCTGGCTGAAGCCCGCGGAATATAATCCCAGGGCTGACCTGCAACCCGGTGATCCTGAATACGAGAAAATTAAAAACTCCATCGGGACGCTGGACTATGTGGATCCCATCATAGCGAATTTGGACGGGACTATCATCAGCGGACACCAGCGACTCAAGATCCTTAAGGATCTGGGATACGATTCTGCAGATATGGTCATCGTGAACAAGGGGAAAGAAGAGGAGAAAGCCTTAAACATTGCCCTGAATAAGGTGACAGGTAAATGGGATCCCGCGAAGCTTGCGGAAGTGATCGGGGACATAGATACTTCGGGGCTGGATGCGACGCTGACCGGGTTCGATGACAGCCAGATAAAGCAGATGATCGGATCCGTGAACACTGACTGGTTTGAAGACCGGGAACGGTTCGACAATTCCAGGCAGGAAGGGAACGATGAGTACAACGATTTTTTAGAAAAGTTTGAGCTGAAGAAGACCACAGACGACTGCTACACTCCGGACAACATTTACGAGGCGGTGGCCGAGTGGGTATCTGATGAATACGGAGTGGATAAAAAGAATTTTGTCCGGCCGTTCTTCCCTGGTGGGGATTATCAGGGAATGAAGTACAAGGTCTCGGATATAGTCGTGGACAATCCCCCGTTCTCAATACTTTCGGAGATCATCAATTATTACATAGATCGTGGCATTAAATATTTTTTGTTTGCTCCGGCGATGACCTGCTTTTCCAATGCGGCGTCAAAGGGCGGGGCATCTATAACAGCCCACGTCAATATAACCTATGAAAACGGTGCGGATGTTCCGACGGCTTTCTGTACGAACCTTGAACCTGATGACGTGGTGGCCAGAACTGCCCCGGATCTCTTCCGGAAGGTGGAAGAGGTAAATAATGAAAACCTCCGGGCAATGAAGGCGGAGCTTCCCAAATACCACTATCCGGATCAGGTTATCACCGCTGCGATAATGCATCGGTGGAGCAGGTACGGGATCGACTTCGTTCTGAAAAGATCCGACTGTGTAAAGATTGATGCCCTGGATTCCCAAAAGGAAAAAGGGAAGGCGATCTTTGGAAAAGGGTTCCTTTTATCAGAGAGAGCGGCGGCAGAGAGAGCGGCGGCAGAGAGAGCGGCGGCAGAGAGAGCGGCGGCAGAGAGAGCGGCGGCAGAGAGGTGGACGCTTTCAGACCGTGAGTGGAAGATCGTGAGAAGCCTCGGAGAGGAGCAGGGCAATGAGTGACGGCAATAAGACCCTCGTGGGAACATCCGAACTCGCGAAGCTCTTCGGGCTTTCAGACCGGAGAATCCAGCAGCTGACAGCAGACGGTGTTCTGACTTGCGAGACCGTCACCGTTGACGGCCATAAGGTAAGAAGGTATGACCTTCTCCCTACGGTGCATACCTACGTGGAACACCTTCATGACAAATTGAAGAAAACAAGCAGAACTGAGAGGGAGATCGAATTAAAAGAGCAGAAGCTGGCGGCGGACATAGCCCTGAAGGAATCACAGGGGGAGCTGCACCGGCTGAAGACCGCCATAACATCCGGGGATTATATCTCCGTGGAAGAGATAAAACTGGATTATGCCCGGTTCTTTGTAACATTTAAAAAGTTCGCGACGTCAATCCCTTCGAGATTGATCGGTACGCTTTCAGGGGTGCTGGAACCACTGGAAGCAAGAAAAATAGAAAAGGAGATGTCCGGCGAGGTCTCTGACCTCATCGCTTCCTT
>JAFRVX010000162.1 GCA_017438305.1 Lachnospiraceae bacterium | reverse complement strand
CATATTATGATATGACACCAGGGTCAAAAGGTCAGAACGGGCATGCTTGCATGCACGTTTCTGACTTTGGGACCCCAAAACACGAAGAACGGAGCCATTTTACGCCGAAACAGTGCAAAACGGCGGGAGTTCTGAGTGTTTTAGCAGCACAAGGCCCGCGCAGCGTGCGTGCTGCGTGTCATAGCTGGGGGCAAAATACCTTTTGACCCCAGCATCATGATATGGGTATGTTATGATATGGGTGTCAAAACCCCAGAAAATGTTTACCGGCGCGTCCCAAGGTCTGATCCCCGCATACATATACACATGAGTGTGGATCGACCTTTTGACACTGTAATCATTTTATTACAGTTGTCTGTTCAAAATCAACAGCAAAATAAAAAATCCCGCATAACTCTTATACTTAACAGCCATGCAGAACTGTTAAATCAAAAATCATGCAGAACTGTTATATTAAAAAACATGCAGAACTGTTTAAATAAAAAATCATGCAGAACTGTCGAATGGTTTTGACAATTCAGCATGATTTCTCGATTTATACTATAGCAAACGGCAAAGTAAGCTTTACTTTGTTCGTTTGCTGCGCCGGATTTGCACAGCGACGTTCGCATCACCGGAACTGCGCAGCGACATTCGCTTCGCCGGATCTGCACAGCGAAAGCTGCATGTTTCCCCGGGACATCCATGCGCATCCTTACGAAGCCTTATAGTCAATGTCCGCTTACTTCTGACGATGATTATAGTTCCAGTCTCAGCTGGTCGTCTATCCAGGACTTCTGGGGCACGTCGTGGATCACGTCATCATCCCGGTAATTGCCGATCAGGAAGGGGGAGGCGGGATCATGCTGACGGCTGTTTTCCAGCACAACGGAAGGCTCTGCGTTGGCGTAGCAGTATCGGCACAGGTGACAGCAGGTGTTATAGGCGCCGATGTCGCAGGATAAATAGCAGGCGCAGGCTTCCCGGGCGCCCTTCACCTTCGGCGCGTTCAGATGACTGTGGATAGCTTTTTCATAATCTTCTATCCGCATGCAGCCCCGGCAGTCCGCGCCGTAAGCCGCCAGCTCATCGCCTTCTGCGCAGGGTTTCACCGTCATGCCGTGTTCGCCCGCAATCCGAATGATCTCTTTTCCCAGAGCCAGCCGCTGTTCTTTAGACACCTCCCGGGCTTCCGGAAAATTCCGGCGCACCTTGGGATAAAGGTCGATAAAGCTGATGACGACAGTTTTCGTCGCCCCCTCCAGCGCTTCGGCCATCTGACTGAAGGCGTGAAGATGATACGCCTCCGTGTACCGTTCGGACAGAAAGATGGGATCATACCGCCAGGCAGCCGCTTCCGGTCCGACGATACCGGAAAGCTTCCTGAAGTCCTCCAGGAGTTTATGCTTATCCGGCACGTTCGGTTCGATATCCCGCCCGTAAGGGGTGATGGTCACGAACCAGTACTGGCCGTAATCCTTCAGAAGATCCATATAGGGAAACATCGGCGCCGGATTCTTCGTGCAGAAGCCGATGACATCCACCACGGAAGGATCCAGGCGGTACCGGCTGACCTGCACGGGATTATAGGGATTTCTGACGCAGACGAAGCCTTCCTTCAGCCGGTTGGCAAACCACTCTGCATAGAAAGCAGGGATATCCGTCCGCTGGCCTGTATTAATGATCATCAGATATCTCCTCCTTCCGGTTCTCAGGCGTTATTCTTTTTCCGCCTCGGAAGCGGCACCAGGACTGCGGTCCTGGCCTGGTAATCCGGATAGTCGGCCCGCCTTTCCAGATTGTGGCGCTCCATCATGGGGATGGACGCAAAAACAAAAACGCCAATGATCAGAAGGAAGCCCAGTCCATGGGTCCACTGTTCCGGATACAGCGCCGCAAAGGCAATATAGATGCCGATCCAGAAAAGCATCTCCCCCAGATAATTGGGATGACGCGAGTATTTCCAGACGGAAATGCGGCAGGTGAGACCGTGATTCTCCTCGTCCTTCAGAAAACGATGGATCGCCGTATCCGCCTTGTATTCCAGGAAGATCCCCGCCAGCATAATGGCGATCCCCTGGAAAATGGCCGGATCGAATTCATTTTTCTGTATCACATAAAAAGCTCCGCTCAGCCCGGCATAGACCACGATCGTAGGCATCAGCATGAATCCGAACAGGTTCAGCAGTTCAAAGGAAAACCGGTTCAGCTTTTTCCGATACCGGGCATACCGCCAGTCTTCACGGCCCAACCCCCTGTAAGTAACAGCCCAGTTTCCGGTAAGCCGGACAGACCAGACACAGACGATCAGCAGCATCCAGAAAGAACTGGTATTCCAGTATTGGAAACGGATCATGGCGATGAGCAGCATGACGGGAGGCGCAGCGCTCCAATAGGGATCATAAAGAGAGGTATCCTTATAGAAAACAGAGACCAGATAGATCACCAGTGTGGCCGTCACGGTAAATGCCGCTTCTGCCGTAAACAGCTCCGGGATCTTCAGAAACGGGATCATTCCGATCCCAAAAGCCACGATATAGACGACGCAATTGACCAGCAGGCCCTTTCCTTTTTCAGACATTTTTCATTTTAACCTTCTTATCGATTTCCGGGTTTGCGGCCCGGCATTTTAACTATTATAAAGGCCAGCGGAAAATATGCAATATCCACTGGCCGTAAAATTTGTTTTTCTTTTTTGTTTTCGTTTTTGTCTGTTTGCTTTTTTTGCTTTTCCAGTCCTTTTTTTCAGTCTCCTGCTTCAGTATTTTACGGTGGCTGGCAGCCCTCTTTTCTGTTCAGCCTGCCCTTTTTCAGTCTGTCCTTTTTCAGCCCGCCCTTTTCAGTCTGCCCTTATCATTTTTCTTTTTCAACTCACTTTCCGGTTTGCTTCCTGCCGATGCAGCTCTGTTTTTCTGCCCGCCCATTTTCCAACCTTTTCCGTTTTTTTACAGCAGCCTTTTATAGGTTTCCAGGAGGCTGTACATCTGGTAGCTCAGCAGCCAGGACGCGTTGGAATATTCCGGTGCGTTGTTCTTGATCACCTTAAACAGCGGAACGATATATTTCTCGGTTTCCTCAACATACTCAGCCATCTTATCTCTGGTAAAGCCCAGGGCCATGTTGGAAAGGTTGTTCACCCGGTCAAAGCACTTGATAAGCGCTGCTTTAGGATTTTTGGCCAGTTCTTCATAATAGGCCTTCTTCGCCGCAGCCTTATCCTTCGGTTCCGGATCCTTAGTCATAAGCCGGACCAGCTCCCTGGTATTTTCATTGACAGGAAGCTCTTCAAGCCTTGTGCAGGTATCCTCCACGACGTCATGAAGGATCAGGGCCGAAAGCATATCATCATCGTTAAGCTCCATGGAAAGCGCCTGGCAGACCATGGTCAGGGGATGATTGATATAAGGCACGTCCTTCTGCTCCCCTTTTCTTTTCTGTTCCTTATGCTTCTCTCTGGCATAGGGCAGGGCCTTTGCAGTCTGATAAAGCTTCCGCTCCCTTGCCGCAGTCTTGGCAAAAGTATACATATGCTCTTCGTTGAAAAGCCGGTGCCTGTTCTGCTCCTTCGGGACCTTGTTCTCTTCCAGCAGCCGTCCCACGGTGGTTTCCAGTGCTTTGGCCAGGGGCACCAGTCTGAAGACATCCGGCTGGCTCTGTCCGTTTTCCCACTGGCTTACGGACTGCATGCTCACGCCCAGTTCATCTGCTATCTCCTGCTGGGTCTTCCCTGCCGCGTTCCGATACTCAAAAATCTTTTCCCCAAGACTCATGTTCAGCCCTCCCTTTCCGTTTTCTTTGCCGGCTGCTGCCTGTTTCTGACGACGGTTCTGCTTCTCTGTCCGCTTAAGTCTTTTTACTGACAGTTTATCTTCAGCGTCTGCTCCAGCCGGTCCTACTGACTGCTTTTCTTCAGAATCTTTTCCAGCCGGTTTTTACCGGCGGCTTTTCCTTAAGGTCTGCTTCAGCCGGTTTTTACCAGCAGCTTTTCCTTAGCATCTGCTTCAGCCGGTTCTCCGGGAGCGATACGGCTCACCTTCCCAGACAATTGAAATATATCATATTCTCTGCCCAAAGTCACTCAGGAAGCGCTTAAACTTTAGCTTTCCTTATCAAGCAGCGCTTGAATAGCAGCACTTGAATTACTTAAGGGTTCAAAGGAAGTGAGCCAGTTTTGTCAAGAGAATTCAACAGGACAGATATACATTACCCGAACCTGTTCACGGCATACTGACGCGAGCAGGTTACCTGTAATCCGGAAAAGACCGCCAGGTCAGTACACTAAAGCCTGAAACCTGATTCATCAATGTCCGGGACGCTTGCGGCATGATCTGCAGCGTCCGAAAAGCCCGCTGCCCGAGCTGCAGCGTCCGGAGAATCCGCTGTCCGAACAGCTGCATCCGGAAAACTTGCGGCACAGGGTGGACTTTATATGTTCAGAGCTTGCAAATTCCTCCGCATAGGCCACTCTTTTCAATCCTCTTCTTCTATAGGGTGGGCTTTTTATGCTGCAAAACTTTCGAATCTCTCTGAAAAGTCCTCCCTTCTGACCTTATTCCTTCTATAGGGTGGACTTTCTATGACACTGACCTTTCAAATCTTTCCGAAAAGTCCTCCCTTCTCAATTTATCTCTCTCTTGGGGTGGATTTTTCTATGATGCCGACCTTTCAAATCTCTCTGCAGAGCCCTCTCCTCTCAATCCTTTTCCTCTTTAGGGTGGATTATTCATTTCCAGGAATTCATAGACGCCCCCTTTTGATCCTCCCTGAGCTGCCGTGTTCTGAGATTTGATTCGACCGAGCTGTCTTATCCGAAAATCCGAGCTGATCAAGCTGCCCTTATCATACCCAAAAAGAGCCTGGGTCATTTTCCCAGGCTCCTTATGATGATATTAACTTTTCTGACAAGAATTTCTTCCTGAGATGAGATTCTCTGATACAGGCACATCCCTGAAACAATCTCTCTATATCGACCTTCCATGAGCCTGTTTCGACCCGTATCCTGTCCTATTTTGCCCCATACCATGTCTTGTCTCGGCCTATACCCTGTCTTGTTTCGATCCATACTCTGTCTTGTTTCGACACATACTCTGTCTTGTCACGATCCATACTCTGTCTTGTCACGATCCATACTCTGTCCTGTTCCGACCCATGCCCTGTCCTGTTTCGGCCTATGCCCTGTCATTTCACCCTGCCTTGAAGTTATAGACAGGCTTCAGCACTTCGATCACATCCACCGTTTCCCGCACCACATCCAGAATATCAGCCAGGGACTTGTATGCCATGGGGGCTTCATCCAGCGTCGCCTCGCTGACCGAGGTGGTGTAGATCCCCTTCATGGTCTCTCGGTACTCTTCCAGGCTCAGGGTCTCCACAGCCTTTGTCCGGGACATGATACGCCCGGCTCCGTGGGGAGCGGAATAATTCCAGTCCGCGTTGCCGCGGCCATAGGCCAGGATCGAACCGTCCCGCATGTTGATGGGGATCAGGACCTTCTCGCCCTTATGGGCGGCGATGGCTCCCTTCCGAAGGATCATCTCCTCGGTATCGATATAGTTGTGGATGGTATGGAAGGCCTCGACTGCCGTCAGCCCGGTGTGCTCCAGGATAACCTCCGCCATCTTCTCCCGGTTCCGGCGGGCGAACGCCTGACAGATCTCCACATCATGCAGATAATCTTCCAGGTACTTTCCATAGAGAAAGCAAAGATCATCCGGCATGGTGGGCGCCTTCTCCTGACGCTCCTTTTCCAGAGCCTTCAGCGCTGCCTGGATCTCTGTCCGGCGGCCCTGCTCCTTATAGGTGCGGATGATCTCCTCCCGCATCTCCAGGTATTCTCCGATTCCGCGGTCCAGATCGACGGCCAGCTTCTGGTAAAGCTCTGCCACCTGCTTGCCCAGGTTCCGGCTGCCGGAATGGATCACCAGGTAATTGGTGCCATCCTCCGCCCGATCCACTTCGATAAAGTGGTTTCCGCCGCCCAGAGTCCCGAGGGACCGTACCAGCCACCGGGTATCCTTAAGATCACGGTAGCAGCGGAGGGCTTCCAGATCAAACTTCTCCTGTCTGCCTTCCCATACGTTCCTGCCGGAGGGGATGATGTGGCAGACCTCGTCCAGCCGGGCAAAATCAATCTCCTTCTCCTGCAGCCTGACTGTATACATGCCGCAGCCGATGTCCACACCCACCACATTGGGCACAGCCTTATCAATGACTGTCATGGTGGTGCCGATGGTGCAGCCTGCCCCGGCATGCACGTCCGGCATGATCCGTATCTTCGATCCGGCTGTCATCTCATAATCACACATCCGGCGGATCTGCTCCACCGCCTCGTCCTCAACGACAGTGGCGAAGCAGACCGCAGTATTTATCTTGCCTCTTATCTCAAACATAACGTTTACCTATTTATTTCTAACTGTTTCGCAATTACCTCTCTATGTCCTTTCGGCTTCCTCACAGCGTTTATTATCCCGCTCAGGCTCCCCGGTCTCTCTTCCTGCTGAAGGTCATTCTTATGCCGAAACCGGTTCGTACCGTTCGCCCCTGAGGACCCGCAGCATGAAAGTATAAGGATCCAGCTCATTGTCCTTCAGCATGCCGAAGATCACCGGCGAACACCCGGACACCAGGGTAACGCCCTGCTCGTTTTTTTCAACGGGCTGCTGACGATTCCGGCTCTGTACATTCCAGAAAACCACATGAGGAAGCCGGTATCCTGCCGCTTTATAAGCCTTCCCGGCGGCCTCAAAAACCGTGAGAGAAGCATTATCGCAGCAATAATCAAATTCCATATCTGTTATGATGTAAAGTTTTTCCGGCAGCTCTTCCTGAGGGAGCTGATACTTTACCGCCGTATCCAGGATCAGCTCGAAAACCGCCTCCAGATCCGTATTGTCGGCTTCGCTGTACTGAATACACCAGTTCACTTTTTCGGCAATATCCCTGCCCTCGATCTCCACCAGCTCCGGTGTCGTGCTGAAAGTGATGAAATGATTACGGAAGACGCCTTTATTCCTTTCGGCAAAATAGATGCCCAGGGATTCCGCCACGGTTATGGGCAGAGGATTTCCCCAACCATACATAGAGCCGGATCCGTCGACCACAACAAGGGCGTTTTCATCACCGGTAAAATCCTCCTGGGCATTCCATGTCACGTCCAGACTCTTTTTCTCCTCGGCGGAAAGAGTCTCTACATCGTTCCAGGCGTCATTGATTATGGGCCGGATGATCTCGTAAGGCGCCAGCGTACCGGTATGAAGGACTGTATGATCCTTTTCAGCCTTCCAGAGGAAGTCCCGGTAACGATCATAGTCATTCCGCATAAAGGCAGCTCTGTATTTAAACAGCGCCTGGGAAGGCTGCTTCTCATAATCAAAGGAATAATCCTTCTCACGAAGTCTGTTTTCAAGAATGCCGATGTACCTCCTGAGTGCCGCAAGCTGCTTCCGATAGGCTGCATCGGTCAGGCCTAAGGCTCTGGCAGTCTTTTTGCCGCGCCAGACAGTTTCTTCGCTGGAAGCATTCACGGACGGGAGCCACTTAGCCAGCAGAGAGATTCTCGTCTTTTCACGCTGAGCCGTTCCCGCCGGTTTTTCTTCTGCTGAATTCTTTTGTCTGCGCAATACTTCAAGATCTTTATTAAACTGCGTCCGGATAAAGATAAGCATATCCTTTTCACAGCTTGTATCAAAAAGCACCAGAAGGTCGTCATAGCGGCCATATTCCGCAATCAGACTCAGGTTTTTCCGGACCGTCTCCGAATAATTGTCCGCCAGCCATCTCAGGATGATCCTGAACGCCCGGCGTTCACCCAGGCCGCCCCGGATATCCCGGGCAAAAAAGAGTGTCTTTACTGCCAGATCGGCATCCTCCGCAAAAGCGGAAAAGAACCGGCTGACGATCTCTTCTTCGGAAGCCGATCTCAGGGCACCGATGGAGGCGAAAAGGTCAAGGCAGGAAGATCCCGATGTTCTGTACGCCGCAGCTCCGTTTTCGCTCCTGGTTCTGTTTGCTTCAAGTTTTAATTCATTTATCATAGGAAATTCCTCCTTTCCGAATTACCTCTCTGTTACTTAATGGTTCCAGTAAACTTCCGGAACGGACGGTGTGTCCGCCCCGGAAACAAGGTGCCTTTTTTCGCAGCCGGCCCTTTATGGCCTCCAAACCATTATAATCGGTAGCCGGCCGCAGGCAGATCTCTTATTGCTGCAAGCACCTTTCTTCAAGACGCGTTCAGGATTCGAACCTGGTTTATGGGCTGCCATATCTACCTGATTTGCTGTGTGCGTCTTTCTGCACGTATCATAACAGGGAAAACCCAAAGAATCACGAAAAAAAAGCTGCGAACTTAAGATTGTGCCATCCCGGGACGACAGAATCTGTGTCAGTCAGCAGCTTTTTTATACGGTTTTCAGTTTTTTTGACCGGTTAAGCATTTCCCCGATCTGTTCAATTCAAATCTTTTGATTTTAAAGTTTCTCCCCGATCTGTTCAGTCCAATTGCGCCTGTTTTTTAAGCCGCTCCCGAATCAGGTCAATGAATCTTCCTGGTGAGATGACCTGCAGGCTCGGCCCGAAGCTGAGCACCCTGATCAAAATCTCCGTTTCATCTTCCTCCCGATAGTGAAGCACGATCCGGAACCGGTCTTCAGCCAGCTTTTCAGTCTCTTTCTCCAGGTCTGAGAAATGGATCATGGCCCGCTCCAGCGCATTCCGCTCATCCACAAGCTCCATGACAATGGTGCTCTTTTCCGGTTCAGGCGCTGCGGCGTATTCTTCAGGAACCGTTTCTCCCAGCTGGATCCGGCGGACCCGCGCCATATTGATGATATAGGACTTGCCTTTTTCCGTATGGACCAGCAGGCGGAACTTATCATCCTTCGGCGAATACTCCAGCCTGTCCGGCACCGTTTTCAGCTTTCGTTCGCCGGCCTTTCCCATAAACCAGACCTGCAGGAAACGCTTTTCCCGGAGCGCCAGGAGTGCCAGCCGGAAATTTTCTATATACAGAGGATCCGTGAAAGGATCCCCGTCCGCATAACGGTCATAATAGACAAAGAAATCCTGATCAAAAAGAGGAGACACTTCAGGAAACGGCAGAAATTCGGCGGTCTCCGGAAGGAACAGCTGTACCCGGGGATCTTTTACCACCGCGTTGATCCAGGCCTTCTGAAGGTCCGTCAGCGGCATCTCCGGCAGATATCGAAGCGGCGTGGTGCCGTCCTTTCTGAGAAAAGGCCAGGTGCCGTCAAAAAGCGCCTCCGGGATCACGATTCCGCTTTCCTGAAACCCTTTCTCCGTCACGATCCGGTTGATGGTTTTCTTATCAATGCTTCCCCTGACCGCTTCCTCAAGGACAGCGGCCACGACATTATAATAGCTTCCGTAAATTTCATGAAATACCATGGGCTTTCCTTTGTCAACCTGCATTCGGTCTTCACGCCAAGTCATACATCTGTGCCATCCGTTCAAGGTCCGTCCGGAATCTTTTCTCCACTTCCGGATCACTGCACTTCAGGGAGATGATCCGCCCGATGAATGTCCGGATCCAGGGCATCATCTCCACGGCGTCGGAGACGTCGGCTTCAAATCTCCAGCAGCCCGGCGATACCTCCGATACAGTACCGCATCGTTTTTCTCTCTGCAGCCGCTGCACGATGAACGCTTCATCTTTCTCTGCCCTGATGAGCATCTCCAGATGATCCGCGGTCCTTTTTCTGTCATCCCCGCCGGAAATGCCCCACAGCTTTTCCAAGAAGCTCTTTCCTGCGTGTTCCAACGGCGCCGGCTCCGTTTCCCTTTCCAGCATTTTTACGGATCTTATCCGGTCGATGCGGTACATCCGCGGCCTTCTGATCTGATAATTATAGGCCAGCAGGTTTTCCCGCCCGTTCTGCGTGCTGATAAATATCTTCAGCGGATAAATGACCGCCGGAACCTCCCTGGCGCTTCTTTCGGTAAAGAAACGGATCTCCGCTCTGCAGCCGGCGTTCCGGCACTGAAGAAGCGTTTCCAGGATCTCCGAATCAAAGGTATTGAACAGATAATGATGCTTGAAACTCAGGAAATCAGGAATCGTCTTCGCCTTATCCAGAAGAAACGCGCCGACCACTCCGAGAGGCATGGTTTCAGAAGAAAAGACGATCGCGGGGAGCAGTTCCGGTTTCATTTCACCGTTCCCGGCATTCAGCCGGTACAGCATCTGCCTGCCCTGTTTTTCTTCCAGGAACAGGCCGAGCCTGCTGTACTCTTTCAGTTTGTTTCTGACAGTGGCATCGTCCGTCATCTCTTCCGACAAACCCGTTGAAGAGACAGCGTCATAGACATAATCCGCAATTTCCCGCAGGGTGTGCGCCTGCCTGCCTGTCAGGCAGTCCAGAATATAAAAGTGCAGGACGATGTCCTTATCCGTAAAGCTCTTTGCCTTAAACGCTCTGAACAGGGGATTGTGAGGCAGCGTCCGGCTGTCCACTGAAATAAACAGCCGCTTCCCGCTCAAATCCTGGCGGAAACTCATGGCATCCCCCAGCCAGCTTTCCACCCTTCTCCGCTCATCATCATAGCTCCGGGCACTTTTCCGGGAAAAATCGGAACGGGTCCTGAACCCGTAAACATAGAAATCCCGCATATATTCCCGGATCTTCTCAAAGTTTTTCACCAGTTCCTTATAGGCCATAAACTCACCTGCCTGTACCGGAATCCCGGTTCTTCCCTTTACATTGAATTTCAGTCCTTTATCTTATCTGCCCGGTCTCCGGGCTATAAACCACTTCAAACTCTTCACATACCACCAGCATATCTTCGGAAAAGGCAAGACCCGCCTCTGCCAGCTCATTGGCAAAGAAGGCTTCATGGACTTCTCTCCAGTAATTAAGAGACCGGTCGCCTTCTCCTTCTTTATACGCAAACTCCGCAGGCACCTGGTCATAGGGAAGGACCGTCACCTTCACCGTTTTAATGATGCACACCGCTTCATCCCGGGAGTTCAGAATGACGCTGTAATCCCCGGCCTCCGGCAGCGGTTCCTGCTCTTTCTCATACAGGATATAAGATGAGCTGGTCGCGGTCTTCACCCCGGCAGCCACCAGCGCCGCCAGTTTGTCCTGGGCTTCTCCGAAAGCCCATGCTTCATAGGTTCCTTTGATCCCGGAAAGTTTCCATAACTCTTCTGCAGACATTTCCATTCCTCCATGGCCTGATCAGACCATTAACACACTCCGGCCTTATTACCAAAAAAGCTGCAGCACTTGCAAATGCTGCAGCCATCTCGGAAAGTCTATCGGCTAAAATAAACGGACTGGCCAAAGGCCTAATGTTTTTGAGAAGGAAGCCGATAATAAGCCGAATATTCAAAGTCCGGAAAGCTGCAGATCTAATTTTTTCCAGAAAATAGAAGGAAGATCTGCTTACGCCGGACGGAACCCGATAAGGGCTCCTGATTATTATCATACACAGATACAGAAAAAAGTCAATACAAGGATTCTTCCCAGGCATTTGACAAGAAACCTGTTTTCCGTTCATCCTGTACCTGTTCACATCTTCAAAGGTTTACCTGCTGCTTACGCCTGGATCAGGAAACGCAGGAAGGCTTCGTCCGGGGTTTCTTCCGGACTTCCGTTTTCCCTGACATTTCCTGTCTCTTGAGATGCTGCTCCTGCAGCCCTGTTATCGTCTCCGGTTCCGGCAGTTTCTTTGCTTCTTCCTTTTCCGCTTTCTTCTACGCCATCTTCCCCGCCTTCTGTTTTTACTTCCTGCACTTCCTTCGCCAGAAGATCTGCGGAGATCACGTCCAGATCATAGGGGGTGATGCCTTCTTTCAGGGAGTAGATCACATCGGCTTCTTCCCTGTTTTCGGTGATCTCACCCCTTGCCCGGGCATTCAGCAGGATCAGGTCGTAAAGCTCGGAGATCTCGTTGTGAACAGCCATGTAGAGGGCGGCATTGAAGGACACGGCCTGGTCAAGGACATTCACCAGCCGGGCGTTCCGACCCATGCCGGTCACGTCGACCCAGATGAATTCGCCTTCCACCAGATCATAGACCACAGGAGAATAGTTGGAAGTCTCCGAGGAAATATCGATGGTGCCTTCCACGGTGGAGGGTTCAAACTTCACATTCTCGTTGATCTTATCCCGCTGCATAAAACCGAACTTACAGGGGAAAGCATTGAAGTTGTTGCGGGTGTAAGAGTTTACACAGACCTGGATATACCGATGGCCTTCTTCGATCATCTTAGAACGGCTGAAATCCAGAAATTCCGCCGCGCCTTTTCCACCGAATCTGCCGCCGTCGGTGATATCCCCGGAGGAGACTTTCCCGTCTGCTGTATCGGAAAAGAAATTGCCGTAGAAATACACGCCTGTATTCTCCAGCTTTTCGTTATACATCCTTAAGGAAAGATCCACGTCCACCCGTCTGCCGCTTTC
Source organism: Lachnospiraceae bacterium (assembly GCA_017438305.1). Classification (GTDB taxonomy): domain Bacteria; phylum Bacillota; class Clostridia; order Lachnospirales; family Lachnospiraceae; genus UBA1267. Next base: position 2,595 of record JAFRVX010000162.1, on the reverse strand, counting down.
TTCGTTGGTCCACCAGATAAAGGTGCGGACGATGTCCTTGTCAGGATCCGATCTGATCCGCGAACCCTTAGCGGGAACCCGGATACCGGCCTTGCCGGAGGCTCTCATCTGAAGCGGTACCTTATAGCCTTTTACGGATTCGTCAATATAGACTTTTCCCATGGCAGGCTTGGCAGCATAAACCGCCAGGATCTTCTCTTCGCAGGCCTGGCAGATCCGCTCCGCCGCATAGGCGCTGATGGGAAGGCGGTCGTCTGCTTTGACATAGATGCCGGCTTCACCGCCCTTGGGAAGATACAGGGCATACTCACGCCATTCGGTCCTGGCCTTAAAATGGGCCATGAGCTGAAGGAGCAGCTTGGGTTCAAACCGGTCTGCCGGTATCGCTTCAAAGGCTTCAATGATCCTGATGCCGTCCCGTTGGAACACACTCATCAGATGATCCAGACGGCGGGCAAATTCACCGGGCCGGGCCGAAAGGAGAGAAAGAACCTGCTGCAGGTCCTTATTTTCCATGGCAGCCTCGACCTTTGCGCTGAAGGATCTCTCCAGGTCTTCCTTATACAGGCGGTCAAAGGCCTGCCGGGCCTTTTCCGTCTTCAGGAATTCAAAGGGATGATATTTATAGGCGACGGATTTCCACTGAGATTCATTCCGCCTCATATCCTCTTCCAGGGATGAGCATCTGTCCAGCAAACCGAAAACGAAGCGGCGGATCTTCCGGGACAGCGGTTTCAGCTTCCATTCATCCTCGCTCATGTCGGCGGAGTATCCGTTCAGCACCCAGATGAACCGGAGGACGTCCGTTGCCGTCTTAAAATATCCCCCGCACTTTTCATAGAAAACTTCCGGGAAGTTTTCCATCATACGGACAGACACAAAGGCCATATTTACCTTATTGGGCATGGTCTCGGGGATCGCCCGGAGCATCAGGGGATCCTTCGCTTCAAAGGCTTCCTGCAGAAATCCCCGGTCCTGCTCCGACACGGAAACCGGCGATACCATTAGCCTGCTGTAAAGCTTCACAACAACCCCATCCGTTCCGAGTTCCAGGGTCCTATCTCTGTTCCTTAAGGGCTTCAGGCCCCTTGTGGATCCGTCATCCTCCGGAAGGAAGCTTCTGATCACATCCCCGAAGAAATAGTAGGCGATCTGATATCCCGCCCGTTCCGCAGGCGTTAAGGAAAGCGGATCCGCCGGGAAATTGTTGTAAAAGGTCTTTGCGTCCCTCACAATGTCCACAGACATCCCGGAAAGCAGTTCCACCAGTTCCTTTGCTGCCTCTTCAAACGGTTTTTTATCCAGCCGGAAAAAGGCCTTTGCCAGTTCCTCTGAAAGGCCGAAACCATGTTCCGACAGAAAATCCACCAGACGCGTAAGATCAGGCAGGACCTCCCGGTTATAAGGCGCAGCCTTATCAAAGGGCACCGTCACTTTATAGGATTTATATAAAAGTGCTTTATTGATCATAAACGAACCTTCTCCTCCTGAATTTCTCAGAAGCATCTTTCCTTCCGTTCCTTCCGGCAGTGCTCGATATCCCCGCAGCGGTAGCACAGTTCATTGTTGCAGATGCCGTCGTTTTCAAAGTATGAGAGGATATTTTCCACAGTGGTCTCCGCGATGTTGTTCAGGGCCTCTTCCGTTAAAAAGGCCTGATGCGAGGTAACCAGCACGTTGGGCAGGGAGATGAGGCGGGACAGGATCTCGTCGTCCAGGATATGGCCGGAACGGTCTTCAAAGAAGATGTCCCCTTCTTCCTCATAGACGTCCAGGCAGGCGGCGCCGATCTTCCGCTCCCGCAGGCCTTTCAGCAGCGCCTCCGCGTCGATGAGCCCGCCCCGGGAGGTATTAACGATCACAACGCCCTTCTTCATTTTGCCGATGGCCTCTTCCCCGATCATATGACGGGTCTCGTCGGTCAGCGGACAGTGAACGGAGATGATGTCGCTTTCGGAAAACAGCGTGTCAAGGTCCACATACTCCAGGCCGGAATCCTTTGCCGGGAACTTGTCATAAGCCAGCACCTTCATGCCGAAGCCTTTGCAGATATCCGTAAAGATCCGCCCGATCTTCCCGGTGCCGATAACGCCTACGGTCTTCCCGTGAAAATCAAAGCCCGTCAGGCCATTCAGGGTAAAGTTAAAATCCCGGGTCCGGTTGTAGGCTTTGTGAATGCGCCGCACAGAGGTCAGAAGCAGCGCCATGGCATGCTCCGCCACGGAATAGGGCGAATAAGCCGGGACGTGGACCACGTGCACCTTGCCGAAGGCCGCGCGCACGTCGACGTTGTTGTAGCCGGCGGATCGAAGGGCCACCAGCTTCACGCCGAGCTTATACAACTTATCGATGACCGCAGCGTTGACCGTATCATTCACAAAGACACAGACCGCCTCGCAGCCCTCCGCCAGCGCTGCCGTATCCTCGTTCAGCTTGGTCTCCAGAAAGCGGAAAGTCATATCATGAGCCGCTCCGTAAGCCTCAAAAGAAGGCCTGTCGTAGGGCTTCGCGTCATAAAAGGCAACTGTCAGCACAGTACTTCTCCTTATCTTTATCCTTATCCGGATTCCTTATCCGGATCCTGATTCCTGTCCT
>JAFRVX010000161.1 GCA_017438305.1 Lachnospiraceae bacterium | reverse complement strand
TTCTACCGTGGGAGAATTGAAGAGGCCGCGAACTGCCGGATAAGGCGGACGGGGTCTGGGCTCACCGCGGTTGCCTTCGTTAGAGGTCTTCAGAGCCGTTTCCTCGCCGCAGACGAAAGCGCCGGCGCCGTGACGGATCTGCAGATCAAAATCAAAGCCTGAATCAAAAATGTTCTCGCCTAAAAGGCCGTATTCTCTTGCCTGCTCGATAGCGATGTTCAGACGCTTGACGGCAATGGGATACTCAGCACGGACATAGACATAGCCCTTGGTTGCGCCGATGGCGTAGCCGGCAATGGCCATGGCCTCGATGATGGCATGAGGATCGCCTTCCAGAACGGAACGGTCCATGAATGCGCCCGGATCGCCTTCGTCGGCGTTGCAGACGACATACTTCTGAGGAGCCTTGTTGGGTGCGCAGAGAGCCCATTTGCGGCCGGTGGGGAATCCGCCGCCCCCTCTGCCTCTTAAACCGGATTTGGTCACTTCTTCAATAACCTGTTCCGGAGTCATTTCGGTTAAGACCTTGCCGAGTGCGGCATAGCCGTCCATGGCAATGTATTCTTCAATGTTTTCGGGATCGATAACGCCGCAGTTCCTTAAAGCAACACGCTTCTGGGCCTTATAGAAGCCGGTCTTGTTCAGGGCGGTCTCGATGGGAGCATTGTCGGTCTCGTAGATGTCGCTGCCGTCTCCGGAATAGATCAGGCGGGTCACCGGACGTCCCTTTAACAGATGCTCGGAAACGATCTCTTCCACGTCTTCCTTCTGGACACCGTGGTAGAAGGTTCCCTCGGGATAAACAATAACAATGGGGCCGACAGAGCAGAGTCCGAAGCAGCCGGTCCTGACCAGCTTGATCTCGTCCTGCAGATCGTAATTGGCGATCTGAGCTTCAAACTCTTCGCGCACTTTGGCACTGCCGGATGCGGTACAGCCGGTACCGCCGCAGATAAGTACCTGTGATCTTACCATGAAAATAACCTCCGTTAAGCGTGCTGATAGGCGCCGATCGTGTATTCTTCGATGACGGAACCGCCCTTAAGGTGCCTTTCGACGACTTCCTTGGCCTTTTCAGCCGTCATCTTAACATAGGTCACCTTTTCTTTGTCTGATTCGAAGATCTCGACTACAGGTTCGTACTGGCAGATGCCGATGCAGCCGGTCTGTGAAACGGTGACTTTCTCGGAAAGTCCCTCTTCACTGACATCCTTAACAAACTCGTTAAGGACCGGTCTTGCTCCGGCAGCGATACCGCAGGTAGCCATACCGACGACCACGCGGACATCTCCCGAACCTTCGCGAAGAATAACTTTGTCCTTCATCTTAGCTTTGATCTTCTGAAGTTCTGCCAAAGATTTCATTTGCCCTTCCTCCTAAAAACCTTTTTTTATTGCTTATTCTGTATCATCAGGACCGTTGTACTGTTCATTCAGATAATCGCCGATCCAACTGATAACTTCATATTCGTTCAGGGGCACGCCGTCCAGGGCTTCTCTTACTTCCCTGGTATCCAGCTCCACCTGAACTTCCTTTTCCCGGATATTGATCTCATGCTTAAAGTAGAAATCCGTATCCGGATGCCCCTGGATCAGGGTCGTGATGGTCGAGACCACGTCGCCCAGGGGGGTAAAATCAATATTGTTTTTATAAAAGACCGCTTTAACTTTTGTCCCATGATTTTCGGGATCATCGTCGATGCTTACCGATTCCACCGACATGCTGCCCCCGGTCTGTTCGGCCGCCAGCTTGAGAAGCGGCAGGCCCATGCCCACCTTGCGGGTGGTCCGGGTGGTATAGAACGGATCCGTAACACCCCTTAAGATCTCCGGCGACATGCCCGAGCCGTTGTCCTCTATGGAAAGGACCAGCTCTTCATCATCCTCGGAAAGAAGGATGGACGTCAGGCTGGCGCCTGCCTTGACCGAATTCTCGGTGATATCCAGAATGTTCAGTGAAAGTTCCTTCACAGCTTCTCTCCTTTGATGATCTTGATGAGGTTATGCCTCACAAGAGCACTTGAATAAGGTTCGTCCGGGATCTCCAGAGATTCGTTTTCTTCCCTGAGATCCGTCAGATAATGAGCATCCGAGCTCACCAGCACCAGCTTGTCCTGCAGTCCGAATTCCTTCGTGTATCCGTCGATGTTCTTCGCAAAATGCAGCTCCACCGCGGGAAAATCCGGTTCTTCCGGAAGCGTCCCCAGAATGGAGACGACCCCGTTCGCCTGCCGGTCTATATGGGCCGGATAACAGACGCCATTGTACTTTGCCACGATCTCCGGCGCTTCGTCGTAGGAAATGGTGGTGGCGTTTGTCAGGAAATCCGGTTCCTCTCCGATGAGCTCGTCGTTCCCGTCCAGGATCAGCTGGTCTCCGAAGATCTCCTTGTCGTTCGGATACCGGATCCGGCGGGAGTCCACCTCGTCGTTGAAGGCCAGGGCATCCGCCAGTTCGGGGAACAGGCACACCACGTGGATATCCTCCGAGGTGGTGAGCTCCATTCCGGGAATGGGAATGATACCGTAGCGTTTCGCGGCTTCAAAGAAAGCCGGGCAGTTCCTGCAGGAATTATGGTCGGTAAGCGCCATGATCTGGATGTTGTTCAGTGTTGCCATCCCCGCCAGGTTGTTCGGCGTATTGTCGTTGTCCGCGCAGGGCGACAGACAGGAATGCACATGCAGATCGTAGGTATAGAAGCTCATTTCAGCAGCTCGCTCAGTTTAAGCGCCGTTTCGTAAATGGGAAGCGGACTTTTTAAAACGTTAACATCTTTCGCTTCAGCCTGTGTCCGGATCTCCTCCGGAAGCTCAACGTTTTCCGCCAGGATGACGCAGGACGTATCCGCCAGGGTGGCCACCGCGATCACGTTGATGTTCGACATGATGGTGATCCAGGCATTGTCGGCCGAAGCCCGTCCCATGACCCAGCTCAGGAGATCACCGATATAAACACCGTCTATCTCACGGCTTCCGTCCGGAAGCGCAATGATCTCAAACCCGTTTTCCGTTAATTCCCGAACCGTCATGACTGTGCTCCTTTTCGTGCATCCAGAATGGGACAGGTGATCTCACTGCCGCCCGCTCTGACGATATCCTCCGCATGGGCCCTGCAGTTGGGCGCGCCGCAGGCGCCGCAGTCTATGCCGGGCAGCTGGCTTCTCAGACGCTGGATATCGGACATCATCCGCATGGATTCTCCGATATTGCTGGAAAGCCGGGACACCGGGACGTAAGACGGCATGTCGTCGAACAGGACGCTGTCCGGGATATACCGTTCGTCTTTCGGCGGGAAGTTGGCCGCTATGGGCAGGATCCGGCTGATCGACCGGAGCCTGGCTCTGGCGATAAAGGGATTCTGGACCGTCAGCACGCCGCCGACGCAGCCGCCGGGACAGGCGTTCAGTTCCACAAACTTCACATGCTGGATATTGCCGTTTTCGATCTCTTCCAGCACCCGGCGCACATTGTCGATGCCGTCTGCCGCAAGATAATCCTCATTCATGATGGCGGTGGATTCGCCGCCGCTCTTTGCCCACATGATGCCGTTCATGCCGGTTTCGGAGATCGGTTCGATCTTCTCGTCCCGCTTCATCACGTCCAGCAGCCGGAAATAGATATCGCTGATGGCGACGACCACGTCCACCTTGCTGCTGTACTCCCCGAAATTGTTCCTGACGTAGCTGGCCTTTGAGGGACAGGGAGAGATAAAGCAGACGCCGATCTCTTCGTCCTTAAGCTCCGGATGTTCCTCCTTCGCTTTCTTCCTGGCCAGGTCCGCCGCCACCTCCATGGGAGGCAGGATATGCAGGACGTGTTCCTCCAGAGAAGGATACATCAGGGAAATAAGCCTTAAAATGGCCGGACAGGCTGATGAGATCAGCGGCACCGGCACCCGGTCGGCCTTCATGTATTCGCGGGTATAGGCTGAAACCAGTTCCGCCCCGATTGCCACTTCGAAGACATCGTCAAAGCCGATCTTCAGAAGTCCATTCAGGATATAATCCACGTCGTCCATGTTGTTGAACTGGCCGTAGAGCGAAGGCGCGGGAAGCGCGATCTTATAGCTGAAGCGTTTCATGTCCTCCAGCTTATCCGTCACGGCGCGCTTGGCGTTATGGGGACAGATACGGATGCATTCACCGCAGTCGATGCAACGGTCGTGATTGATCACCGCATGGCCGTCACGGATCCGTATGGCTTCCGTGGGGCAATGATGGAGGCAGGTCGTACATCCGGTGCACTTCTGGCGGTCCAGAAGTACGGAGTGTTCGTAGGAATCCATGTCTCCTCCTGTTTACCTGATATAGATGCGCATGCGGATGGTGGTCCCCACATTCAGCTCGGTCTCGATGGCGATCTCGTCCGAATAGCGCTTCATGTTGGGAAGTCCCATGCCTGCGCCGAAGCCCAGGGAATGGATCTCCGCGGTAGCCGTGGAATATCCTTCCTGCATCGCCAGATCCACGTCTTCGATGCCCGGTCCCTGATCCTTTAAAATGATGTCGATATACTCTTCCGTCACGATCACATCAGCCGTCCCGCCGTTGGCGTGGATGACCATGTTGATCTCCCCTTCATACATGGCTATGGAAAGCTTTTTGATGACCTCCGCAGGCAGTCCCAGCTGTCTCAATTCCTTTTTGACAGTCACTGACGCGGTGCCGGCAGATGTAAAGTCAGACCCGTCCACTTCATAGTGGAACACCAGGGGTTCAGACATCTTTCCTGACTTCGTCCTTCTGAAGGCCGTTGTAATACAGCCTTCCGCAGGCTTCGTACATTCTCATATCCGTCGCCATGACGACGATACCCGCATTCCTGGCCAGCGTCAGTATGGCCTCGGTGGGCTGTTTGGAACGCACGAAGACAATACATACCATATCCATCATTTCGGCAGTGCGCACCACCTGGGGATTTACCAGGCCCGTAAGCAGCACGGCCTGATCCTTGACGTAGGCGAGCACATCGCTCATCATATCGCATCCGCAGGCGGAATACACCTGCCTGTCGAGTTCTTCTTCACAGCAGAGCACCTCAGCGCCCAGGAGCTCTTTCACAGTGCTGATCTTCATCCTGTCCTGCCCTCTCGTAAATCTTTAAATGGAGATTGCTTACTTATAGTTTGCCAGGATCTTTTCGACATCATCGACCGTGATTCTGCCGTAAACATCGTCGTTAATGGTCATAACAGGCGCCAGGCCGCAGGCACCTACGCAGCGGGCCGCGGAGATGGAGAACTTGCCGTCTTCCGTGCACTCGTCGGGGCCGATGCCCAGGGTTTCCTGAAGCTTCTCGAAAATCTTGCCTGAGCCTTTGACGTAACAGGCAGTTCCCAGACATACGGAACAGTTGTACTGGCCCTTGGGCGACAGTGCGAACTGAGCATAGAATGTGGCAACGCCGTAAACCTTTTCGAACGGGATATCCATACCGTCCGCGATCATCTTCTGAACTTCGTAGGGAAGATAGCCGTAGATATCCTGAGCCTTCTGCATGACGACCATCAGGTTGGTGGAGTCGTGCTTGTTCTCGTCGATAACCTTCTGAAGTTCAAGAGCCTGTTCTTCCGTTCCCCTGAAGGGAACTTTACTGGGTACTTTCTTCATTCACAAACCTCCGGTTATAAATCCGAACCTTTCCGCGGGTTGACGGAAACGTTCTTTATCACTTCCGCCGCTTTCCGGAGAGTCCGGAGAACAGCAGAATACAGCTGTCTTGTTTTCATGAGGACGCACTACGCCCCTTGACAGCCTGAGTTCCGTCAGAATTATACAACATCCCCGCTTCCCGTGTCAATGAGAAGCCGTTAATTAATTCACAAAAAGGAACCTAAAAGAAGCTGAAAGAAGCCGAAAAGGAGAGGAGAAGGAGACGGGATCTTTTGAAGGGAAGGAACCCTGAGTTCCGTGGGACAAAAGAGAAAGCCGGGATCCGAGGCCCGGCTTTCATTCTTTTCATTTAAGTATATCTTTCGGCCACTTGTACGGATCCATGCCTTCAGACTCGATTCCCCGGTCCAGTTTTTCCTCTTTCGTAAGGATTAGCTTGGATCCCAGCCTGTTTTCCAGTGCGACCACCTGGTCATCCGGGCAGCCGCAGATATATAACCTGGTAACCTTCTTCTGAAGGCTCTCCGCCTTATCCAGGCTGTCCTGCCAGTCCAGGGAAACATAATCGATAAGCATCCCCTCCGGTGCCGGTATCGTTCTCAGATCAACGTCTTTGTTTCCGTGAAGCGCCAGAAAACCATAATGGTTGGCAGGCAGTCCCGAAAGATCCGTAAGCTCATTATATCTTAAGTCAACACTGATCCAGCTTCCGGTATCAGGAATCAGTGAAACCTTCTGTATCTGATTCCGTGCGCAGTATATTCCGGCAAGGTTCGCCTTATTTGCGATACCGGCAAGAGAGGTCAGTCCGCAGCCTTCTGCCCTTACGCGTTCAAGATGGGACATATTTTTCAGGATCATCAGATCCTTAAGAGGGATCCCCGAAAGATCAATCTCACGAATACCGGTACAGTCTGCAATCGCTTCCAGAAGTTCCGCAGAGGGATTACACCCGGACAGGTTCAGTTTCCGAAGGGTTTCGCTGCTCTTTTTGATACAGGAAGCTTCCCTGATCCCGTTGCCGGAAAAGTCCAGTTCTTCCAGGATGGTCAGGTTGTCAAAAGCTTCGCAGGAATGAAGCGGAATATCCGCTGCATAAAGCTTTTTAAGCCTCAGTGATTTCAGCTTCCCGGTGAAGGTCCAGATCTTCGTTCCGGAAACATTCAGTTCAGTCAGTTTTTCAAGTTTTGATATAAAATACGCTTGTTCAACCGGTGTCCCGGATATGGTCAGGATCTTCAGCTCTTCCGCATCCGCCAGCACCGAAAGATCCTCCACCCCCGTTCCATCCAGCCTCACAGAAGTGAGCTTGTCGGTTTTAAGTCCCGAAACGTCCGTAAGGTCCGGATTAACGGAAAGGTCCAGTTCTTCCAGCGCTTCCAGGCGTTCAAAGGGAATGTTCCCGTCTTTCACACCGCAGCCGATAATGATCAGTTTCTTCAGATCAGCAGCGTCTGAAAGAAAGGCATAATTGTCTTCCGATATCCCGCTGCAGCGGTTGATCTCCAGTTCGGAAAGATGACCGCCTTTTACTGATGGCCCCAACTGTACGTCTTCTTCAAAAACACAGGTCCTGAACGCAAGCATCTGCAGCTTTTTCAGCCTGCCGATCTTATCCAAAAGCGCCTGATTGATCGTTTCATTCTCGAGTACCACAGCTGAAGCATTCCGATTGACCGCAACCGTTTCCGTCAACTTCACGGTATTGACCGCATGGATCAGGAAAGCGGCCAGGATCAGGATCCCCCCCGCAATAATGCCGAGGACTCTCAGCCGTTTTTTCCTCCGGGCAGAAGATTTTCCGGTTTCGCCGCTGCTGTAGGAGACCATTTTTCCCACGGTCTTCATATCTTCTTCTGTTATGGGGGCCGGCGTTATGCCTGAGCCGGATCTATTCTGTGTTCCTGATCCCTGCTTTTTTTTCTCAGGTGTGTTGACCGGTTCTTCCTTATCCGGAAGATAAGGGCTTTCAGATCCGGAATGTCCGGTTTCCTCAGCCGGCGCCGGTTCGGCAGGTCCTTCTTTTTCCCTGCCGGCAGGTCCGTCCGGCACGTAAACAGCCGGATCTCTGAGACAGGATTGAAGCATCTCTGCTCCTGTAAGACTTTTCAGAAAAACCTCTTCATCAGGATACTCATACCGGAGGATGCACTGATGCGCCGAAAGCTGGAGTTCCATGCCCGGGGATATCTTGCACTTTTACCCGGATTGTGATAAACTCTCTTTCATGAAGAAACGAACACGTTTTTTCAGAAAATTCGTCTACCGGATCGTCGAGGACTATGTGACGATACACGCGGCCTATACCACGCTGTTTCTGTTCATGTCCTTCTTTCCGCTCATCATGTTCATCCTGAACCTGATGACCCTTCTCGGGGTGGATTTGAGTTTTCTGATGGCACATATAAAAAACTTTATCCCGGAAGCCTTCCACGGGCTGGTGGAGAGCATCGTCCACAGCGTCGCTTCTTCCTCATCAGGCATCATCCTGTCCATTTCGGTGATACTGGCCATCTGGTCTTCATCCTCCGGCATTTACGGTATGATGCTGGGCCTGAACGACGTTTACCGGACTTATGATACCAGAAACTATCTGGAGAAGCGCTCCATCGCCATTCTGTACACGCTGTTTTTCGTGGTTATTGTGGTCATTACCCTGGTCCTTCTGGTTTTCGGAAGGCGGATCTCCCAGTTTATCGGCGGTAAATTCCCGGAATGGAAATGGATCCTGAACCGTGTACACGACATTAAGTACCCTATCCTGTTCGTGGTGCTGGTCCTGTTTTTCAACATGGTCTACACGGTACTGCCCCACGGGGTCCGGGGGTATTTCATCCAGACGCCGGGAAGCTGTTTTGCCGCCGGCGGATGGCTGTTGTTTTCCTACTTTTATTCCCTGTACGTCAACCGTTCCGAGAGCACTTCCCTTTACGGTTCTCTGGCAACGGTATGTTTTTTCCTGCTGTGGATGTGGTTCGTCAACGTGATCATCTTCCTGGGCGGCGAGATCAACGCCTCCATCCATGACCACCGCCACGGCGAAGACACGGCGGAGGCCCGCATGCTGGGAGAACGCAGGATCCGGGAAGCCGAAGCGCGACTGCGCCAGGACCACCGGCTCACTGCCATGGAGCGCTACAATTTAAGAAAGACCACCACCCGGCAGCTGGAACTGAACCGGCTGCTTAAGGAAATGCAGGAAGAGATCGAACTTGCCGACCAGGAACGGCTGGAACGGGAAGAAAGGGAAAAGCCCTCGGATTATTCCAACAGCTGAAAAGGTTTAGGCGGCCCGCAGAACCCGCTTAAGGCTGTAGGGTGTACGGGTTCCGGCAGTTCCGGTAAAAAGTTCCGGGTATATATGAATTCCGGCAGATATAAGTAAATATCAACCGCAGTAAAAAGAGGTATTATTATGGCAGCTAACGACAACACCGTACCGGTCTATCTGATCACCGGTTTTTTAGACAGCGGGAAGACCAATTTCCTGAAATTCACGATGCAGGAAGATTATTTCAACGACGGCTCCAGGACCCTGCTGATCCTCTGCGAAGAGGGCGAGGAAGACTATCCGGTCAAGGTCCTGAGAAAGACCCATACGGAAATGGAGATCATCGATGAAGAAAGCGATCTTACTGCAGAGAAGCTGGAAGAACTGAATAAGAAATATCATCCAGAGCGGGTGCTCATCGAATTCAACGGCATGTGGTCCGTTCCGAATTTCCTGAAGACCCCTCTTCCGGATAAGTGGCTTCTGTATCAGATCATCACCGTCCTAGACGGTGAAAACTTCGGGCTTTACCTGAACAACATAAAGAACACCTCCATGGAGCTTCTCACCAATACGGACATGGTGATCTTCAACCGCTGCACGGAGGATACGGACCTGGTGCTCTACCAGCGCACCACCCGCTCCGTCAACTCCAGATGCGACATCATCTTTGAGGACAAGGACGGCGGAGAGCTGGAATGCCCTGAACCGGACCTTCCCTACAGCCTGGAAGACGACCCGTTAAAGATCACCGACGAAAATTACGGAACCTTCTACATCGACATCAACGAGCATCCGGAGCGCTATGAAGGAAAGCAGATCGAGATCCTGGTGCAGATCATGCAGAATAAATCCTTCCCGAAGAATATCTTCATCGGCGGCCGGCGGGCCATGACCTGCTGCGTGGAAGATATCCGCTTCCTGCCCTGGATCTTCATCTATGATAAGGCAAAATCACTTCCCGCAAAAGACTATGCGAACATCACTTCAACCTTCCGCTGGGAATTCAACGAAGGCTACCAGGGCGAAGGCCCCGTCTTCCACGTGAATGATGTGAAGCTTGCCACGAAGCCCGCGGAGGAGCTGATCACCTTCTGATCATAAAAGCGAACAACAGTAAAATACAGCGGTAAAGTTGTGTTAATGCGCAGCATTAAACAAAAATCCCCTGACATTGTTTCCTTTAAGGCCGTATGCCGGCGCAGGAAAATGTCAGGGGATTTTTATGTACTTTCTGTACGTTTTATCTTTTGATCAATCCAGTCCGAAAAGCTCGGGAAGCTTTTCATCCTTCAGCTCTGCGCCGATGACGCAGAGCCTGCCGGTATAATCCGGCTCGCCTTCCCGGATCTCGAATTCTTCAGGCACCATATCGAAATAAGCCCAGGTTCCGTCTGTTAAGGGAACCATGCCCTTTGCCCGGACGATCTGGCCGAATTCCTCGGTGTCGGAAAGAGTCCGGAGAGCCTTTTCCAGCGCTTCTCTTTCAAACTTCTTCGGCGTTTCTACGCCCCAGGACTGGAAGATCTCATCGGCATC
>JAFRVX010000160.1 GCA_017438305.1 Lachnospiraceae bacterium | reverse complement strand
CGTCACCGGTGCCTTTTGCCCCTACGGAATAGATGTTGGTGCGGTAATCGTCCGTATCCCTGCAGAAGATGTAATTGTTCGCGCACCTTGCCGGAAGCCTGTCCAGTTCAAAATAACCGGTCGATCTCATGCCGCAGACGTCAAAAATATTCTGCTTCAGGAAAGCGTCAAAGTCCATTCCGCTGATCTTTTCAATGATCATGGCCAGCAGCACATAGCCCGTATTGTTATACTGAAACTTCCCGCCTCTCGGATACATCATCGGCTTGTCCAGAAATAAGGGAAGAAGATCCCGGTTGTGCCGGATCTTATAGCTGGGGTAATCGGTCCACAATTCCTCATACTCATCCATGACGGATTCGTCAAAATAATCCGGGACCCCCGACGTATGGGTCAGAAGCTGCTCCACGGTCACGTCCTGATCGATGCGCTTCAGATCGAAGTCCAGCAGCTGTCCCAGCGTATCGTTAAAGTTCAGCTTTCCCCGTTCGATCAGCTGAAGGATTCCCACTGCCACGAAGGTTTTTCCCATGGAAGCCGTCGCAAATCTTGTATCAGCTGTATTGGGGACTTTGTTGGCAAGATCGGCATATCCATGACTGTATTCAAAGAGAACGGTGTCCTTCTGAACGATCAGGATATTGCCCCGGAACTCCTTATCTGTCAGGTCCGTAATAGTCATCATAGATGTCACACTCCTGTAAAACAATGCAGCAGGTGTTTTTGAACCCGTGTCTCCGATCCTTATTCCTTCGGCAGTTTTGAGAGGGCGCTGTGGATCCGCCGGATGGTCTGATCCAGTTTGCCGCCCAGCATGATGCCTAAGAATCCGGTGCCTAAAAACTCAGCCACGGAGAGGCTAAGATCACCCTCTTTGTAAAGGGTATCGGCGACGATGCGTTCAGCGGCGCCGGATACCGCCATGGTCACGATCTTCATGGCTTCCGGACAGGACGACACTTCCGTCATCGTATCATGGACTGACCAGAATCCCGGGACAGTGATCAGGTCGCCGGCAATGTCCTCCACGCCTTCAAACCAGTTCTTCGCGTCCTGGGCTTCCTTGAATTCCGGGAAGGTAAAGGCCAGGTTATTCTCGGCGCCGCCGCAGAGCCGGACGGTATCCGTGCAATCTCCGGCAGCGGCCGTTACCGTCGTCCCGGTTTTGGCCAGAGGCACATCTTCAAAGATAAAGGTATGTTCTCCCGCCTTTTTTCCGAACAGCTTTCCGTCGATGTACAGGCTGACCTCGGGGAGATTCGAATGGACGCGGATGACCGTGGTCTCTCCGGGACGGAAAAAATACCGCCGTCCGTCCACATGGACGAAGGGCTCCTTGGAAAACCAGGCCTTGTAGACATAATAGGCGTCTTTTCTGATCTTCCGGTCCATGGTGACCAGGCCTTTATTATTCCGGCCGGCAGTGCCGCCTTCCCGCCGGAAGGAACTGCCGAAGTCAAACATGTTCCAGACGAAGCTGCCCCAGACAAAGGGCCGCGCAGCAAAGGTCTCGCAGGCATTTTCGTGGATCAGCACCTGGTATTCTTCGCTGTAATCCATCTTTTTCGGATCGTCGGAATGATAGCGGATCACAGCGTCGCAGCCATATTCGCTGACGGAGACCATGCGTCCGGGATAAGCCTTGTGATACTCGTCCAGCCATTCGGCCAGCCCGTCCATCTCTCCCCGGTACCAGCCGAAATAATGGTTCCAGCCCTCGGCATCGGAGATGTCATGGAGCGGATGATCCCAGCCGGCCCCGAATTCGTGGGCGATGACCGTATACCGTTTCGGATCGATGCTCTTTACGGCCTCGTTTAAGTCTCTGTGGCAGCCCAGCAGCTTGGGATTGTCATTGCCGCGAATCAGGATCTCATTGGAAAGGCCCCAGAAGAAAATGGAGGGATGGTTATAATTCTGGGCCGTCATTTCCCTGATCTCATTGACCGCCGCCGCATGGGCGTCGTCATCCCAGGTGGTGGCAAAATAAGGGATCTCCGCCCAGACACAGAGCCCCAGTTCATCGCAGGCATCGTAAATATCATGGCTCTGCTGGTAGTGGGCCAGACGGATGGCGTTCGCGCCCATTTCCGCAATGATCCGGGCGTCTTCGTAATGGTCTTCTTTCGTAAGGGCATTGCCCTGATACAGCCGGTCCTGGTGACGGCAGACGCCCCGCAGGTTATAGCTGCGTCCGTTCAGGAAAAAGCCCTTCTCTGCATCCAGGGAGAAGTCCCGGATGCCGAAGCGGGTCTCCACCTCGTCCAGCACTTCGTTGAAGTTCACCAGCTGCAGCCGGGCGGTATAGAGGTAAGCACCGTCTGTGCCGTTCCAGAGCCGGGGAGAGGGGACCGACGTTTCCAGGACCATCTCATCTTCAACGGCGGCCCAGGCTTCCGATACGGTTTTTTCCTCTGCGTCAAGGATCTCCAGCCGCACCTGCATGCCGGGTTTTGTATCTGTCAGGAAAGCCCTGGCACTGATGCCGGCATGGCTGTCTTTTATTTCCGTATCGATGAGTACGCCGGAACTGCCGTAATAGTCCAGTGAAAAATGGCTTTCCGGGACGCTGATCACCTTTACGTAACGGTACAGACCGCCGTAAAAGGTGAAATCAGCCCGCTGGGGATAAACCTTCTCGCTGTAAGTGTTGTCGCAGCAGATGGCCAGAATGTTTTTCCCTTTTTTCAGCACGTCCGTAGCATCCGCTCTGAAAGCGCTGAAGCCGCCCACATGCCGGGTAAGGAATACACCGTTCACATACACATCGCCCGCCAGGGCGGCAGCCCCCACCTCTATATAGGTGCGGCCTCCGGGAAGCGGCTGTTCAGGCGCTTCGAAGGCGGTGACGTACCAGTACGCACCCCGGTCAAAGCCCGAACCGTCATGACCGTCCACCGCGTTCCAGGTGTGCGGCAGGGAGATCTTCTCCCAGCTGTCATCTTCGGGAAGGCAGTCAGGGACAGCCGTCTGTTTTTTGCTGAAATACCAGTTGTTTTTCAGGTCGATCAACACTCGCATAGGGTTTCTCCTTTGGATTATGATTGAATCGTTATTGAATCATTATTGTATCGTTATGAATAGTGCCGAAAACAAAATTATGCGCAGATCCGCGATTCTGCGGAAATAAAAATCCGTGTAACATTCTGCTTCCTGTGGTCATTATACAGGCACTGCATTGAAAGGGAAAGGGGAGCGGTTTTTTAGCCAAGGTCAACAGACAGGATCTCCCGTGTAGGCCAGAAGGCGCATAAATGAAGACGCGTTATCCGTCCGACAAAAGGCCGGAATACCCGAACTAAGAAACTTCTGATTCACAGTAACCCGGTAATTACAGGACTTCCATCGCTTCACAGGATGCAGCAGTTACAGGACTTCCACCGCCGTACAGTTGTTGAACTTCGCGAACCGGTTCACCGTCCGTTCAAGGGCGCTGAGGAGCCTTTGGGTCTTTCGGACGCCGGGCTCAAACCAGATGTTTTTTACGCGAAGGATTTGCTCCTTATGATCCGCCGCGGCCTCGATCCGTCCGATGAACAATTCGCCCCAAAGGATCGGCAAAGTGTAATAACCGTACTTCCGCTTGTCCGCCGGGGTATAGATCTCCCAGGAATAGCGGAAGTCCCAGAGGGCAGCGATCAGGGTCTTGTCCCAGAGCAGCGGATCCAGAGGCGCCAGAAATTCCAGGCGCGGTTTCCTGTCGATTTCTCCCGAAAGGACGGCCTGCATCAGCGGCTCATTCTCCGAACGGTAATAAAACAGTGACCTGATCCCTTCGACCCGGACCGGGTGAACAGCGCCGGATGCTTCCAGAGAAGAAAAGATCTCTTTACGCTGGTCTGCCTTCATGGGGATGCCCAGAAAGGCCGCGGAATTCTTGTCCCAGAGCAGGCCGGCTGCGCCGATCCGTCGGAGGACGCGCCATAAGAGTAGCGCTTTTTCATCTTCACAGGGAGAAGGCGTCGGCAGCAAGTCCGGGTCGAGACAGCGTTCCGCCAGGTCGTAGAACTTGCGGGAGCCGTTTTTATGATGGATCACGAGGGTCCCGTCGGTATAAAGCTGTTCAAGTACAGAGCGGGCGGCTTTCGAATTCTTTTCCCAGTTTCCGCTCCAGTGCATCGAAGAGTGCCAGAAGATCTCTCCGTCAATGGGAAGCGTGTCAGAAGAGACCGGACCGTTTGCCCGGATGTAGGAGAGGGCTTCCTGTTCCAGTTCGGCTAGTCCGGGAAAACTTTCGCCATGGACGCGGCTTCGTTCCCGGAAGGAGGAAAAATACGGCCAGTCTTCGGCGGGCCAGATGGAAAGCTCCTTATCGGCATAGTCCACCAGCAGACGGTCCCGGTACAGCAGTTCTTCCAGCATGGATTTCCGGAAACCTTTGACCCGGGACTGGAGCGTCAGCTCTGCGTTCTTTCCGCACACGTCGACAGGGTCATACTGGATGCATCCGGCCTGCCGTATAAACTCGTAAGCGCCGTCTTTCCCGGAAAAGCGATAGCTGCCCAGTAATCCCTGGGCGGCAAGGATAAACTGCCGGGCCTGTACTTTTGTGAGTTCGATCATATTTAATTCTCCAGACTTGCTTTTCTGCCCGATCAGGCAGATAAGGGGATCAGACGGATAAATGGCGGCTGCTCATGCTTCGAAAGAGTATTTATTCCTCATGGTCTTTCTGAAAGATAAAAGTGCAGAAAATGCGGCATCCGGAAAGGAAACAGCAGTCTTAATCCAACAGCCCATCTATCAGCGGATTAAAAAGACCGAGCAGGGCAGCGGCTGTAACGGCGGTGACAATGACCCCGATAACCGTCAGCCGGATACCGGTTTTTCTGAATGCCGGCCAGAACGATCGGGAAAACACCTGCTCTTCCTGAAGGGAAAAGGCGGCAGGATGTTCGGGATCATAATGCAGCTTCACCATATCTCCCTGTATTCCGGGAATGTCTTTCAGATTGGTATAACTAGCCCGGGAGGCGGAGGAGATGTGCTGTCCGTCTGCGGTGTCATATTCGTAGATGCCGAAGTTCATCGTACGCATTATATTGTCGAAGTCCTCTTCCTCTCTTTGCCCCGTGCCGGTAAGCCGGCCCCAGGCCTCGCCCGCTAAAAGGCGGTCGGTTATTTCCTGTCCTGCCTGGCCTTTCCGGGAGACAAGAAGAAAAATAATGCCCAGTAAAAGGCAGATACCTCCCGGAAGTAAAAACAGTGCATCCATGGTTTCCTCCTGATGTCTGTAAAGTACTGCAGATCCAGCTCACTTGTAAGTACTTGAATTAATGCTGTCAATGGATAATAGTATAAACAGGACATAGGATCCTGTCAAACCGGATCCGTATAAAAAATCCCCTTTTTCCGGGATCGGATGTCCCGGCAAAAGGGGATACTGTCAGATACTGTTAAAGACAGGTGCACTTCGTCAAAGGTCTTTTGCTCAGGCTTCTGTGAGAGCCTCTTTCTTTTTCCGGATCGCTGTTATGGATACTGCCGTAATAACGGCACCTTACCCCAAACCGAGAACTGCCGCAAGAGCGATCCAGCCTCCGGAGAAAGCGGAACCGGTACCGAGAGCGGTGACGGGCGTCTGCAGGCTGCATTTACTGCCGTTCATAACAGCCAGCTCATCCCGGCTCATCAGCTCTTTGCCACAAAGTCAAGTGGTGAATTCAGTTTTGGGCAAAGAAAAATCCCTCTTCACCTGGAACCGTCGTCCCAAACAAAGAGGGTTTGATGTTTATTTTGCGATCTCGCCTACAAAGTTATACCGGATGGTAACCTCCTGGATCTTTTCGCCATTCACGATCTGGCGCTCCCCAACGATGACCTTATCGATCAGCCGGTGTAACAACACCTCGTTAAGTTCCAGAACCGGTCCCTGACGCTTTAATTCCGCGATAAACGCTCTGATATCGGTATTGTCATCATCTGCTGCCTGCAGGGCCTCATAGAGCTCATGGAGGCGATTTCTGGCTTCTTTTTGCTCGTTTTCAAGCTTCTCCGTCATGGTAACGAAGCGCTGCGGAGTTATGATCCCCTTGACCCGGTCTTCGTAAAGCGCCATGATCATCTGGTCGATCTCATCGGATCTCAAAACCAGGGAATCATACTCGCGCTGAAGCTCTCCGGTATCATCTCTCTGCCTTCCATCGAGCTTATGGATCAGCCTATCATAGAAAGCATCCGGATCCTCCATCACCTGGTTGACCAAATCCTGGATATCAGCGAGGACCAGGTTGTAGAGATCCCTGGCTTCGATCTTGTGACTGGTGCAGGCCTGTTTGCCGGATCGATTATACATCTGGCAAGTGTAGTAGGCCTTATCAATCGGCTCCCGCATCTGGCCTGTAGAACGGTTCTTATCAGTCCTGCCGACCTTCTCATACCTTGACTGCATGGAATGCCCGCAGGTCCCACAGACGATCAAGCCATGAAAGATGTTGTAATACGGGCAACTGTTACCGACACCGATATCCGGCCTGGCGTCCATCATCTCCTGGACTCTCAGCCATTCTTCCTTGGTCACGATGGCCTCATGGCAGCCTTCGATGATCTCCCGATCCTCCCTGGGGATGATGTTATAGGTGTTTGACCGGATATACTTCTGGTGAGTCTTGCAGACAGTATGAGCTCCATAGTAAACCGGGTTCCGAAGGATCTTGTTGATCCTTGAACTTCCCCAGGAATAATAATTCGCATCGACATCCCGGTTCAGCCGCATCCTGGTGATGGGGATCTTCTTTTCCAGGAGCACTCTGGCGATCCGGTAAGCACCGTAACCGTCAAGGGCAAGGTCATAAATCATCCGGATCACTGGAGCTGTCACCGGATCCTTGATCAAATGACCGTGATCCTCCGGATCCCGCATCAGACCATAAGGCGTGCCGCCGCCGAGGTACTTGCCCTGGCGGGACCGTGCCATCCAACCGGTCAGGACCTTCTTGGAAATATCCCGGCTGTACATATCGTTCAGGATGTTCTTGAAAGGAGTGATGTCCATGCCCTGGCTGTTGTTGCTGTCGACATTGTCATTGACGGCGATATAGCGGACATGGTGCCTGGGAAAGTAGATCTCGATATAGCTGCCGGCTTCGATGTAGTTTCGGCCCAGACGGCTGAGATCCTTGGTGATTACACACCCGACCCTGCCGGCCTCGATATCGTTGATCATTCGCTGGAATCCGGGGCGGTCGAAGTTGCGGCCGGTATAACCGTCATCGACATAGAAAGCATAGTTAAAGAAGCCATTTTTCTCAGCGTAGTCGCGGAGCATGGCTTTCTGGTTACTGATG
>JAFRVX010000159.1 GCA_017438305.1 Lachnospiraceae bacterium | reverse complement strand
GGGAGGCGTATTGTATAAGGAACCATTGTCCGCGTGGATCTTGTATTTACACATGGTCGGGGTGCCGGGAAGTACGTCTTCGGTGATCATATCGTCGCGGATAATGCCGATGACAACGCCTGCGGGACCCACATTCTTCTGGACGCCGCCGTAAACATAGGCGTACTTTGAAACGTCCATGGGCTCTGACAGGAAGCAGGAAGAAACGTCGGCCACCAGGTTTTTGCCCTTGGTATTGGGAAGGGTCTTGAACTTGGTGCCGTAAATGGTATTGTTTTCACAGATATAGACATAGTCCGCGTCTTCGGAAATGGGAAGATCGGAACAGTCCGGAATATAGGAGAAGGTTTTATCTGCAGAAGAAGCAATGGCGTTGGCCGTGCCGTAAAGCTGGGCTTCCTGATAAGCCTTTTTCGCCCACTGGCCGGTGATGATGTAATCCGCCTTGCGGTTCTTCATGAAGTTCATGGGGACCATGGCAAACTGTAAGGATGCGCCGCCCTGCATGAAAAGAACTCTGTAGTTGTCGGGAATGGCAAGAAGATCACGGATGTCCTGCTCCGCTTCATCGATGATGGTCTGGAAGACCTTGGAGCGATGCGACATTTCCATGACAGACATTCCGCTTCCGTTGTAATCAAGCATTTCATCTGCAGCTTCCCGTAAGACTTCCTCGGGGAGAACGGCAGGACCCGCAGAAAAATTGTAGACTCTTTTCATGGTATCCTCCTGAATGAGTTTTTACCGGAAAAAGACCGGTAATTGTGGGATATTATACATTCTTCTGAAAACTTTTGCAAGGAAAAGCCGGTTAAATCTTTGACGATCTCTGATTTTTTCCGAATCTCACAATGGATGAAAAAAGATTCTGAAAAAAATGGCAAAATTGCCGTGAATATAGACGGTGAATAAGGACGTCATAAAAAAGACCGGCTTCATGAGGAGCAGGCCGGGTTTCACGGGAAAACAAAAAAACGCCGTCCCGAAGGGCGGCGCCGGATCATTTTGAAAGAAAAGGGCAGTACTTTTTCCGCCGGTGAAAGTGCTGAAACAATCCTGCCTGTATAGATCAAATGTGTTCCGGAAAGGCCAGTTCCAGGATATGCACCCCGTTGGCGCCGCCAAGCTTCACGCCCTTCAGACAGGCGTTGCAGTAGCAGGCCACCCGGTCAGTTTCATACTGCGCTGCGTGTTCTTTCATTTTCTGCTCCCACTGATCCTGGGGGACCGGGGTGATATGATTCCGGTTGATCTCGCCAAAGGCTTCGGGCGCGAACTTTTCCTGGGGGATCTTAGGCGCAAAGAGCCAGACGCCGTCAAAGGCGGCGTTTTCAAAGTTTTCTTTAAGTTCAACGGGAACAGCGTTCATCTGCCTTAGCATTTCCCGGATGGCTTCCTGTTCGCTCCGGTGATCTCTCGCCCTGAAGCAGTCCTGGACGGTGATCCTTTCGCCGTGAAGATCCGGCCAGGAAAAGTCAGGATCCTGCAGCAGGTATTCATACAGACTGACGACGTCCGCTTCAGGAGATTTTTCTTCCGTGATCAGCATGCAGGAGCAGCAGTTGTTCAGCACCGTATCGCCGGGCTGAAAATTATCCTGGGAAACCTTGCAGCAGCCGGTGACGCTGACGCCTTTTTCCTTTAAATACGTCTGGATCCGGGCGCTGACATCGGGGAAAGCTGCCTTGAACTGGCAGCTGGGAAGATACCATATCATGAGAAGCCTCCTTTGTATTATTTCGCAGTAATGTTTATAGAATTATCGCCTGTCCGGACATGCACTGTTTCATTGCCTGCCGGAACCAGAGCGGTTTCAGCTGCCTGCCGGACAGGGCGGTTTTCCGATAACAGGATAGTATCATTTTTTCGGGAAAAAGACAAGAAGATAAGCTGGATCCCCGGCCGGAGAAGTTATCCTGCCGGAGAAGCTATCCTTCCGGAGAAGGTGTCCGGCCGGGGATCTCTCCCGGCAGGAGAGGCAGATTATCAGAAAAGTCATCCGGTCAGAAAAGCGGCCTGCCGGGTAAGCAAGTCGTCAGAGAAATCTGTCCCGGCCGGAGGATCGGGCAGTTCAGTGTATTGATTTCTGAGATCAGTCAATTTATTTTCCGAAAAACCGGGAAATCCCATTGAAACATCGTCCTGAATCCTGTACAATAAGGCGGGAAATCAAAACGATAAGCGGCTGTCCTTTATTTCCCTGTTCCGGATGCAGGCAGCCGACGACTGAATACATTTGGAGCAAAAATCTATGAGACGTCGTTTCTTAACGATTATCCTGCCGGTGATCCTGCTTCTGGGAAGCTCCGGCATCTTTATATCCTGTGAACAGCAGGTCCCCGAGATCGTGGATCTTTCCGTTGAAGACAAGACCTATGACGGCAGCATCGGGACCCGGCCTGAGGAAAGCGGGTCTTCCGCTGAAGACCGGGAAACAAAACCCATGTACACGGCCAGTCTGATCGAGCCCGATGAAGAGATCAGGAGGAGTGAGGAAAAGAGCCGGGAAGAAGCCGCCATGAGAACAGACGGCACGGATATCAGCAACGGGGAGCAGGAAAAGCTGCCCACAGCGCTTCCTACTCATCCGGAGCCCCGGTACTCCACAGAGGAAAGCACGGAAGAGGATGCTTCTGAAACAGAGACGCCGTCAGAGGAATCCATATCTTCAGATAATGCGGAAACGCCGCCTGTCCCGGATACCCCGGAAAATCAGGAGACCCCGGATGCGGGCTCTGCCGATGAGACTCCGGCTCCCGAAAGCCAGACGCCTCCCGCAGATCCCGGCGCATCAGGCGGCTACCCGTTCCCGACCCAGTCGGTCGCCGAGCTGAACGCCCGGAAAGCGGTTTATCTGACCTTTGACGATGGCCCTTCGGCGGAAACGACGCCCTATGTGCTGGACGTGCTGGATCAGTATGGCGTAAAAGCCTGCTTCTTTGTTACGTATCAGCCCCACCTGGAGAATCTTTACCGGGAGATCGTGAACCGGGGCCATAGTATCGGGATTCATACGGCAAGCCACAGATATGATCAGATATACGCCTCCTTTGACAACTGGTATAACGATTATATGGCTGCCTTTAACTACGTCATCCAGGTGACCGGATATACGCCGAATCTCTACCGGTTCCCGGGAGGCAGCAATCAGACCTATTCTTCCGGTGAGGTCAAGGCCCAGATCATTGCCTGGCTTCATTCCCACGGGGTAGAATATTTCGACTGGAATGTGAGTACCGAGGACGCCGTAGGAAACAAGACGCCCCAGCAGGCCCTGGAGATGGCCATGAGCCAGTTTACCTATCGGAAGCTTCCGGTGATCCTGATGCACGACGGCCAGAATCAGGCGGTTACCGCCACGATGCTGCCGGCGCTTATAGAAAACATCCGGTCCCTGGGATATACCTTCATGCGGCTGGATGCCACCGTGCCCCCGATCCAGCAGGGCAAACACTGGGATTATTAAAGAGAAGCATTCCGACAACCGTAAAAACAAAGAGACCGCCGGCTCATCTGTCAGAAACAGGTGAACCGGCGGTTTACTGTTTAAATGCTTCAGCTGGTTTTTTCAGCTATAGCTTTACAGGCTTTATTATACAGGCAGTAATTTCTGCTGTAAATTACCGACTGATGTTTCTCGCTGCAGATTCCGGGTATAAAAATCTCTAAAGATCAGCCTCAGGCCAGGT
Organism: Lachnospiraceae bacterium; assembly: GCA_017438305.1. Taxonomy (GTDB): domain Bacteria; phylum Bacillota; class Clostridia; order Lachnospirales; family Lachnospiraceae; genus UBA1267. The sequence continues at coordinate 14,882 of JAFRVX010000159.1, read as the reverse complement.
CTGCCCAGATCTTCTTGACGTAGGCCAGGTCTTCGCGGATGACTTCCAGACGGTCTTCTTTGTAGTAGCCGTCACGCTCGATGATGAAACTCTTGGCGCCGAATTTCTCAGCGGTGTCCAGAATCTCTTTCAGGTCGCGGACAAAGTTTTCCATGGGACCCTGGGCCACAGCCATTCTCTTGTTCATTTCAGCCAGCATGGCCTTGACGGCGGGATCATTCATGTCGAAGCGGGGACGCTCTCCGTTGGCGGGACGGGGACGCTCAGCCTGCTGCTTGCCGTTGTTCATGGTGTCGGGGTTCAGGATCTTTGTGGCGGGCTTGATGTGGACCAGCTCGACACGGCCGGGATATTTCTTGATCAGGTAGTTGGAGTCGACGCCGGCGATGGTGGACCAGCCGATATCCATCTTGAAGCAGACCAGGTCGGGATCGGTGTTCTTTGCCACGGTCTCCCAGCAGTAGCAGCCTTCCACTTCGTCGAAGCAGAACTCGCCGGTATGGTTGTGGGAATCAGCTTTGAAGCCGTAGGGCTGGCCCTTTTTGCCCAGGGCATTCAGCTGCTCGGCGGCCTTCATGGCAGTCTCGTGATCCCAGTAGCCTTCCGCACCGGAGATGTACTTGATGCCGATCTTCTGCATGTTTTCGATGTTTTTGAAATCGCCGTTGTCATCGTACTGGACTCTGGCTTCCATGGCTTCCAGATCGTATTTCTTAAAGACCTCCAGGTCTTCGTCGGAGAAGCCGACAAAGGCTTCCAGACCGGCAAAGCCCATCTCCTTGGAGATCCTGGCCTGCTCTTCGAAAGGAAGGCCGGTGGCCATGAAGTTGTAAAGGGTATTGTAGATTTTTCTCATGAATGCATTCTCCTTTTTCTTAAGGTTCAGGGGACATGCCCCGACTTTCTTATATTATATCATCTTCCCGGGAAATTTACAGCCGGAAGACCCGGAAGAAACAAGGGAAAAATATGACCGAATCCGCCATTAAAAGAACAGGCGGGGCATGATAATTCTTTTCTGTCTGTATGGGGGCAGCAGCGGGAGCGGAAAATATTAACAGCAGCAGAGGCGGGAGTCATGAACAGCAGCAGGGGTGCAGAAAGACTTCCTGTATAAAAAGCCGGAAGGCCGGAGTTCCTGAAAAGCCAGAAGGCCGGAGGGCCGGAATGCCGGAAAAACAGGAACGCATACGGACCCGGATGCACAGAAAGATTAACAAAAGACGAAGACACGGCAACACAGACTTCGTGAACTATCATCATTGCATTTTATTAAGGAAAAAGCTATAATCCTTTTACGTTTTTGCCCCTTGAAGTTACTCGCACCGCAGGGGGTATTTTGCTGTCAGGTTTGATAAGGAGTTTGTGTATGTCCGGAGTACAGCTGAATATGCCGAAGATGTCTTTCAGACAGAAATTTATCGGCGATAAAGCTTTTTATAAGATGATCCTGGCCATCGTGCTACCCATCATCATCCAGAATACCATCACCAGCGTCGTCAACATGCTGGACAATATCATGGTAGGCCGGGTCGGGACCGAGCAGATGTCCGGCGTTTCCATAGCCAACCAGATCTTTTTTATCTATATGCTGGCCATTTTTGGCGGTCTGGGGGGCATCGGCATTTTTTCCGCCCAGTTCTTCGGAAAAGGGGATTTTGAGGGACTCAGGATCAGCGTCCGGGCCAAACTATGGCTGGGCGTCCTGCTTTCCGTGATCGCGGCGGCAGCGGTTTTCCTCTTCGGGGAACGGCTGTTAAGCCTCTATTTAAACGATGATTCCGCCGAGGCGGTGGCTCTGACGTTAAAAAGCGGCTTAAGCTATCTGCATATCATGATGCTGGGGCTTCCCGGCATCGTTCTGGTGAACGTCTACGGCACCACCCTCCGTGAATGCGGGGAGACCGTGGTCCCGATGAAGGCCGGCATTACTGCGGTGTTTGTCAACCTGGTCTTCAACTACCTGCTGATCTACGGTAAATTCGGTTTTCCGGAAATGGGTGTTTCCGGCGCGGCGGCGGCCACGGTGCTGTCCCGCTATGTGGAAGCGGCTATTATCGTTGTCTGGGCCCATCAGCATAAAAAAGAGAACCCCTGGATAAGCGGCCTGTACCGGTCATTAAGGGTGCCCGCGGCAAACCTGAAGGCTTTCTTCCTCAAGGGAACACCGCTTCTTCTGAATGAAGTGCTGTTCTCCACCGCCATGGCCATGCTGACCCAGTCTTATTCCCTGAGGGGCTTAAGCGTCATCGCGGCCTTCAACATCGCCAATACCATCAATAACGTGGGGCGCGTGTTCTTCATGTCCATGGGCAACGCGGTATCCATCGTGGTGGGCCAGAAGCTGGGCGCCGGAGAACTGGAGACGGCAAAGGATTATGACAATAAGATCATCGCCTTTTCCATCATGCTTTCCTTTATCAGCATGATCTTCATGCTGGCCTTTTCCGGCCTCTTCCCGAAGATCTACAACACCAGCGACGAAGTCAGGCATCTGGCCACAAAGCTCATCGTCATCAACGCTTTGTTCGCTCCCATGATGTCCTTTGTGAATACCGCCTATTTTACGATCCGTTCGGGCGGGAAGACGGTCATCACCTTCCTGTTTGACAGCGCGTTTCTGGTTGCGGTCACCTACCCCATCTGCTTCCTGCTGATCCACTTTACCGGGTTGGACGTCATCCCGATCTTCACCATCGTTACAGCGACGGAGATCATCAAGTGCATCATCGGATACGCCATGATCAAAAAGAACGTCTGGATACAGAATATCGTCGGCTGAAATACCGTAAAAAACAGACGCCCGTAGAAGAGATACCGTCAGCCGGAAAGAATACAGATTACCGACAGCTTATAAAGGCTGAAGTGAAAAGTTTATCTCCACTCTGATAGAGAAGTATCAACAGATGAAACAGCTTTACAAAAAGCTGTGCCTTTAGTACAATTATCACGCCTCATAACCAAGTAAGAACCAACCCTTTCACATTTTTAAAAGGAGTGTTTTATGGAGATCTTCACGAACTGGATCAGCGATGGTACGGGAAGCCCCTTCTATGTGAGAAAACGGTTTTCCGTGAAGAAAAAGATTCAAAAGGCCGAAGCGTGCGTTTCGGGACTCGGACAGTTCAACTTTTATGTCAACGGAAAGCGGGTCTCCGATCATCGGCTGGACCCTGCCTGGACAGATTACCGGAAGACCGTGAATTATGTGGTCTTTGATGTGACAAAACTTCTTGATGCCGGAGAAAACGTCATGGCAGCGGAAGTGGGAAACGGCTGGTATCTCATGGATGAAACCGGCTATTCCTTCAGCTTCCCCGACTTTATGCCGAAAAGTCCTAATCCTTACGTGCCCTTCGGAAAAGAGCTGGTTTTTGCAGCGGCTCTGGAAGTGCTGTATGAAGACGGCGAAAAAGAAGTGTTTTATGCGGATAAAGACGCCCTGACAGCGCCTCATCCGGTGCTCCATGCCAATGTTTTCGGCACGGAAGTCATGGACGGTTCTTTGAAAAAGGCTCACTGGAACGATATCTTCTGCGATGAAGAAGAGGGGTGGACGCCCGCACTGGTTCTGGAGAAGAACGCGGCGCCCGCGGGAAAGCTTACGGAACAGCGGTTCTTCATCGAAGTTAAGGAAACGGTCCCGGCGAAGCTTGTCGGGAAAGCCGGAAAACGGCTGATCTACGATCTCGGCTATAATATGGCCGGCATGCTGAAGGCCGAGGTCCGGGGAAAGAAGGGCGAACAGGTTATTTTCCGTCCTGCGGAGAAGCTCTCCGGAGACGGTGACGTGGATCAGATGGCCAAGGGCTGGAAGCTGATCGACGTTTATGAAGCCTATACCTTCGGACAGGACGATGTCTTTGAAGATTATCAGATGGTCTTCACCTATTTCGGCGGCCGGTATATCGCCGTCGAAGGCGTGGAAGAAGAGGATATCCGGAATTTAACCGCCGAGGCCATTACCTCGGCCGGTACCGACGACGGTTCCTTCGAGACTGACGACATGCGTTTTAACCAGATCTATGACCTGGTCAAAAAAGCGGTCGAAGCGAACATGATGAGCGTCCACACGGACTGCCCCACCATCGAGCGCTTTGCCTGGCAGGAAGAGAACGTCATGATGGCGCCCTCCGTCATGTACATGAAGCATGTCGATCTTCAGTGGCGGAAGTTTCTGCAGGATGCCCGGGATGCCCAGCATAAGGCCACGGATTTCTTCTTGGATTATGAAAAAAACAAGGTCTTCCCCGGGTACGGGCTGATCCCTTCCCAGGCGCCCTGTTATATCCCCAATCCCCTTCCGGTTCCCGGGATGGGCTCCTTCTATGACATTGTTCCCTGGGGCTCCAGCATCATCATCGGTCTTTACTGGCATTACATGTTCTACGGCGACAAGACCGTGATCATGGAGAATTACGAGGCGGCAAAGCGGTACCTTTCCCATCTGGAGAGCCGGATGGATTCAAACGGCTTCCTGACCCACGGTCTGGGAGACTGGGGAAATCCCCGGGGCGAATATGCCCGTGAGAATATCGAAACGGCCTTCTTCTACTGGGATTATCAGATCATGACCTTCCTGGCGCACGAGACGGGCAGGACCATCGACGAGCTCCGCCATCAGGCCAGAGCCGAAAGCATCAGAGAGCACTATAACCGGATCCTCCTGGTGAAGGATCCTGCGACCGGCCTTTACGGCTACACCACCCATGACGTCCTGGTGCCGGGTGAGGAAAACTTCCATACCACCCAGGCAGCCCTGGCCCTTCCCTTATATCTGGGCATGGTGCCGGAGGATAAAAGACAGGACGTGCTGACCCTCTTCCGGAAAAAGATGGAAGAAGACGGGGCTATTGTTGCCGGAGAAGTGAGCCAGGCCTATATTATCCAGACCATGGCTGATAACGGCATGAATGACCTGGTGGCTGAGTTCATTCTGAAGGAAGAGCATCCCAGCTACTATGCCTTCGTGCTGGACGGCGAGACCACCCTGGGCGAATACTGGGAGACCAATCCCCGGAGCCACTGCCATGACATGATGGGACATATCGTGGAATGGTTTTATAACGGTATTGGCGGCATCAGGCCCTTAAGGCCCGGCTTTAAGCAGGTGGAGTTAAGACCTTACCTTCCGAAGAGCATGAATCATGCGAAAGTATTCTATAAGACCATCTACGGGCCCATTACCGTGGAAATGACCCGGAAGGAAACAGAAGTGGAGCTTCAGGTACAGCTTCCTGCCGAAGTGGAATACAAAGTGAATGATGAGTATCTGAAATAAACGATTCATCAATTGCAGCAACAAATCGGACACCTGACCATGCAGGTCAGCCGGCGCTTTAAGGCCGGTCCGGTTTGAAAGACAAAAAAGGAAACCGGATTTCATTTGAAGTGATATACCGGTGTGCTGCCCGTCAGGAGGACAGTGAATCTTAAATAAGCTTATGTGCCGTCAGCCGAGCAATCGGCTGGCGGTAATTTTTGCAGCAGTATAGCGGCTTTTAGGGGTTACCGGAGATTTTTATGCAGCAGCATAGCGGCTTTTAGGGGGTTTAGGGGATTTTTATATCCGGAAAACAGGAGTGATTGAAAGGAAAAGGTTATTATCCGTTAGTTCGTCGGCTGGCAGGTTTATCTTTGCTGACGCAGGAAGTCATGAAGCAGGACAGCCCGGCAGAGACATTTTGCTCAGGGTCTGGAAACAAAGCATAAGGTATAGCTTGAAGTCCGAGAAAAGAGGGAGAGAAGTGTGCTGTTTAAGCTGAAAACCTGTCTTTTGAGTCAGGGTTATTGAAAAAAAAAGGTTTTCCTGTATGATGACATTGTACAAAGGGGGATTCACGTATGATGATACTGTACAAAATGATCAGTATACCTTGAAATGGTTCCTGAATGAGCTGCAGGAACAGTCAGTTTTTCAATGAGTCGACAGTCAAAATCAAATGTTTTAATGGGGAGGAATGAACAGATGAAAAGAATAATGTGTCTTATCTTGAGTTTTCTTCTGGCAGCGGCAATGGGCTGCTCTTCATCAGCTTCGTTTTTTGATACGATAGATGCTGCCCGCAGTTCCTTTGTCATTGCCGGATATGAAGAAGGTCTTGTTACCGTCTGGTCACTTCCGAAGGGAGCCGATCAGGCAGCGAAAGAAGCGCTTCTTAAGGCGTTGTCCCGGGAAACCGGTGCTGAGATCAGGGACAGGGTCACGAATGCAGCCGAACCGTTTTATGCGGTGTATCTGACGACCAGAGAAAGAAAAGACATCAATCTGGGATGGGAAAAGGAGGTTATGGCTTTTCCGGACGGGACCCTGAGAAAAGATTCAATTGACTTCCCTGCATTGCTGAAAGACTATGGGTATGAAGTGACGGGAGAGTATGAAAGAAGACCCGCTGCCTATGCGGGCTTCTACTGGTTTCTGAAAAAAGAGAACGGCTGGAGAACAGAATATCTGGAAGAGGTACCTGTTGAAGCAGCCGGGGATGTAACGCTGGAACTCATTCCGGACGAAAAACAGCCGGGAAGACTGAACGGTGTTATGAAGAACCGGGGAACAGAGGACTATGAGTATGGTATTTTTGATGGTCAGCCGGATTTTGACCTGTATCTGAAGGAGAACGGGGTCAGTTACAGGATTCCCCCGCTTCCCGGAGTGGTCAAAGGATCCATCGGTCACGGCGGTCTGCTGCCGGCAGGTAAAGAGACAGAGCGAACATATGATATCAGCGCATTCTTCGGAAATCTTCCCCCGGGAGATTATCTGCTGACAGATTCAGGAGCAGCAGGTACATTCAGCGTGAATGCTGAAGGTGTTATGGAAAGCGGACACTGATTCAGTGTCCGCTTTAACATCAGAGTTATTATTCAGGGAGATGCGGGATCAGCCGCCTCTCTCTTTTTTATGGGTTGAGACCCATCTGTTTCGGAAGGTTAATTCCCGTTTTTCTCTTCGGGCTGAATCTCAGCTGTTGCTGAAGGCTGATCGGCGTTTTTTGCCGCAGCCGGATTCCCGGCTTTTTCCGTAGGCCGAGTTTCGTCTTCTGCCGCGGACGGATTCCCGGAGTTCTGCACTGTCTGTCTGGGCCTGAATATCTTTTTTGCGGTCCCCAGACCGTAAAACCCGATCCCCAGGGTCAGGAACAGGTAAAAACATAAGAACCGCCACACCAGCATGGCCCAGAAAAGGCCGACGGGTTCCAGATCGGAGAACAGGATATAGAAAGCGCCTTCCGCCGCCCCGGCGTGTCCCGGCGTGGGTACCACGATACTGGAGGCGTAAACAAAGACCGTCACGGCCAGAGACTGGATAAAGCCTACGGATCCCCCGAAGAACCGGATGACGAAATAGGGGAGAGAGCACTTGACGATCTGATAGACTATAGAAAGCAGCATCATTTCAGCCATCAGGATCTTATTGGCTGCCATGGCTCTTAACTGAGCGGAATAGTCCATAAGGGCGTTTTCGATCTTCAGAATGGTTTTTTCCGGTTCTTTTACCAGATGCAGTTTTGCCCCGAGCCGGACAAAAAAGCACACGATGGCGGCTGAAATACGGGGCGAGACCGCTGTGATGATGATCATGGCGGGGACCAGCATGATGGTGGGGATCCCCAGATAGGCCATGATCTTGATGCCGACAGCATCGGCCACATGATTTTTAAAGATGACGACAAAGAGGGCCAGGAGGGCAAAACCGGACTGGAGAGTGACAAAGGAAGTCAGGGTCATGGCGGTAGGCGCCGCCCCCGGGTAGCCCTTTTTATGAAGAAACCAGATCTGGAAAGGCTGTCCTCCGGCGCCGGAGGGGGTAATATAATCATAATATTTCCCCAGGATCATGGTCCAGGCAGCGGTCTTCCAGGAAACTTTCTGCTTCAGTTCCCGCATCATCAGGATGAATTTCAGGGATTCACAGAAGATGGCCAGCAGTACACAGAGGATGGCGCCGGCAAAATAGACGAAGCTGAAGGGGTGGATCGTCCCCGCGGGCAGTTTGTCATGCCCGCCGGAGAACTCCGAACGGCCGGTGAAAAACAGGACAGCGGCATTCATCAGAATAAATGCCGCAATGCCAAGACCTTTCAGGATCTTTTGTTTTCTGGTTTTAGGCTTCTCGGGCTTAAAGCGTTCCTGCCCGAGAAGATCAGCTTCAGAAAGCTGACTGTTCCGGTCTTCCACTTGGAGACTCCTTCTTCCGGCTATATTTATGAAAAAAGGTTTTCAGCCCTTTCCGATAACACCGTTGAAAATTATATAGGGAAGGGGCATCTTTGTCAAGGAGAGTTGGTAATTCCGGCCTGCCTCTCCGCTAATAGTCCAGGCCTGACTCTGCGTTTAATAATCCAGGGCTGTTTCTTCGGAGATGCCCGAAAGGCTTTTTATTTTCCCGTAACGGCTTTCTTCTTCCAACCGCCGGTGAAATACCGGGCAAAGGCGATCAGCACCGTCATGCCCCAGCCGCAGGGGATCGCGTAGGCGATGCCCATAAAGCCCAGGCCCACGGACCAGGCAAAGATATAAGCCATCACGGAACGGGTCAGAAGATCCGCAAACATGGAGATCATCGCAAAGAGGGAGTCTCCGGAACCTCTTAAGAAGGAGACCACGATGGAGGATATCCCGTGGAGCACCACCAGGGGCGCCCAGATCCGCATGAACTGCGTTCCGATGTTGATGACCTCGATATCTTCATCATTGACGAAGAGACGCATCAGATTGGGGCCGAAGGCATAGATCAGCACGGTCAGCACCACGCCGATAACGGCGCAGACTATCATGGACTGCCACATGCCCTTTTTGGCCCGGTCCGTCTTTCCGGCGCCGATGTTCTGGCCGACGTACAGGGAAAGCCCCTGGGCCATGGAGGTCACCGGCAGGTTGCAGATCATTTCCATCTTGTTGGCAGCCGTATAGGAGGCGATGCAGACGGAACCGTAGGAATTGATCAGCCGCTGGACCGCCACCATGCCGATGGAGGAAAGGCCGGTCTGCAGAGAGGACGGGATGCCCATTCGGAGGATGCTCTTAAAAAGCTGGGGATCGAAAACGAATTCGCCTTTCTTGAACTGAAAGTATTCGTTGGTCCTGGAGACGTAGATAATGCACAGGATCACGGAAATAGCCTGGGCGATGACCGTAGCATAGGCCACGCCGTCCACGCCGTGCTTCAGGACCAGGACGAAGAACAGGTCGCCGCCGATGTTGAGCAGCGACGAGATGATCAGGAAGATCAGCGGCGTCGTAGAGTCGCCCATGGACCTTAAGAAGGACGCAAAGAAATTGTACATCGCCAGGAAAATGCATCCGGCGGAAAAGATCCTGAAATAGATCACCGTATCCTTAAGGATATTGTCGGGAACGCTGATGAGCCGCATGATGTCCGGCGCGAATACGATGGCGATGACGGTGATAAAGAGCGACAGGACGATCAGCGTAATGGCGGTGGTGGAGATGGTGGGCTTGATCTTATCCTTCTGATTGGCGCCGACATACTGGGAGGCCACCACGGAGGCGCCCAGATTGAAGCCCGCCATGATGCCGATCAGAAGCTGCACCATAGGCGCACTGGTGCCGACGGCCGCCAGGGCATCAGCGGAAACGTATTTTCCGACGACGATGGAGTCCACCATGCTGTAGAACTGCTGGAACACCAGCCCAAGGAAAATGGGCAGGCAGAACTGGACAAGCTTCCCCAGGATGGGGCCCTGGGTCATATCAACGGCTTTTGATCTTGAATTGTTTTTCATGGCATCTCCTTAAGGGGCAAATATCTGTATTCTCGTATAAGTATAATCCAAAGGAAATATAGTCAGAACAGACAGAACGAGCTGAAAAAACGGGTATGCCGGATCGATCGAAATTACAGGGTATTTCTGACAGTCCCGGCATGGTCCCGTAAGGGATCGGGATCCCATAAGGAAAGATGATCCCATAATCTGTCCGTCAGGGGGATTATAGCATAAATTCCGGAACAAGGTCGACAGTTTTTTCCGGAAACTACCCCCGTCAGTTCCGGCGTACGGACCGGCTCAGGGAGTTTCTGCACGGATCGGCAAACGTTTTCTTGAAAGAAAACAGGAAGAGTCCCCTTGGATCAGAAAAAGAGAAAGCACCTGGAAAAACCGGAAAAACATGGACCTGAGGGACATGGAAAACATGAATCTGAGGTCCCTCTGAAAAAACTGATGACAAATGAAAAAGGATGTACTATAATGAAGCCAAACAAGAAAGATTCGGGGACGACCCCGCCAGTTAAAGTTTAGGAGGATATTATGGGATTTTTAAAGAATCTTACCGGCAAGCAGCTCGCTGACGTTATCGAATGGGCTGATATGGATGAGAATACATTATTCTATAAATGGAATAATGATGAGATCAAAAAGGGTTCCCGCCTGATCATCCGTCCCGCGCAGGACGCGATCTTCCTGTATCAGGGCCGTGTGGAAGGCGTCTTCACCGAAGAAGGCGATTATGATATCGAATCCAAGATCATTCCGTTCTTAAGCACGCTGTTCGGTTTCAAATTCGGCTTCAATTCCGGCTTAAGAGCAGAAGTACTGTTCATCAACACCCGTGAATTCAACGTCCAGTGGGGCACTGCCAACGCCCTTAACCTGCCGGTAGCGGGACTTCCGGGCGGCATGCCCGTCCGCGCATACGGCCTGTTCACCTGCAGAGTTTCCGACTACGGCGTACTGATCGATAAGATCGCCGGTGTTTCCAAAACCTTTACCGTTGAGGATATCAAGACCCGTATCGGCGCCCAGAACGACCAGCTTCTGATGAAGTGGATCGTCAAGGAAGGCAAGGATATGTTCAATATCCAGGCCAATGCCTTTGATATCAGCCAGGGCATCAAGGAAGACCTGAACGGACAGCTCAACGAGATCGGTCTGGAATGCACCTCTTATAATATCCAGTCCGTTTCCTATCCGGAATCCGTCAAGGAAATGCAGGAGAAGGCAGCCGGCGCTTCCATGGTGGGCGATGTCAATGCTTACACCCAGGTCCAGATGGCGAACAACTTCGGAAACGGCGGCGGCAGCTCTACGGCTTCCGATATGGCTCAGATGGCGGCAGGCCTTGCCCTTGGCCAGCAGATGGTCAACAACATGCAGGGCGGCGCAGCCGCGGCTCCGCAGCCCCAGGCTCCGGTACCGCCCGTGGCTCCCGCAGCTCCTGTTCAGCCTGAAGCTGCTGCAGCAGAAGCCGAGAAGACTGTCCAGGAAGTCTTTGAAGAACTGAAGGGACCCAACTTCTGCCCGTACTGCGGAAAGCAGGTCAACGGCGCCAATTACTGCCCGTACTGCGGCAAGAAGCTGATCTGATTCTGTCAGCAGCTGAAACCATCCCCTGAAATTACAGAAAACGACAAAGTAATCTTTACTTTGCCGGAAGAAGATTTCAGACGCTGATTTTTCAACTCCCGGGAAACGGGTTTCAGAAGAAAGGGCAGTAAACTCTTTCCTGAAAGGATTTTTATGAGCGATAACAATTATGCGCTCCTCAATAAAGAACAAAAAGAGGCGGTCTTTCATACCGAGGGACCGCTTCTTATTTTAGCAGGAGCCGGGGCGGGAAAGACCCGGGTACTGGCGTACCGGGCCGCCTATCTGATAGAAGAAAAGAATGTATCCCCCTGGAACATTCTTATGATCACCTTTACCAATAAAGCAGCCCAGGAAATGCGGGAGAGGGTGATCTCCCTGGCGGATTTCGGGGAAGAGGTCTGGGTGGCCACTTTCCATTCCACCTGTGTCAGGATCCTCCGGCGGTTCATCGACCGGCTGGGCTATGAGACGGATTTCACGATCTATGATACGGACGACGTCCGGGCCCTTATCAAGCAGGTCATTCGGGACATGAACCTGGATCCCAAGATGTATAAGGAACGGGTCATCGCCGCCTGGATCTCTTCTTTAAAAAACGATATGATCACCCCGGAGCAGGCCAAAAAGGATGCGCTGGGGAATTTCCGCGCCATGAAGGAGGCGGAGATCTACGAAGCCTATGTTAAGCAGTGCCGTAAAAACAACGCACTGGACTTTGACGATCTGCTGCTGCTTACGGTCCAGCTGCTTCAGCGGAACGAAGACGTGCGGGAGTATTATCAGGATCGGTTCAAATATATCATGGTAGACGAATACCAGGATACGAACCGGGTCCAGTTTGAATTCACGGCCCTTCTGGCGAAAAAATACGGAAACCTCTGCGTGGTGGGCGACGACGATCAGTCTATTTACCGGTTCCGCGGCGCGGATATCCGGAATATCCTGGACTTTGAAAAGACCTTTACCGGCGCCCGGGTCATCAAGCTGGAACAGAATTACCGGTCCACCACCAGCATCCTGGACTGCGCCAATGCCGTGATCTCCCATAACCGGGGCCGGAAGGACAAGCACCTCTGGTCGGAGCTGGGAACCGGCGATTCGGTGGAATTCCATCAGTATGAAAACGGTTATGAGGAAGCTTCCGAAGTGATCCGGAAGATCCGCCGGGAGGTCATGAACGGCGCCGAGTACAGCGATTTTGCCATCCTGTACCGCACCAACGCCCAGTCCCGCGCTTTTGAAGAAACCTGCATCGGCAATAATATCCCCTACCGTCTGGTGGGCGGCGTCAATTTCTACCAGCGGGCAGAGATCAAAGACCTGCTGGCTTACCTGAAAACCATTGCCTCCGGGAAAGACGACGTTGCCACCGAGCGGATCCTGAATGTTCCCCGCCGCGGCATCGGCCGGACCACCATCGACCGCCTGAAGGTTTTTGCCCAGGCGAATGATCTGAGTCTGATGGAGGCCATCGAACACGCGCAGAACGTCCCGGGCATTGGGAAAGCCCTGAAGAATCTGCAGGTTTTCTCCCATATGATCCTGGAGCTCCGTCATGAAGACGGCGATATGGAAGACCTGCTTCGTGCTGTCCTTCAGAAGACGGATTATTATTCGACCCTGGAGGATCTGGAGCAGGAAAAGCGGGACCAGAAGCGGGAGAATATCGACGAACTCTTATCCAAAGCCAGGGATTTCGAGGATTCCTGGGAAGAGGAGCATCCGCCGAAGCTTCAGGACTTTCTGGAGGAAGTAGCTCTGGTCGCCGATATTGATTCTCTGGATGAATCCGAAAACCGGGTGGTCTTAATGACCCTCCACGGCTCCAAAGGGCTGGAATTCCCCACGGTGTTCCTCTGCGGCATGGAGGACGGCCTCTTTCCTTCCTATATGTCTTTAAATACCGGGGATCCCATGGATATCGAAGAAGAACGGCGGCTCTGCTATGTGGGCATTACCCGGGCAAAGCACCATCTTTACTTAAGTGCGGCGAAGGCCCGCACCCTTCATGGGGAAGTTAACTACAACCTGGTGTCCCGCTTCGTGCGGGAGATCCCCGATGACCTTCTGGGACTGTCCCGGAAAGTAGAGAAGAAATACATGCCTCCCGAACCCAGATCGGTCTACGATCAGGCAGCCTTCGAACAGTCCGTCAATCCGAAACCCGCCAGCTTCGGAAAAAGCTTTAACATAACCAAGGCAGCGGTACTCCCCTTCGGGGTCGGAGACCGGGTCCGCCACGGCCGCTTCGGAGAAGGAACCGTCACCGCTATAGATGAAGGAAAAAAAGACTGGGAGATCACGATAGACTTTGATGAGGTCGGCACCAAACGGCTGTTGAACAGCATTGCCAGACTGGAACCGCTTAATGACTGAGAGTGGGCAGAACGGTTTGTCCAGGGCGATGTAAACGGCAGCGGGCAAATACCTGTACGGGTTAGTATGACCGATACCAGATAAATAGCCTGCCTGGCTGGAATAATTGACACCAGTCAGACGGCCTGTTCTGGGCGGGTAAGTGAACAGATTCGGAAAAAGCGAATTAACCTCTGATAAATCGCTGTAGGGAAGGCTTTAAAGGCCTCGTCAGTTCTGGTATACTGTGCGATAAAGAAAGCAGCCGGGGACGGTTCTTCCGGCTAAGGAGGTGATAAGGTTGAGCAATCAGGAATTACTTCTCGAGATCGGGAGATTCCGTCAGAAAACAACGATCTTGCTGCTGACAGGAATAAGCGGCCTGGTTCTGGGCTTTATCCTTTTTGTGGGTACCGGCTTCCTCCATGGCAGGGGAGGCGGGATCCTGACAGGCTTTCTTCTGTTCGCGGCGGGCAGCGCACTTCTGATACTCTGGAGCCGGCAGAAACAGAAACTGAAAGCCTTTATCGGAGAACATGTTACCAGATCAGTGCTCAGCGAATTCATGGAACTGGAGACATTCCTGCCGAACGATTATATTGATGAAGATATCATCGATGACCTGAGCATCTTACCCTCTCATAACCGGACCCAGGGCTCTGATTATATCAGCGGCATCTATAAAGGAAATCCGCTTCAGTTCTGCGATCTGCTTCTGCAGCAGGTGACCTCCACCGGGAAAACCACCACGGTGGTGACGGTCTTTGAAGGCCAGCTGGTCGCCTACGGACTGAAAAAACAGCTGAACGGATATCTGGAAGTTCAGAAACGCACTGCCGGAAAGGCCGGCGGCTTTCTGAAACGGTTAAGGAATTGGGGAACGTCCGTAGGAAAAGGACGGGACTTTGAAAGCGTTGAAATGGAGAATGAAGCGTTCAACGAGATGTTCGACGTCCGGGCGGAAGATCCTCACAACGCCTTCCTGGTCCTGACGCCTCAGTTTATGGAAAGACTGATGGAAGTGAACGAGAGGACAGAGACCAACTTTTGTTTCACCAGCGATACGCTGTTCATGGCTGTCGCTTCTAAAGAAAACCGGTTTGAGATCGACGATGCTATCAGCACAGAAGCAGATCTGGAAGAATTGAAAAACCAGTTAAGATACGACTTCCGGGCAACGACGTCGCTTCTTGATAT
>JAFRVX010000158.1 GCA_017438305.1 Lachnospiraceae bacterium | reverse complement strand
CTATGAGATCTTTACCGGCTCCTTCTCCGATTCGAACGGGGACGGCACCGGAGATCTCCGGGGCATCATCAACCGGCTGGACTACTTAAACGACGGGGATCCGGATTCCGGCGTCAGTCTCGGCGTGGAAGGCCTCTGGCTGACCCCGATCTTTAAGTCCCCTTCCTACCATAAATATGATGTGGCGGATTTTTATACCATCGATCCCATCTTCGGAACGCTGGAGGATTTCAAAGAGCTGGCGGAAAAATGCCACAGCCGGAATATCAAGGTGATCCTGGACCTTCCCATCAACCATACCAGCCGGCAGAATTCCTGGTACCGCCAGTTTGAGAACGCCCACGTCACCGGAAATACCGGCAGCGAATATTACGATTTCTACTCCTGGTACCGGGAAGACAGCGATCATACGCCGGGTACCTGGTCCAACATTCAGGGCACCCCCGATTACGTGGAATGCAATTTTTCCGGGGATATGCCTGAACTGAATTTCAATAACGAAGCTGTCCGGAAGGAAGTGCTGGCGGCAGCGAAATACTGGCTGGACCAGGGAGCGGACGGCTTCCGTTTTGACGCGGCAAAGTATCTGTATCTGGGAAATGAACCTGAAAACGTGAATTTCTGGAAATGGTATGTGGGTGAGCTGAAGGCCCTGAAGCCCGATCTTTATACCGTCGCAGAAGTCTGGGATGCCGATGCGGTCACCGACGTCTACTACCCTGCGATGAACTGCTTCGACTTTACTCTTTCCCAGGTCAGCGGCCTGATCGCGAAGGCGGCAAAGGGCGGCAGCGTAAAGAACCTGACAGATTATACGGAAGCCTATATCAGCCGGGTAAAGGGACTGAATCCCGAAGCCATGATCATCCCCTTCATCTCGAACCATGACATGGACCGCGCGGCAGGCTACCTGCCGGCTTCCGGCGGACAGATGCAGATGGGCGCCAGTCTCTATCTCCTCTCCCCCGGCTCGCCCTTTATCTATTACGGAGAAGAAACGGGCCGGAAAGGCTCCCGCGGTTCCGAAAACACCGATGCCAATCGGCGCCTGGCGATGCTCTGGGGCGATGAGGATACCGTAAAGGACCCCGAAGGCTCCACTTATGAGCAGAAGAATCCGGGAACTGTCAAGGATGAACTGGGAGACGGCGGCAGCCTTCTCTCCTTCTATAAAAAACTGCTGATGATCCGGAAAGCGAATCCGGAAATCGCCAAAGGCAATTATGTCTCCCTGGATCTGAAGACCTCCAAGGCCGGCGGCTTCAAGAGTACGCTGGACGGAAAGACGGTTTATGTTCTTCATAATACTTCCGAGGATCCCGTGGAGATCGACCTGTCTCTCCTGTCCGAAGGAAGCGCGCCCGCCATCAGCACCTTTATCGGCAGCGGAAAAGCCGTTGTAAATGACGGAAAACTGACCCTGGACAGTTTGACCAGTGTAGTTCTGCGGTAAATCCGTGGAAAATCCGAAGTAAGTCCTGCGGTAAATCCACGGTATATTCATTCCGGCATGACGCCGGACGCCCATACACAAAAAAGCTTCCCCGGGGGGAAGCTTTTTTGTGTCCGCAGATCGAATTTCTTCATGCCTTCCCCTCTGGGGAAGGTGCCCCGAAGGGGCTGATGAGGCCTCATTAGTTTATCTACAGACCTCATCAGTTTATCTGCGGGCCTCATCAGTTTATCCGCGGGCCTCATCATTTTATCTGCGGGCCTCATCAGTCTGCCTGCGGCAGACAGCTTCCCCAGAGGGGAAGCCTTTTGCTTTTCTTAACACCTTTTCGATCAAGCTTTTTCCTTTGCCGTAAGGCCGTTTCCATCAACATCGATCAGGATGACGTCGCCTTCGGAAATGTTGCCCTGAAGGATCAGCCTGGCGGCCAGGGTCTCCACGTTCTTCTGCAGGAACCGTTTCAGCGGCCTTGCGCCGTAGGTGGGCTCGTAGCTGTTGTCGATGCAGTACTGCATCGCGGCATCCGTAAGCTCTATGCTGATGGACCGGTCCTTAAGCCGTTTGTTGACGTCGTCTACCATCAGCCTGATGATGGCGCCGATATTTGCCTTGGTCAGCGGCCTGAAGAGGATGGTCTCATCCAGACGGTTCAGAAACTCCGGCCGGAAATGATTCCGCAGGTCATTCATGACCATGGCTTCAGCATTAGCGGAGATCTCTCCGTTTTCATCGATGCCGTCCAGCAGATACTGGGAGCCGATATTGGAGGTCATGATCAGGATCGTATTCTTGAAGTCCACAGTCCTTCCCTGGGAATCGGTGATCCGTCCGTCATCCAGGACCTGCAGCAGGATATTGAAGACGTCCGGATGGGCTTTCTCGATCTCATCAAAGAGGACGACGGAATAGGGTTTTCTACTGACGGCTTCCGTCAGCTGGCCGCCCTCATCATAACCGACGTATCCCGGAGGCGCCCCGATGAGACGGGAGACGCTGAACTTCTCCATATACTCCGACATGTCGATACGGACCATGTTTTTCTCATCGTCGAACAGGGCTTCCGAAAGGGCTTTGGCCAGTTCTGTCTTGCCCACGCCGGTGGGACCCAGGAACAGGAAGGATCCGATGGGCTTTGAAGGATCTTTGATGCCGGCCTTGGAACGAAGAATGGCCTCCGCCACCTTTTCCACGCCTTCATCCTGCCCCACGACCCGTTTGTGAAGTTCTTCCTCAAGGTGCAGGGTCTTGTTCCGTTCGGTCTCATTCAGCTTCGACACCGGGATGCCGGTCCAGCGGCTGATGATCCTGGCGATCTCATCCTCGGTGACGGATTCATGGACCATCACGTTTCCGTCCTCCCGGAGCTTCGCCTCTTCCACCTCCAGTTCCTTCTGCAGGGCCGGCAGGCGGGAATACTGAAGCTCTGCAGCCTTATTATAATCAGCCTTCTGCTTCGCCACTTCGATCTGGGCATTCAGGTCCGCCATCTGTTCACGGATGTCCGACAAATGTGCCAGCCTGGCCTTTTCATTATCCCATCTGGCCTTTTCTTCGTTAAAGTGATCCTTCAGTTCCGCCAGCTCCTTCTGAAGGGCTGCCAGCCGCTCCTGGGAAAGATGATCCGTTTCCTTTTTCAGGGCCGTCTCTTCGATCTCCAACTGCATGATCTTCCGGTTTTCATCATCCATTTCGGAAGGCATGGAATCCAGTTCCGTCTTGATCAGGGCGCAGGCCTCATCCACCAGGTCGATGGCCTTGTCCGGCAGGAACCGGTCGGAAATGTACCGGTCCGAAAGGGTGGCCGCCGATACCAGGGCGCTGTCTGTGATGGTGACGTGATGGAAGTTTTCATACCGTTCCTTCAGACCCCTTAAAATGGAGATAGTGTCCTCCACCGTGGGTTCGTCCACCAACACTGTCTGGAAACGCCGCTCCAGAGCGGCATCCTTTTCGATATATTTCCGGTACTCATCCAGAGTCGTGGCGCCGATGCAGTGAAGCTCGCCTCTTGCCAGCATGGGCTTCAGCATGTTGCCGGCATCCATGGCGCCTTCCGTCTTTCCGGCGCCGACGATCAGATGCAGCTCATCGACGAACATGATGATCTGGCCTTCTGATTTCCGGACTTCCTCCAGCACAGCCTTCAGTCTTTCCTCAAATTCGCCCCGGTACTTGGCTCCGGCCACCAGGGCGCCCATGTCCAGCGAAAACAGTTTCTTGTTTTTCAGGGACTCGGGCACATCGCCCCGGACGATACGCTGAGCCAGACCTTCCACGACTGCGGTCTTGCCGACGCCGGGCTCACCGATGAGCACCGGATTGTTTTTGGTCTTTCTGGACAGGATCCGGATGACATTTCTTATCTCTTCATCACGGCCGATAACAGGATCCAGTTTCTGGTCCCGGGCCGCTTCCACCAGGTCTCTGCCGTATTTTTCCAGCACTTCATAGGTGTCTTCCGGCGTATCCGAATTCACCTGCCGGTTTCCCCGGACAGCGGATAAGGCCGTCAGGAACCGTTCTTTGGTGATGCCGAATTCCCGGAACAGTTCCTTGATCTGCCGGTTCGGCTTCTCGATCATAAGCAGGATCAGATGCTCCACGGAGACGTAGGAATCTCCCATGGCCTTCGCCTGATCCTCCGCGCCGGTCAGCACGTCGTTCAGGGCCTGGCTCATATAGGGCTGGCCGCCCTGGACCTTGGGCCGGGACGCAATACGCTGCTCCACCGCATTTCTGAAATAGTTCAGGTCGATCTCCATCTTCACCACAAGGTTCGGGATAAGTCCCTCGTCCTGGGTCAGAAGCGCGTAAAGAAGATGTTCCTGGTCGATCTCCTGATTGCCGTACTCCCGGGCGATCTTTTCTGTATTCTGAAGGGCATCTATGGATTTCTGCGTAAATTTCTGAATATTCATAAGGCTACCTCCTGTTCCCGATTCATCGATATGATAAGCTGTAAGAAACGGCAGAGTCCTCTCCTGGCCGGTGTCAGGCTGCCGGGAATCTGCTGCAGCTGATAAAAGAAAAACCTTATTACCGGAATAAGGCATCAGCTGTTTCTGTTTCTTACAGAAAGGAGTATAGCATGAATTGTTAGCACTGTCAACCGTTGAGTGCTAATTCATTTTTTTTTCACATTTTCGCTTGTTCCGGCCCGCTCAGCGCAGCACCATATTCGCCAGGGGAAACGGTCCGCTCCCTGTCCGGTCCGCGCTGTAATGACGGTCAGGAGCAGTTGTTTTCCTGTCTTGTCTGCACTCTAAGCACGGTCGGGAGCAGTTTTTTTCCCTATACTTGACCGCCGGATGCTTTCCGGAGTAAGTAGGTCTGATCGATAAGCCGGGCCTGTGCAGTGCCTGAATATCCGGACATCATACGGGACCTTATCGCAAAAAAGAGCCTCCCCGTTTTCAGGGGAGGCCCAACCACAAAAATATAAGAAAGGAAGAAAAAAATGAAAAAGATTACTGCAAGTATATTGTGTTCTCTCTTTACACTGGTATCTTACCTCTCCTTTATGGAAAAATTATAGATAAAATATGAACAATTTAAGATAGTTTGTAAAGATTCCTGCGATTTTCACCGTTTTTGCGGTTTCACCAGTTACAACTTCTGGTCCTGCTTCCTTATGATCATCAGGTTCCGCTGCTCCCGGTATCTTCAGATATATCTCCAGAATCTTTCGATCTGGGCGGCGGCGCTCTCACTGTCCGTCACCTGAAAGTCCGCCCATTCCTTCGGGAAAAGCCTCAGGGATTCCCGGTAGGCAAAGCGTTCGTCCAGAAGCAGGATCACGCCAACGTCGTCGGCGGTGCGGATCAGCCTTCCCGCGGCCTGCATCACCTTATTAAAACCCGGATAACGGTAGGCATAGTCAAATCCGTTTACTTCATGTTCATTATAATACTGGCGGATCAGATCTCTCTCGGTACAGACCTGGGGCAGGCCCGTCCCGACCACCGCAACCCCGATCAGAAGATCGTTTTTCAGATCTATGCCCTCGGAAAAAAGGCCGCCCATGACGGAAAGGGCCAGCAGAGACCTGTCTCTTTCCTGTTCGAATTCTTTCAGAAAGGCCTGACGTTCATCCTCCTTCATCACACGCTTCTGCATGATCATGTCAAAGGGCTCCGCCTGCTGAAGACACATCTCATCCAGGGCTTCCTTCACATCCTCCATGAATTTGTGGGAAGGGAAGAAAGCCAGATAATTCCCGCGGCTTCCCCGGACCATGGTCTGAAGGTAGTCGGCTATCTTCCGGTACTCTTCCGCGTTCCGCCTTCTGTAGACAGAGCTTACGTCCCGAGCGATCAGGAGCTTCCTTTTCGCGGGATCAAAGGGGGAATCCACATACATGGCCATATCCTCCCGGTCACCCGTCAGCAGGTCCTTGTAATAATTAATGGGCAGGAAGGTGGCGGAAAAGAATACCGTGGATACCACGTTGTCCAGGTGTTTCCTCAGCCGTTCCGAGGGATCGATGCAGAACAGCCGGATAAAAAACGACCCGTTATCCTTAAAGGAGGCATAGGCCATATAGCCCTTGTTCTCCAGATGATCCGATACCGAAAGAAAATCCGCGATCTCAAAATAGAAATCCAGCATCTGTTCATGACCGGGGATTTCGGGATGCCGGTCCATATAGCGGGCGATGGCTTCCCTCAGGGACAGCAGATCAAACAGCAGCACATTCGGAAAGTCTTCTTTTGAAAAAACCGTCACTTCCCGGCACTCCCGCTTCAGCGCCAGCAGCTGCTTATTCACTTTGTCCAGAAGCTTCAGAATACGCTTCTGGCCTTCAAAAAGCTTTTTGGCCTGGAGCACATCCTCTTTGACCAGCTCCGCGGAATACATATCCCTGGCCCGGTCCGGAAGATTATGGGCCTCATCGATCAGAAAGATATAGTCTCTTTTCTCGCCGGAGGCAAAATAACGCTGCAGCATGACGTGGGGCGAGAAGGCATAATTGTAATCCCCTATGATAACGTCCATATAATAAGACACGTCCAGAGACATCTCATAGGGACATACCTGATGCTTCATAGCATAGGAAGCAATGATCTCCGAGGAGGCATAGCCTTCGTGGGTGATCAGATCATAGACCGCTTCATTCACCCGGTCAAGATGGCCCTTCGCCCGTTCGCAGTGCACCGGATCGCACTGCATTTTTTCCAGGGGACACATCTTCTCCTTGGCGGTGATCTTCACATAGGAAAAGCCCAGGCCCCGGCTTCCCATGATCTTCATCCCCTCTTCCGCTGCGTTGGAGGTCACGGTCTTCCCGGTAAGATAAAAGATCTTATCGGCAAAACCCGCGCCGACGGCCCTGACGGAAGGAAACAGCATGGCCAGGGTCTTTCCGATGCCGGTGGGCGCCTGGACAAACAGCCTTTTCTTCCCTTCGATGCTTTTATACACCTGGGAGATGATCTTCTTCTGCCCCGGCCGGAATTCGTAGGGAAAGGGGAAACCGTCGGCGGATTCCCGCCGGGCTTCCCGGTGTTCCACGATAAACCGGGCCCATTTCTCATAGAGACCGGTATAGAAAAGATATTTCTCTTCGATCTCCGAAAAGCTGTAATGATAAACAAAATGCCGGATCTGGTCCATCAGCACGATGGGCTGCTGGGTCTTTTCATCCAGGTCCAGCTGGATATAGGTTATCCTGACGTGGACCTCCGGCAGCAGCCGGTCCGCTGCCAGCATATAGGCATACATTTCCGCCTGGGCCAGATGCACCGGGTCCGCTTCTTCCATGCTCATGATATTCCGGAAGACGCCCTTGATCTCATCGATACAGATAGTTCCCGGGACCGTGTTTTCGCCGTCGGAGTCTGTTATGATGCCATCGGCCCGTCCGTCGATATCCAGGCGGATATCATCTTCAAAGATCCGGACACAGCCAAGGGGCACCTCCTGGGCATAATCCGCCCCCGCGGAAGCCTGAAATGTCCTGTGAGCCAGGCCGCCCGTCAGCATGGCGTCCTGAATGGCAGGCCCCGTCCGCCGGTTGTCGATATCCCCTCGTTTTAAAACGAATTCCACCAGTTCCCTTACCGAAAGACGGACCGTTTTTTCATCTGTAATTTTCATCCGTCCCTCCTTTTCAGGATAACGTCTTCCCGGCCTTTACCGACCGCCGCTTCCTGCATTCTGTCACCGGTAATACACTGTTCGGGGCCTGCGCCGGAACCTGTCAGGCCGTTTTTTTAATATTGCCGGATGGGATCCGCGTTGTCGTTATCCGCGTTTTCGATCTTCCGGATAACGGCCGGATAGCTGTACTCGTCGTTGACCTTCACGATCACTGTATCTCCCGCTTTGTGCCCCATCAGGCTCTTCCCCAGCGGGGATTCGTCGGAGATGCGGCCTTTGGTGGAATCTCCCCGGATCGAGGTGACGATCTTGAATACTTCTTCCTCGTCATCCTCCGGGAAATAGACCGTAACAGCCTTGTTCAGACCGACCTCGTCCGCGGAGGAATGGTCTTCTATGATCTCGGCGGTCCGGATCAGTTTCTCCAGATACCGGACCCTGGAATTGTTCTGGTTATTGGCCCGTTTGGCCATGGTATATTCAAAATTTTCCGACAGGTCCCCCTGGGCCCTGGCGGTCTTCAGGTTTTCCAGAAGTTCCCGCCTTAACTCCGTCTGCCGGTAGTCGATCTCTTCCTGTATTTTTCTGATATCATCTCTGGTCATCTTCATGGTTCATACTCGCTTTTTACAGGAAACGGATACACCGTCTCCTATGGGGATCACAGCCGTTTCGAAAACGTCGCTGTGTTTCAGGGCATAGAGATACTCTCTCATGCGTTTATGAATGGTCCGGTTTCTTCTTTCCACGACGGTCCTGGCTTCCAGGATATCGCCGCCGGACAGGACATTATCCGAGATCAGAAGGCCGCCGGTCCTTAACAGCCGCTCACACTCCGGAAGCCAGTGGATATACTGGGCCTTCGCTGCGTCCATAAAGATCAGGTCATAGGGACCGGACAGTTCTTTCAGGATCCTGCCGGCATCGCCCTCGTACAGGGTGATCCTGCCGGAGTTCCCGGTCTTTTCGAAATTTTCCCGGGCTTTCGGGATCCGGGGCGCGTAATTCTCGATGGTATCGATCGAAGTTCCCGGCAGCTTTCCGGCCATGACACAGGCGGAATAGCCAACGGCGCAGCCCACCTCCAGAATGCGCAAAGGCTTCACAAGTTCCAGAAAAAAGACAAGAAGCGCTTCCGTCTCCGGCCGGATTACAGGCACGTTTTCAAGAAGCGCTTCTTCTCTGATTGCATCCAGAACCGGGTCCTTTGCCCTTTCAAGCGACTCGATAAATGATGACAATCGCGTTTCATCCATGACTATTCCTCCTGACTCTTCAGGACAAAGGCATTTTCCAGGCTTTTCAGAATAGCTTTGGATGAATCCCGGGAACTGACGGTATAAGTTCCCGGCGCGATCCGGCATTTATAGATCCTGGACTGTACGAAAAACACGAACCGGTTTTCAATAATGCCATGTTCTTCCAGATCTTTTCCGATACTGAGCACCGACTGTCCCTTCTGAACGGTCAATTCGTAAGAAACATGGTCGGTTCTGATCCTGGTCATGGGTTCATCGGAAAAAACCATTCTTCCAAACCGGAATCCGACGTAAGCCGAGATGCCGATAAACACGCCCATTAGGATCGCGATGATGATCCGGAGATAGTGGAAGAAATCCTTGCCCGGACCGGTTTTTGATGCTTTTCCTGCCATAAAACTGATCAGACCTCCATAATAATGGGCAGAATCACGGGATTCCGCTTCATCTGCTTCCAGAGATAACTGCTCATCTGATCTCTTAATTCTGTCTTGATACGGTTCCAGTCGACCCGGTCTGAGCGCAGCACCCGGTCAATGGTGTCCCTGGCAATGGCCTTGGCTTCTTCCATCAGGTCCTCGGATTCCCGGACGTACACAAAGCCGCGGGAAACGATATCGGGACCGGCCAGAAGCTGCCCGGAAGCGCCGTCCAGCGTCAGGGCAATGATGATAATGCCTTCCTTGGAAAGCGTCTGACGGTCGCGGATGACGATGGATCCCACGTCACCGACCCCCAGGCCGTCCACAAAGACAGTCCCGTGGTCAACGCCGCCGGTAATGCCGCCTTCACTCTCGGAAAGGGAGACCACGTCTCCGGAATCCGGCAGGAAGATGTTTTTCTTGGGAATGCCCATTTCCTGAGCGATCTCCGCATTGGCCTCCCGGTGACGGAATTCTCCGTGAAGCGGGATGGCATATCTGGGCCTGGTCAAGGTGTAGATGAGCTTCAGCTCTTCCTGGCAGGCATGGCCCGAAACATGGGTCTCCTTGTTGATGATCCTGGCGCCCCGCTTAGTGAGCTCATTCATCAGCTTATTGATGTCTTTTTCGTTCCCGGGGATCGGAGACGAAGAAAAGACCACCACATCCGACGGTTTGATCTGGATCTTGGGATGACGTCCGGCCGCCACGCGGGAAAGGGCAGCCATGGCCTCGCCCTGGGAACCGGTCATGATGATAACCGTATCCTTATCGGGATAATTATCCAGATGCTCGATGTCGATCAGGACGTTTTCCGGGATCCTGATAAAGCCCAGTTCTTTCGCGATCTCCACAACGGATACCATGGAGCGGCCCTCGATCAGCACCTTCCTTCCGGCTTTTACGGCGGAATTGATGATCTGCTGCACCCGGTCCACGTTGGAAGCAAAGGTGGCGATCAGGATACGGGAATTCTGATAATCCGAAAAGATCTTGTTGACGGTCTCCGCCACCGTCCGTTCCGAAGGCGTAAACCCCGGACGGATCGCGTTGGTGGAATCCGAAAGCAGCGCCAGAACGCCCTGCTTCCCGAGTTCACCCAGCCGCTGAAGATCCGTGGGTTCCCCGAAAATGGGGGTATAATCCACCTTGAAATCCCCGGTATGGACGATGGTCCCGGCGGGGGTCGAAATGGCCAGCATGCAGGAATCCGCTATGGAATGGTTGGCCCGGATAAACTCCACTTTAAAATCCCCGGCCTCGATCACGTCGCCGTAAGCAACGACGGTCCTCTTTACGGATTCCATGAGGTCATGCTCCCGGAGCTTATCCTCGATAATGGCCATCGTAAGCCTGGTGGCATACAGCGGGACATTGAGCCGGTTCAAGACGTAGGGAATGGCGCCGATATGGTCTTCATGGCCGTGAGTAATGAAAAAGCCCTTTACCCTGGACACGTTCCGTTCCAGATACGTTACGTCCGGCACCACCAGGTCGATGCCCGGCATTTCCTCCGTAGGGAAGGATGAGCCGCAGTCTATCACGATGATGCTGTCCTGGCATTCGATGGCCAGGATATTCATGCCGATGTACTCCAGTCCGCCCAGGGGAATGATCTTGACGTCCCGATCCGCCAGAGTCTGATAGGAATTCTTTCTGTTTTTCGCAGACACTTGGCACCTCCGTCAGAATTCGATCTCCGTATCCTCCAGAAGTTCGGCAAATACCTTCTGAAGGGCCTTCAGTGTCTCATCATCCTCCACCATCTCATAGACGGCTTCCGGATCCTGATCCGAAGACACATCTTTAAGGATATAGCATTCCGCTTCATCTTCTTCTGAGTCGGTCACGAGGATGTAGTTTACGCCCGAGATCCGTGCCTCTTCCAGTACATAGAAGAGGACTTCTCCCTCATCTGTCTGAAATACGATCTGTTCTGTTTTCTCCTGCATTAATCCTCCTTTCATGCAGTTCTGAAGAGAAATAAACAGCAAATTAAGTCCCTCGGCACTCACCTGCCCGGGATTCTTCCTGTCGATCTCTCTTTACTTTTTGTCATTTATGTTTTACGTTCCTTAAATAATCCTGAAGAATAAAGTTGGCGGCGATCTGGTCGATCACCTTTTTCCGGTCCTTTTTCGGTACCCCGGAGGCTTCCAGCACCTCATCGGCCTCCACCGTCGTGAGCTGCTCGCTGATGAGATGGACCGGAAGAGACAGCTTCTTTTCCAGAAGCTCCTTAAACGCCCGGGTCCGTTCCGCCCGCTCGCCTTCCGTCCCGTCCATATTTAAGGGAAGTCCCAGGACGATCTCCGATACCTGGTATTCGGCGATGATCTCCCGAAGCCGGGAAACGGTGCTCCTCAGCTTTTTTTCTTCCCTGCGGGTTATGGTCTCCAGATTCTGGACGGTTATGCCCAGTTCATCCGTAATGCTGACTCCCACGGTCCGGGAGCCGTAATCCAGGCCCAGATAACGCATGGCTTACAGCCGGGTGGCAATATAGTTTTCCATCAGTTCGGAAATAATATCGTCCCGCTCCACTTTCATAATAAGCGCCCTGGCATTTTTATGATTTGTGATGTAGGTAGGATCGCCGGAAAGGAGATAGCCCACCAGCTGGGTCACCGGATTATAGCCCTTTTCGCCAAGGGCTTCATATACACGTTTAATCACTTCCGCGGCATTCAGATCGGTACCGGGAGACGGAATGGGCTGACCCGAAAGATTGATAAACTGTGTATCGTTTGAATATTCTGCCATAACTGCTCTCCTTTCCCCAAAGTCATTCTGACATTCATAATGATCCTGATGCCTTATTTTACTCCTTTTTTCAGGATACTTCAAGTTCTTTATACAACATCCACCCGGTTTACTTCCGAACATTTTGTGAACACACCGTTAACGATCTCGTTTTCCGAAACATCTCCGTAAACTGCTGTCCGGACGTATTCTTTCGTATAGCCGGTATAGACCAGGCTGCCGCCGATCTCTTCCTGTCTTTCCGTCAGCACCTCCACGGTCTTTCCGTCAAGCCGGCTTTCAAAGGCTTCCCGGAATTCATCCGAGAGTTTCAGCAGCTCGTCAGTCCGGATCTTTTTGATCTCCGGCGGGACCTGGTCCTTCATGAGATCCGCCGCCGTCCCCTTCCTTCTGGAATAGGGGAAGACGTGGAGTTCATAAAAGCCCGCGGTCTTCAGAAAAGCCTTTGTCTGTTCAAATTCTTCCTCTGTCTCTCCGGGAAATCCGGCAATGACGTCAGTCGTAAGGGCCGGAAGGGCAAAGAATTTCCTGATCATACGGGCGCTTTCCAGAAAATCAGCCGTGGTATAATGGCGGTTCATGCGCTTCAGTGTTTCATCGCAGCCGCTCTGAAGAGACAGATGGAACTGGGGACAGAGCTTCGGAAGCTTCGAAAGGTGGCTGACAAAGGCCTCCGTCATGAGCCGGGGTTCCAGGGATCCCAGCCTCAGCCGTTCCACCCCGGGAAGGGCATGCAGATCTTCGATGAGCCCGATCAGCGGCTCCTGCACCTCATGGTTCCTGATATATTCGTTGTAGGAAGTCCCGCCGTCCTCCCGGTCCAGTCCGTAGGAAGACAGATGGATGCCCGTCAGCACAAATTCCCGGACGCCGTTTTCCGCCAGGATGGCCGCTTCCTCCAGGACCGCTTCTTTGCTCCGGCTCCGGGTCCTGCCCCGGCCGTAGGGGATGATGCAGTAGGAACAGAACTGGTCGCAGCCGTCCTGGACCTTCAGATAGACCCTGGTATGCTCCGAAGGCCGGGAGAGCACCAGCGGGCAGTATTCCTTTTCTTCCGCTATCCTTCTGACGTCCGGCCGGCTCCTGTCTTCATACCAGCTGCCGATAAGCTCCGCGATCCGGTGCTTGTCGCTGCTTCCCAGGATCAGGTCCGCGTCCACTTTGTCCAGTTCTCCCCGGTCCGCCATAAGCTGGGTATAGCAGCCTGCCGCCACCACCAGCGCTTCCGGATTCATTTTCCGGGCCCGGCTGATCATCTGGCGGGATTTCCGGTCCGCGATATTCGTCACCGAACAGGTATTGATCACATAAACGTCAGCCTTATCCGTGAAAGGAACCACCGTCATTCCGGCCTTTTTCAGGCTTTCCGCCATGCTGTCTGATTCATAGGCGTTTACTTTGCAGCCCAGGGTATGAAATGCTACGGTTTTTTCTATTAAATTTCTCTTTTTTTCATCATATGGAGACATTGACAAAAACCCTTTCACGTCTTAATATGATAGTATCACTTGTCCAAGGAGGTCTATTACATGACAACAGTTCAGATTTCTCTTAATTCTATCGATAAGGTTAAATCCTTTGTCAACGACCTTGCGAAATTCGATTCTGACTTCGATCTTGTTTCTAGCCGTTATGTGATCGATGCAAAGTCTATCATGGGTATTTTCTCTCTGGATCTTTCCAAGCCCATTGACCTGAATATTCATGCAGAACAGGATGTTGACCATATCCTTGAGGTTCTGAAACCTTATATCATCTGAATCTGATTTCCCGAAAGGGCGCCGGTTTTCCGGCGCTCTTTTCATTTAATTACAGATAATTCTGCTGGTAATAATTACAGCTGATGACCTCATCAGATTCCAGGGCGGCTCTGACCAGGGCTTCGGCGACTTCGTCCATGTTTTTCTCGGATTCCCGGATCTTCTCCGCCTTCGGATGGGTCACCGGGTGCTTGGCCACAAAGATGGTGCAGCAGTCTTCATAGGGAAGGATGGATGTATCGTAGGTCTTTATATCCCAGGAAAGCTGGATGATGTCCTGCTTGTCGAAGGCGATCAGCGGCCGGAAGACCGGAAGAGTGCAGACTTCGTTGGTGCAGGAAAGACTTTCCATGGTCTGGGAAGCCACCTGGCCCAGGGATTCGCCGGTGATCAGGCAGCCGCATTCGTTTTCCTTCGCGATGCTTTCGGCGATCCGCATCATATAACGCCTCATGATGATGGTCAGCTCCTCATGGGGACATTTTTCATAAATGGCCATCTGGATATCCGTGAAATTGATCACGTGAAGCCGGACGGTTCCCGTATAGCGGGAGATGATCCTGGCCAGATCCACGACCTTCTGCTTCGCCCGTTCCGAGGTATAGGGCGGCGCATGGAAATACACCGCGTCAATAAACAATCCCCGTTTGGACATCAGATAGCCGGCCACGGGAGAATCGATGCCGCCGGATAAGAGCAGCATGCCTTTTCCCGCGGTACCCAGGGGCATGCCACCCTGGCCTTTGATCTCTTTCGAGTAAATATTGATGTTTTCATCCCGGACTTCGATCCTGAGAAGCACATCGGGATGATGCACATCTACGGAAAGCTCCGGAAAGGTATCCAGAAGGAAGGCGCCCACTTCCCGGTTCATGGTCTGGGAGTCCACCAGGAAATCCTTTCTCGCGCGACGGGCTTCCACCTTGAAGGTAAAATCCAGCCTGTCATAAACGGCCCGGAAATACTCCGCCGTTTTTTCCAGAAGGTCTTCAAAGCCGTGGTCCTCTATCCGCTGTACAGGACAGATCCAGCTGATGCCGAAGACCGTCTTCAGAGCCTCCGTCACTTCGTCATAATCATATTCCGAAAGGCATTCCACATAGATCCGGCCGTTCATCCGCACCACCCTGAAGCTGCCTTCCACATGCTTCAGCGTGTTTTTAATCTGCTGGACCAGGGCTGTCTCAAAAAACTTCCGGTTGCCGCCCTTAATGGCGATCTCCGCATATTTGATCAAAAAAGAACTGAATCTCATTTTCTGATAAATCTCCTTAAGTAGGGAAGGACCTCCTGAACGGCCTTCACGGTCTCGTCGATCTCTTCCTCCGTCGTATCCTTCGACAAAGAAAAACGGATGGTTCCGTCCTGCATTTCCGGGGGCAGCCCGATGCCGGACAGGGTGTTGATCAGCGAGGGGTGGGACGATGAACAGGCAGAACCTGAGGATACGTAGATCCCCCGGTCCTCCAGCGCATGAAGCAGGACCTCCGAACGGATCTTGTCAAAGGAACAGGAAAGAATATGCGGGGCCGAATCTTCCCGGGCCGTACACCCGTTGATGCGGGTCCCCTCCGTTTTCTCCAGGGCTTCCCTGAGCCGATCCTTCAGCCGGTACATCCCTTCGTTTTTTTCATCCAGGTTCCGGTAAGCCAGTTCAGCCGCCAGGCCGAGACCGGCCTCTCCGGGAATGTTTTCCGTTCCGGAGCGCATGCCCTTCTGCTGCCCGCCGCCGTAAATGAGCGGCCGCAGCTTGACCCGGTCGGAAACGTATAAAAAGCCGGCTCCCTTGGGTCCGTGGATCTTATGAGCGCTGACGGAAAGCAGGTCGATATGGTCCCGCTTCGGATTCATCCGGTACTTGCCGTAGGCCTGAATGGCATCCACATGAAAAAGCACCTGAGGGAATTCCCGGGAAAGCATCGCTCCGATCTCCTCCACCGGTTCCCTGGTCCCGATCTCGTTATTGACCGCCATGACGGAAACCAGGATGGTATCCGGGCGGACCGCTTTTCTGACCTCCTCAACACTGACGCGGCCATATTCATCCACAGGCAGATAGGTGATCTCAAACCCCTGCTCTTTCAGGGCCTCCATCACGTTCTTGACGGAAGCATGCTCCACCAGGGTGGTGATCAGATGCTTTCCGGAACGGACGTAGCTCCCTGCCGCATTGATAATGGCCCAGTTGTTGGATTCTGTGCCGCCGGAGGTGAAATAGATATTTTTCGGTTCGCATTTCAGCGTCCGGGCGATCTGCTCCCGGGCTTTCAGGCTGAACCGTTCCGCTTCCACCCCTTTTCTGTGAAGAGAGGCAGCATTCCCGTAATCCCGGGTCATGATCTGGACCATAAGGTCCGCCACGGCGGGATCTGTCCGGGTGGTCGCTGCGTTGTCAAGATAAATTTCCATATCAGATACTTTGTTCCTGTATTTTATAACAATATTGACTACTGTTTTTATAAGCCTGGAAAGATTTCTGCACGGAAAGACTCCCCCTGGGAAAGATAAATTGATGTTTTTCAGTCCAGGAGGTTTCGACCCGAGAAGTTTCAGCCTGGAAGCTTCAACCTGGAAGTCTCTGCCCAGGAGGTTTTCATTCCGCGAAGTTTTAATCCGCGTTTTTTTCAGAGGCAGAAATCATTAAGCCGTCATTGCTGCTTCCGAAACAGCTTTCTCAAAAACTGCCTCGTATGGCAGAAATGTTCACTTATCCGCTGTTTACCCGTTTTACTTTCCAATGTCCTCTGTCTGACAGATCATCCGCTTATTCATTCAGATGAAACATCAGAATGGAGAGGACCGCGAGCCCCGCGGTTTCTGTCCGGAGGATCCTGGGCCCCAGGGTAATGATCCTGGCGTTTTTTTCTTCGGCTTCCCGGACTTCTTCCGGGTCAAATCCGCCCTCCGGTCCGATAAAGACAGCGATCCGGGCATCCTTAGGAAGAGATTCCACGATCCCGCGGCTCTCTGCCATCCCGTCGGCCTTCTCATAGGGAAACAGAATGATATCGTTTTCTTCTTCCGCTTCCTTCAGGGCGTCCTTAAAACGAAGCAGCGGGCCGATCTCCGGGATCATATCCCGTCCCGCCTGTTTTGCCGCGCTTTCGGCGATCGCCTGATAACGTTTCCGTCTGGCGGCTTCCTTCTTCTCATCCCAGCGGGCCACACAGCGCTTCATATCCACCGGCACGATCCGGCAGGCGCCCAGCTCCACGGCCTTCTGAACGATCAGCTCCAGCTTGTCCTGTTTGGGAAGGCCCTGATACAGCGTGATCCTGGCCTTCAGTTCGTTTCCGGCAGGTTTTTCGGAAAGAATATCCAGTACAGCCTCATCGCCCGGATAAGCGGCGATTTCGGCGTTTAAAACCATACCGTCCCAGACCACTTCCGCCATCTCACCGGGCTTCATGCGAAGCACATTTTTCATATGGTTGACGTCAGGTCCCGTCAGGATGATCTTTCCTTCTTCCCGGCGGGATTCTTCTCCGGCAAAAAAACGGGCCATCAGCTTCTCCTTGCGATAAAGGAGACCCACTCTCCTTCATAAAGCGTATCCACGATCTCAAGTTCCAGATTTTCAAGAAGCGCTTCTTTAACCGCTTCTTCCTTCAGGTTGATGATGCCGGAAGTAATGAGGTATGCGCCGTGCTTCATGTGGCGGACAACCTCTTTCTGAAGGGGGATGATCACATCCGCCAGAATATTGGCCAGCACCACATCATAGCATGCCTCTCCGGCTTCTTCCTGAACTGCCGGGTCTGA
Organism: Lachnospiraceae bacterium; assembly: GCA_017438305.1. Taxonomy (GTDB): domain Bacteria; phylum Bacillota; class Clostridia; order Lachnospirales; family Lachnospiraceae; genus UBA1267. The sequence continues at coordinate 4,505 of JAFRVX010000158.1, read as the reverse complement.
AATGATATCTCCCAGGACCAGGCGGTATTGGGAGGGATCCAGTCCGTTCACCTTCGCATTCTCTTCCGCCGCTTCCACAGCCAGAGGATCGATATCCGTCCCGGTAAAGGAAGCCGCGCCTTTTTTTACGGCAATGATCCCGAGTATACCCGATCCTGTCCCCACATCCAGCACTCTGCTGCCGGGCTTTACATACCGGCAGATGCCGTGGATGCACAGCCTGGTGGTTTCATGGGAGCCGGTGCCGAAGGCTGTGCCGGGATCGATCTCGATCAGCAGCTTATCCTTGTCCTCCTCCGGAAGATCCGTCCAGGTGGGCTTGATCAGGATATCATCCACGCTGAAGGGTTTGAAATGCTCTTTCCAGTTGTTGACCCAGTCCTTATCCTCCGTTTCTTCCCGGAGGATCCTTCCGGTCCCGGGATCGACATAGGCGCGCATTTCCTCCAGACCTTCCCGGATCTTTTCCAGGATCTCCGCCTCGTTGGCTTCATCGTCCAGGTAGAAGACCACTTCCGCTTCTCCGGTATCGTCCGGAAGGGCGGGCATGACGTCCTCAAACAGCACGGCGTCCTCGGGACTGAGGACCGGGAGGGTATCCCGCACTTCGCAGTTGGTGATCCCCAGGTCAAAAAGCAGGGACGTCACCAGTTCTTCAGCTTCTTCTGTCGTATAAATCGTATATTGATTCCACTTCATTCAATCAACGCTCCGTAATCCGTAAAAGTATACAGCTTCCGGTCAATGACAGCTTTTCCGCAGACCACCCGTCCGTCGCCGCCGGAATAATAGGTATGACCCGAGTCCTTAAACCAGCCGGAAACGATCCGGAAATCGTCTCCCGCATAATACTTGCCGCCCACAAAGCCTTTTAACAGCCGTCCGGCTTCATCAGCGTAATAACAGCCGTTTTTAGTTTCAACTGCGCCGGTGCAGGCAAAGCCCCGCTCATTGATATACCAGGCCTCGTCTCCGGAAGCGTAAAGCCCCTCCGGAAGACGCCTGCCGGTATGCAGATATACCGTTCCGAAGCCGGATTCCGTTCCATTCTTGTCCCGCGCATAAACCTGTACGGTGTAGATCCTTCCGGGCACCAGGCCGTTCGGAGAAAACTCGAGGTCTTCAGCGGGATGGTCAAAGGTCACTTCCTGTACGGTCCCGGGTCCCTCAAGGGTATCATACCACAAAGCTCTGGCGGATTCCGGCCGGTTCTCCGCTCTGAAAGTCATTACCACGCTGTTTTCATCTGCGTCCCGGACGGTAAGGCCGGAAACAAAAGGCGCTGCTTCAAAAGGCTTCCCGGCTGAAACCGCATAGATAAACTCGATCAGGTTCAAGGTATCTTCCGCGCTCTTTCCATCTTCGGAATGCATGGCGCAGAGATAATAGTCCTTTCCATTCCGGGAAACGGCGGTGACCAGGGTCCCCTGGGCGTTGATGGACCAGCCGGTCTTTCCGGCATAGACTCCGGGACAGGAGATCTGGCCGTTCAGCATCGGATGTCCCATGCTCATCGTCCGGACCGCGTTGCAGTCTGTCTCCGGCAATTCATGATACGAAGCGCCCATGATCTCCCGCAGCGCTTCATATTTCATGGCCTCCATCAGGATCCTGGCCATATCATGGCTGCAGGAATAATGATCTTCCTGATCCAGACCGTGGGCATTCATGAAATGGCTGTGGGTGAGGCCCAGATCAGAGGCCTCCCGGTTCATGAGAGCCGTAAAATTCTCAACGCTCCCGGCTACATGGCGGGCGATCACATTGGCTGCCGCGTTGGTGGAAGGAAGCATCAGGGCATATAAAAGATCCCTTAACGTAAATATCTCTCCGGCCTTCAGGGAAGGATAGACGCCGGATGACAAAAGGTCCACGTCCCGTAGATCCTCCTCTTCCACCAGGGCAGGTTCATCCAGATCTCCCTGCTCCACCGCCACCAGGGCCGTCATCACCTTGGTGATGGAGGCAGGAGCCAGAAGTTCAAATTCATTTTTTCCTGCTGTGATGTTCCCGTTTTCATCCAGAATGCAGAAGCTTTCCGAATTCACGGAAAAATCAGTATCATAACGAATGCTCTCTTTTGAGGGGGGCGATGCCGGTTCGGATCCGGATGCGCTGCCGGTATCTTCTGCAGCAGATGATTCCGCTGTATCCGGAGAACCTTCCGTGCTATCGATTTCTTCCGTGCTTAGGGTTTCTTCCGTTCTTTCGTTTTCTTCCGTGTCTGAAGAATCCTGCGGGCTTCCCGGCTCGGAAGTATCCAAAGAAACATCACTCTCTGTTTCCCGCCGGCTGCTTTCCGGGGCGTTTCCCGCGGAGCAGGCAGCCATCAGGCACGCTGCTGTAAGTATAAGAATGCTGAGGATCAGACAGATCGTTTTTTTCATGCGTTTATTATGTTCCCTGTCATGACAGGAAGGTATCCTTCAATCTAATCAGTCATACGGTCAGCCATGCCGGACATTCCGGCAATGGTCAGTCATACCGAACATTCGCCAATGATCAGCCATGCCGGACGTTCCGGCAACGGTCAGTCATACCGAACATTCGGCAACGATGAGCCATACCGGTCATTTCGGGCAATGGCTGCACATGCGAGTCACGTTCTCATGACCGGTTCTCTGATCAGCCTTGTTCCGGGCCGGGTTGTGTGGCTGCCGGATTCCCGACGTTTGAAAAACATGGCCGGAAACCATAAAACATCCGATTTCCGGCATCAGGTCAGATTCATAAGAAAAAAGGGGTTTCCACCGAAACCCCTTCCAGATGTACGTGAAAGGATTCGAACCCTCGACCTTCTGATCCGTAGTCAGACGCTCTATCCAGCTGAGCTACACGTACATTTTAAATGCAACAGCTGTATTATAGCCGATAGTCATTCGTTTGTCAAACACTATTTTTGATTTTTTGAGGTTCCCATATTTTTGATTTTTTGAGGTTCCCATATTTTTGATTTTTTGAGGTTCCTATATTTTCGTTTTTTAAGGTTCCCTGGTTTCGTTTTCCGAAAGTACGGACTTTATTGTCTGCTTTTTTCAAGACCGTGAATTCGATCTTTACTCTTCCATCACTTCCACCTGATCGATCCCGTAGTACCGAAACATAGCGATATGGGCTTTGGTGATCCGCTCCCCGCTGATGACGATGGGGACCGCCGGGGGACAGGAAACCAGAGGAGCCCCTGCGATCAGGCCTTCCGAAAGATCAGCCTCCACAACGCGGTGAGGCCTCATGACCGCATCCCGGACAGACATCTCCTGCCTGCAGGGCGGGAGCCGGAACAGTTCTTTTTCCGGCCTGATCTCTTCCCTTCTGCAGATATTCATCAGGGCCTTTTTAAGTTTTTCAAGCTCATCATCCGTATTGCCGGGCGTAAGCATGAAGACGATCACGTCCCGGTCGGCATGTTCGCACTCGATGTGTTCTGCCCGTAAAATATCCGCCAGCTCATTGCCGCGGTATCCGTAAGCTCCCGCATCCAGAGTAATCTTTAAGGGTTCTTCTCCGATGAGTCTGAATCCCTTCTCGGTTAAAGTCTGTTTAAGACGCTCTGTTTTCCGGATAAAGGCTGCCAGGTCTTCCCGATATTTTTCCGAAAGTACTTTGTTCGTGAGATCCAGAGACTCAAGCAGAAGATAGGAAGGACTGGTGCTTCCGAAAAGGGCCAGGGCATTTTTCGCGTTGGCAGCAAAAAAAGCGGCTCTATCGGATTTTCCGGATCCTTCCGGCTTACGGCCTATGTGAAGATAGGCGCAGCCTGTCAGCGCTGTCAGGGTCTTATGGGCGGAATCGCAGCAGAGGTCGGCCCCCAGGTCCATCGGATGCGCCGGCTCTTCGAGAAAATGAAGATAAGCCCCATGGGCATCGTCCACAAGAAGCGGAATATCAAAGGCCTCCAGCACCTCCGAAAAGCCGCGGATATCAGCCAGATTGCCCAGATAATTCGGGGAGGTAACAAAAACTGCGTCGGGAAGGCACTCCTCTTCCGCCAGTTCCTCAAGCTTTTCTTCCAGCTGCTCCTTAGAAGTCCGGATGCTTAAGTAAGACTCCCGGATATCTCCGGGGAGCCAGATAATATCGTAATCCAGAAGTGCGCAGGCATACAGAAAAGCTTTGTGGACGTTCCGGGATGCCAGGATCCTTATACGCTTTTCAGAATCAGCTTTCCCGGTCATTCTACCGGGATCTGCTCCGGCCGTTTTTTCTGCCGTTATCTCAGACGTTATTCCGGACGTTTTCTTTGCTGATATCTCAGACGTTATTCCGGAATCTGTTCCGGCCTTTTTCCGGGCATAAAGCCCTGCCAGATACAGCATGGCCTGGATCACCTGGGAGGAGCCTTCGGTGGAATAAAACGTATCCTCTGTCCCGAAAAGCGCCGAGGCGTTCCGTTCGCTTTCCCGGATGATGCCTGAAGCTTCGTAGAGGGCGTCTGCCCCTCTGATCTCCGTAATATCCAGCGCTTCCGGTCCCAGAAGCGGCTTTCCCTTATGTCCCGGCATATG
>JAFRVX010000014.1 GCA_017438305.1 Lachnospiraceae bacterium | reverse complement strand
CTTCGAGGTACTCACGTTCTTCGGCAGTAAGGGTTATGACACTTGATTTTCGTCCCATAGGTCAATGCCTCCATCTCTTAATAGATTCATTGTACCATGGAATGAATATACAGTCCAGTTATTTAAAATTCATTTTACTACGGACCCGCTGATCTTGAGATCACCGAGAACGAAGACGGCACCGTTTATTATGATTTCAAACTTCGTGAGGACCTGAAGTTCTCCGATGGCGAACCCATCACCATCGACGACGTTATCTTCTCCATGTACGTACTCTGCGATCCTTCCTATGACGGATCCTCCACCCTGTTCGCACAGCCGATCCTGGGTATGGACGAGTATCGTTCAGACATGAAGTCCCTTCTTTCCCTGCTTATTGCTGCCGGTGAAGAGAACACCGATTTCAGCCTCTGGGATGAAGAGACTCAGAAGAAGTTCTTCACCAGCTACAACGATGCCACCACCAAACTGGCAGAAGAGATCGTTGCCTACTGTGTGGAAAACGGCTACAACGAAGACGGCGACATCCAGGGCGCTGCCGGCAGCTGGGGATTTGAAATTGCCGACAACACCATCGAAGCTTTCGTTGCTGCTCTTAAGGAAGCCTACGGCGAAGATATCGCCGGCATGATCTCCAAGGAAGCCGCCGGCTCCACCGTGGATGATCTGTTCCCGGATCTTACCGACTATTCTCTGAAGATGGTCACCGTTTCCGATCCTGTTGCCTCCATCGAAGGCATCCAGAAGACCGGCGACTACTCCATGAGAGTTGTCCTGACGGAAGTTGATGCTACCGCCATCTATTCTCTTGGCGTTACCATTGCTCCTCTTCACTACTACGGCGAGACCGCGAAGTACGATTACGAAAACAACAAGTTCGGATTTGACAAGGGTGACCTTTCTCATGTCCGTTCCGTTACCACCAAGCCCCTCGGCGCAGGCCCCTACAAGTTCCTGCAGTTCGAAAACGGCGTTATCAACTACGAAGCTAATGAAAACTATTATCTTGGCGCTCCCAAGACAAAGTACATCAACTTCCTTGAACTCCTGAACGATAATGATAAGCTGAACGGCGTCATTACCGGAACCATCGACATCACCGATCCTTCCTACTCTACCGATACGGTCAACGCTATTGCGGACGCCAACTCCAACGGCGAGCAGGTCGGTGACAAGATCACCACCAACACCGTCGACAACCTCGGCTACGGCTACATCGGCCAGAATGCCAACCTGATCAAGGTCGGCAACGATCCCGCTTCCGAAGCTTCCAAGAATCTTCGTAAAGCTACTGCTACGATCCTTGCCGTTTACCGTGACGTTGCCAACGATTCTTACTACGGCGACCGTGCCGATACCATCAACTACCCCATCTCCAACACTTCCTGGGCTGCTCCTCAGTCTTCTGATGACGGCTACAAGGTAGCGTTCTCCGTGGACGTTGACGGCAACGACATCTATACTTCCGATATGACCGCGGAACAGAAGTACGAAGCTGCCAAGAATGCTGCCCTCGGATTCTTCAAAGCTGCCGGCTATACCGTAGAAGACGGCAAGGTTACCGCTCCTCCCGCTGAAGGCGGCCCCATGGAATTCGAAGCCTGGATCCCCGCTGACGGCACCGGCGACCATCCCGCGTTCATGATCCTGACCGAAGCCCAGAAGACTTTCGAGTCCATCGGCATCACCTTCAAGATCAAAGACCTGACCAACTCTTCCGAACTGTGGACCGGCCTTGAGGCCAACTCTGTTGCCATGTGGACCGCAGCCTGGGGCGCTTCCGTTGATCCGGATATGTACCAGATCTACTTCTCCGGCGATGAAGACGGCCATGCAGCCGGCGGATCCAACTACATGTACAGCATCAATGATGCCGAGCTGAACAACCTGATCCTTGAAGCCCGTAAGTCCACCGACCAGTCTTACCGTAAGATGATCTACAAGGCCTGCCTTGACATCATCATTGACTGGGCTGTTGAGATCCCGAACTATCAGCGTCAGAATGCTATCATCTTCTCTTCCGAGAGAGTGAACCTTGACACTGTTACTCCGGACATCACGACTTTCTACGGCTGGATGGCAGAGATCGAAAAGGTCGAGCTTAAATAATCAGCATCCTTTTTATGAGGATGAGATGAATGATCATTGAATCATTCGGACAGGAGTCAACTGTCTGAGAACAATGCTTCTGTCTCGTGCCGCAGCATTGCGGTACGGGACAGAAGTCTTTTTCATCATTGAACCGGACCTCAGGCAAAGGTGGGCCAGTCTGCCGGTTTTAGTCTGAACATTATGATTTTTAAATGAAACAACTGTTTGTTCCAATGGGGGTTACAGAAAGCCCCTGGGGAAGGGACCGTTGTCTGATTGAAAAATCAAAAGAAACATCAGGAGGAGCAAGGTGAATACTCTTAAGTACGTGATCAAGCGTATACTGCTGTCGATCGTCATCCTGTTTTTTGTGGCACTGATCATCTACACCATTATGCGCTGTCTTCCCACATCCTACATCGAGAATGTGGCGCGGCAGAAATCCATGCAGCCCAACTCCAAATCCTTCGAGGAATGGATGGCGCAGCTGGAAGCTGCCTACGGTATGGACAAAGGCATTATTGCCGGTTTCTTTATCTGGCTCGGACAGGCTGTAAGAGGCCAGTTCGGAGACAGCTGGTTCTTTACGGTTCCAGTTCTCCAGCGGTTTAAGGAAACCATCGGCATTTCTTTCTGGATGAGCTCCATCTCGATGATCTTCGAATGGCTGATCGCCATCCCGCTGGGCATTATTGCCGCGAGAAAGCAGTATTCTCATACGGACTATGCGATATCCGTTATCGCCATCGCCTGTATGTCGCTGCCGACATTCTTCCTGATCGCTCTGCTGAAACTGGTATTCTGCATCAACCTGGGCTGGTTTGACCTGGTCGGCGTTGCCGGCCGTAACTACGCCCAGCTGGACGCCTGGGGCAAATTCCTGGACAGGGCCCATCATATGGTGCTGCCCATCCTGACGCTGGTGCTGATCAGCATCGGTTCTTTGATGCGTTATGTCAGGACCAACATGCTGGAGGTTTTAAATGCGGATTACATCCGTACGGCCAGGGCCAAGGGACTTTCCGAACGGAAGGTCGTGTACAAGCACGCTTTCCGGAATACGCTGATCCCCCTGGTGACCTTCCTAGGCGGATCCCTTCCGGGTCTTTTCAGCGGCGCGCTGTTTACGGAAACCATGTACTCCATCCCCGGCATCGGTTATTCCTCTTACCAGGCGATGGTGGCAGGAGATATTCCCTTCTCCATGTTTTATATGACCTTTTCCGCAGTGCTGGCCCTTACCGGAAACCTGCTGGCGGATATTCTGTACGCCGTGGTCGACCCGCGGGTACGTGTAGCGTAAAGAAAGGAGACGAAGCGTTATGGCAGAAGATAAAAACCTTCAAAAGAACAATGCAGCCCCTGTCTCCGAAGAAGAGTATTCCTTAAATGACGACCGCCGGGTAAAGGTGCTTTCTCCCGGCGCCATGGTCGCGAAGCGTTTCTTCCGGAACAGGATCGCCGTTTTCGGCATGTCGGTCCTGGTCCTGATGTTCCTGTTTTCCTTCGTGGGCGGACTGATTACGCCCTACGGGGAGTCCCAGCTGTTCTACCGCGTGGATTACCAGCAGAAGGAATACGCCAGCGCCATCGAAAATACGGAGTTCCGTTACCGCGGATCCGACGCCTTCACCACCCTTGTGCAGGCCCAGATGCTGCTGGCCATCAACAAGAATAAGGACAGTTTCACCTGGATGAAGGCAAATTATAAGGTAAACAAGATCAGTGATGACCTGTACACCTGTGTCAATGAAGCCGATGAGCTGGTGGGCGTTGCCTATAAAGCCATTTTCAATGCCGTGGAAAAAGGCATGGAGCCGGATCTGGAGACCCTGGCGGCTGCTCTGACAGCCTATGAAAACAAGGAAGCCTCCTTCACTGCCGGCGGCGCTTCCTACACCATGGATGAGCTGGGCAATATCACCACATCCGACGGAAAAGACTACGGCTACATCCTTTCCTATAATGTACAGCCCCTGATGGGCGACGTCTTCCTGACCCGTGAATTCAAGGAGCAGGTGGTCGAGCATATCGAGAGCGGCGTGAACGAGTTCGTTTTCACCGACGCCGACGGCGTGGAGCACGAATACAAGATGAAGTTCGAAGCCAGGGCGGATAAATGGTCCATCACCCAGGCCACAGAGACCCGGGTCTATGATACCTATTCCCCGCCTTCCAAAGAGCACTGGCTGGGTACCGACAAGAACGGCATGGACGTTCTGACCAGGCTGATGTACGGCGGAAGAGTGTCCCTTGTCATCGGTTTCGTGGTCGAGTTCATCGCTACCCTGATCGCCATTGTCTTAGGCGGCATTGCCGGTTACTTCGGCGGCTG
>JAFRVX010000157.1 GCA_017438305.1 Lachnospiraceae bacterium | reverse complement strand
GGAGCTGCTGTTGTGGTGGTAGCCGCTTCCGATTCGGTGGTCTTTTCCGCTTCGGTAGTCTTTTCCGCTTCGCTCTCTGTTGCAGCTGGGGTAGTCGTCGTGGGTGCGGCTGTTGAACCGCCCGGCTGGCCGCCGCAGGCAAGGAGCATGGAAGCGACCATGAGTGCCGCGATCAGGACGGCAATCATTTTCTTCATACTCTTTTCCTCCTCATGTCTTGATAGAATGTTTATTTTGACTGATACCATTTCCGTGAGCCCCACGGGAAAGGTCAGCCGGATCCTGCAGCGTTCATTTTCCGCGCCTGCAGGAAAATATATGGTACATTATAGCAGTACGGAACAGAAAAACAAGACCGTTCTGGCAATTTTGACTGATTTTCATGGTTTTGGACACTGTATTCAGTCGATTTGCTCACAAGATCCAGCGTCTCTGTCCGTTCTTTTCACCTGGTTTGCTTACTATCTTCAGCCGGCTCAACCGCTGTCTTCATCTGCGTTCCTCACTCTTTCAGCCGGTCCGCCCGCTGCCTTCATCCGGCTCAACCGCTGTCTTCAGCCGATCTCTTTCTACGGCTGTTCTTCTTACTCACTTCAGCCGATCTGTTCGCCCTGCTGGTTGAACCAGTGGACGCCGTCCGTCAGGATGTAATCTTCCCGGTTCAGGACAGCCTTTATATAATCCTGCTCGTTTTCCAGTTTCCGTTTAAAGGCCACGCCGCCGTTGAACAGATTCGTGGAATGGATGTCGGAACCGGCGGTCACCGGGAAGTTATACTGCTTCGCGTAAGCCCAGGCCTTGACGTTGAATTCCGGATTGTTATGGGACCGGCTGTTCGGGCTGGAATGGGTGGCGTTGACGGTCTCCACGCCGTCTACATATTCCGGGAACAGACGGATCTCCGGGATATAGGGCTCCTCCCGGAAGGGATGGGCGTGGATCACCATGCCGCCGGCTTCATGGATCAGTTTATACTGTTTCTCGGGATCCAGGGGATCTTCCACTTCCGGCACATTCCCCCAGGGCAGGTTGGTTCTGAGTTCCGGATGGGCCTTCATCCACTCCGGGCTCAGGCCGTAGATCAGGAAATCCGTTCCCTGGAAACCGGCTTCCCATCCGAAGAACACCTGAAGGCCGATCTCGTCGCCCCGTTTTTTTGCTTTGTAATAAGCATCGCAGAATTGATCCACCCACTCTTCCCAGGGGAGGTTTCTGTCGATCCTGACGTTGCCGCCCCAGTGATGATCCGTCACGAAAATGCCAGTGTAGCCGGCTTCCTTGCAGGCATCCACCATTTCCACCGCGGGGCTCTGGCCGCAGCGGCTGGATTCAAAGGTGTGCAGATGGGTTTCATAAAGATAAGGATATTCAGGCATCAGTTTGATCATATCATTCCTCCCTCAAAAAATTACTGATTCCATTCTGTCCGGCCTCCCGTCAGTTTCCGAAAAAACATCCGAAACGGGTCAGAAACCGTTCTCCGCCTCTTCATTCTCCGGAAAAGAAGACCGGTTCAATGATTTTCTATTATATGATTCCAACGTCAAAAGTCAGACTCCACGGAATGTTTACATTCCAGTGGAGGATAGACTTTCTGGCGTGCCCCTCATGAAGCACGAAGTGGGGTTTTTTCTCCACGAGAGTGCGGAATGAGGGAGGATGGTGGGAGTGCGAAGCACGGAACCATCTGGAATCTGTTTTGTTGATTAAACTATTATATAAGAAAAAGACCCGTCTTTCAAGACAGGTCTCTTATTCATCCGCAAATATTCTGTAAAATAATCAGCTCTCCTGTACTTCCGCTTCCGTTTCATCATGGGTCTTCTGAAACTGCCGGACCGCCTTTTTCCAACCGCCGCAGAAATAATAGAAGGCAATGGCACCGCATCTTAAGGCTGCCGCAATAAAGAGAGCGTAGAAGATTCCCCGGAAATCAAAGGGCCGGGCGCCCAGAAGATATGCAAGCGGAATTCTGGAGAAGGCGCCGAACTGAGCCGTTATCATGGGAACGACGGATTTTCCTGCCCCTCTCATGGCGTAGACCAGGACCCGGTCGATCCCCACGAACAGACAGGAGAAGGACATGACCGCCAGACCGTAGGAGGCATACCGCACCACCTCTTCATTAGTGGTAAAGATATAGGGCAGCTTGAATCTTCCGAAGAACAGGATCAGGAACATCATCGCGCCGACGGCAATCGATGAGAAAATGGCTGTGTTGATTCCCTTATTCACCCGGTCCAGCTTCAGCACGCCGATATTCTGGCCCACAAAGGTGGTGATGGCCATGGACAGGGCCGTGAAGGGAATATAGGACATCTCCTCCAGCTTGGTGACCACGCTGTTGCCGGAAATAAAATCCGGGCCGAACACGTTGACGGATTTCTGCACCAGCAGGGCTGCAAGCAGGTTGCCGATGTTC
>JAFRVX010000156.1 GCA_017438305.1 Lachnospiraceae bacterium | reverse complement strand
TAGAAGCCGCCGGGGCCGCCGTTGCGATCGTCTCCCGGGGAGATAAAGCTGTTTTCGGTACAGGCCAGAGTTTTTCCGGCGCATCCGGAACCTCTTCAGGCGCGCCGCAAAACGTTTATGGCACAGGAAAAAACGCCTCAGGCGGCAGCAGGACCATGTCCGGAGAACTTGTCTTTCACTTCCTCTGGCCGGAAAAAAACAGTGTCATAACGGGAAATGATGCCTCTCTGACGGCGGCCGTTTCCTATGAGACCTTCACGGGCCTTCTGACAGGAGATATTTCCTCGGATATGGAAGGAGCGATCGATTTTCCGGATCATATAACCTGGCTGAAGACGGCCCACCACGGATCGAAATATTCCACTTCCCGGAAGTTTCTTCAGAAAACGGCTCCTCTGACCGCCACAGCCGGCGCCGGAAGGAGAAATGTCTACGGACACCCCGCGGAAGAGACTCGGGAACGGTTTCGGGATGCGGGGACCGCCTTTTTCTGTACCGCGGACTGCGGCGCTGTGACGGTGACGTTTCGAAACGATACGGTGCAGGTGAAAACTTTTCTTGATAACAAAGCGGGAAAATGATACTATGATTACAGTGTCAAAAGGTCGATCCACACTCATGTGTACATGTATGTGGGGATCAGACCTTGGGACACGCCCTTCATGGAGCACGAAGGGGGGATCAATCCCCACGAGAGTGCGGAATGGGGGAGGCTGGCGGGAGTTCGTAAGAACGGAGCCGGCCGGTAATCATTTTTAGAGGTTTTGATACCCATATCATACTACTAACCTATGAAAACACTGAACCAGGATATTAAAAACAGAACCTTCAAAAAGGTCTATCTGCTTTACGGAAATGAGGATTATCTGATCCGTTCCTATAAAAACCGCCTGCAGGAAAGCATAGCGGGAGAGGATACGATGAATACCCTTTTCCTTTCCGGTAAAGATCCCGACCTGAATGTCCTGAAGGAATTTACTGAAACCATGCCTTTCTTTGCGGATAAACGGCTGGCGGTCCTTTCCGATACGGGGCTTTTCAAGTCAGCCTCCGAGGGCTTTGCCGAGTGGATCCGGGATCTGCCGGAGACAGCCTGCGTGATCTTTGCGGAAGCGGAGGCGGATAAAAGAAACCGGCTCTATAAAGCGGTCAGCGAGACAGGATATGTCTGCTGTCTGGACCATCCGGATGAAAAACAGCTCCAGGCCTGGATGCTGGGCATCATCAAAAACCGTGGGATGAACATCCGGCAGGATGCTTTCCGGGCTTTTCTGGAATGCATCTCAGAAGACATGGATGATATCCGGAATGAACTGGAAAAGCTTTGTGACCACGCTGCGGACACCGGCGTGATCACCCGGGAGGATGTGACGGCCGTCTGCCGGGTACAGCTTAAGAACCGGATCTTTGACCTTACGTCCCAGGCGTCCTACCGGCGAAAAAAAGAAGCGCTGGACCTGTATTACGATCTTCTGAGACTGCGGGAGCCGCCCATGCGGATCCTGTATCTTCTGTCCCGGGAGATCAGCCGGCTCTATGCCGTCAGGAAGATGCGGCAGGAAAACCGGAGCCGCCAGGATATGACGGCGCTTCTGAACGTCCGTCCCTTTGTCCTGGACAAAATGCTGGGACAGGCCAACATGTATACGGACGCCCAGCTGGAAGAACTGATGGACCTGGCCCTGGATCTTGAAAAAAGCGTCAAATCCGGGGATCTGCAGGAGCAGCTGTCCGTGGAACTTCTGCTTTTGAAAATGACAGACAGGGGGTAGAAATCTCCCGCTGTCTGTGCTATGATAATCATCTGTCCGAAAACGGCGGATATCAATAACCTGCAAGGTATTGATATGCCTTGCTGCCGCGCATTCATGATGCTGATGTTTTATCATGCCGGAAAGTCATGACGTTAAAACCGGCAGACCGTAAAAACTGTATGCCGTAAAACAGTTTAAAGTAAAAAAACGGCGCGCTGCAGCGGCAGCGTGGCATAAAAACGGCAGAAAACAAACGTATTCATAAAACATCCGCCGGAGGGCGGCATAAGATCAGAAATTACACATCAAAAAAAGATAAACCGGGAGGAGTTATGCAGAATAAAGAAGGGCTTCATGTTCATTTTATGGGGATCTGCGGCAGCGGCTGCGCATCCATCGCGATGCTGGCCCACCAGATGGGATATAAGGTTTCGGGATGCGATTCCGCAAAGGAAGCCTATTATGCTGACGAACTGAAAAAACTCGGCATTTCCATTGCGGTCGGACATGACAAGGCTCACCTTACAGAGGATGTGGATATTGTCGCCTGTACGCCGGCGATCTTCGATATCGATCCGGATAACGAAGAGATCCTGGAAGCCCGCCGCCGGGGCATTCTGATGACCTGGCAGGAGTTCATGGGCAAATATCTTCAGAAGGACAAGACCGTAGTGACCGTCTCCGGCACCCACGGAAAGACCACCACTACCTTCCTGGCCGGGGAGATCCTGATCGACGGCGGCAAGGATCCTACGATCGAAGGGGGCTCCACCTATCGGAAATGGGGGAACGGTGGCCGGTTCGGCCGGTCAGACATCTTCCTGTGCGAAGCAGATGAATTCAACCGGAACTTCTTCAGCTACCGTCCCGCCATCGCAGTGATCAACAACCTGGAAATGGATCATCAGGAATATTACCGTGACTTTGATGAGATGCTGGGCGCTTTTGAAGAATTCCTGATCAAAGGGGGAAAACTGAAGACCCTCATCATGAACGGGGATTCAAAGGGCTGCCTTGAACTTTATGAACGGCTCTGCGGTCATGAGGAATTCGCTGCGGTCTCCGTGATCCTCTTTACGAGAGATCCGGCCTTCGCGCTGTCCTTCACGGACCGGTATGAGAAGGTGGTATGGCGCATCACGAAAAAAGATGAGACCGGTACTTCTTTTGAAGTCGAAAGGAAGGGAGAAGTCCACGCTTTCCATACGAACCAGTACGGCGAATACAATGCGGAGAATTGTATAACAGCCCTGCTTCCCGCCTGGGAGCTGGGGGTCGGAGACGAAGCGGTGCAGAAAGCGGTGGGCAGCTTTGTCGGCGTCGGAAGACGGTTCGACCTGGTCGGCCGCTACCACGGGGCCGGCATCTATGATGATTATGCCCATCATCCGACAGCGGTAAAGGCGGTCCTGACCATGGCGAAGGAATATTTCCCCGGCCATCGGGTCATGGCGCTGCTGGAGCCCCATCAGGTTTCCCGTTTTACCCATATGTTTGACGAGTTTGTGGACGCTCTCTGCGTGGCGGATGACGTGGTCGTGGGCAAATGCTACCTGGGCCGTGAAGTCAATAAAGGCGTGAAGCCCATTTCAAAGGAACAGTGGGAGAGCGCCTCGGATAAGATCCACGTTTACGAAGACCAGGATGAGATGATCCGGGAAGTGGAACGCCGGATCGATGAGGAAGGCTGCGACATCATCGTCAATATGGGACTGGGCCGGTCTTACCTGTGGTCCCGGATCCTAGTGGACGATGACAGCAAAAAGACAGTAGAGGATTAATGCATATGAGTATAATGGACAGACTGGAAAACCGTCTCAGAAGGACGTTTCTTTCCCGTTTCAACCTGATGATCGTGCTGGTGGCCTGCTATGCCCTGGGCTATATCATCGGGATGGTGTCACCGGCTTTCCTGAATTATCTGCTGTTTGACCCGGAATATATCTTCCAGGGCCAGGTCTGGCGCCTGATCACCTGGATCCTGACGCCGGAATCCAGCGGCTTCTTTATGGCGCTCATCACGTGCTTTATCTATTTTTCAATCTCCAAGAGCCTGGAGATGGTGATCGGCACCTTCCGGCTGAATTTCTTCCTGCTTTCGGGCCTTCTGATGAACATCCTGATGGGATTTCTGTACTACGCCCTGTTCCCGGCGGAGCTTTCCGGGTTTGTGGTCTACTTAAATCCCTATTATCTGTACGCGATGCTTTTCGTGCTGTTCGCGATGATGTTCCCGGACGCACGGTTTCTGTTCATGTTTATCTTCCCCATCAAGGGAAAATGGATGATCGCCATCACCTTTTTAATGTATGCGGTGAATATCATTTCGGCCTTTGCCAACGGGATCCACGGCTATGCCTGGATCATGGTCTTCATGGCCATGGCGGCCACGCTGGCGCTGATCCTGTTCCTGCTTCTTTCCGGCTTTTCCTTTAAAAGACGGGGAAAGACGGCCGTTAATTTCAGACGCGCCCAGGCGGAGATCAGAAGAAGATCCGGCACCGGCCGCGTTTCCAACGGTCCCGCAAAGGCAGCGCCGAGACATAAGTGCGAGATCTGCGGAAGAAACAGCGACACTCATCCCGAACTGGATTTCAGATACTGTTCCAAGTGCTACGGGAATCATGAATATTGTACGGATCATCTGTATACCCATATTCATATCAAGGATCCGAACGATATCGCATCGAATTTCACCGGAAACGGAGACGCAACGTGAAAACGATCCTGATCATCGGCGGCGGCGCAGCTGGATTGGCCGCTGCCGTTTCTGCATCTTCCGGGAAGCGGGAAAACCGTGTGATCCTGCTGGAAAAAAACGAGAAGCCCGGAAAAAAGATCTATATCAGCGGCAAGGGCCGCTGCAACCTGACCAATGACCAGGATATGAGCGTCCATATGAAAAACGTGGTCTCCAATCCCCGTTTTCTCTACAGCGCCTATGCCGCCTTTTCCAAAGAGGATATCAAAAGACTCCTGGAAGAGAACGGCTGTCCGGTCAAGACAGAGCGGGGGGGTCGGGTCTTTCCGGTCTCCGACCATGCTTCCGATGTTACGAAGGCCCTGGTGAAGGCCGCGGAAAAAAACGGCGTGGAGATGCGGCTGAATACCTGTGTCAGGGAGCTTATCGTCGAAGACGGCGTCTTCAGAGGGGTCAGGACCGACGACGGTATTCTGGAAGCCGATGCCTGCATCGCCGCCACCGGCGGGATCTCCTATCCCTCCACAGGCTCCACCGGGGACGGCTACCGTTTTGCGAGAACCTTAGGGATGAAGGTATCCGCCTGTTATCCGTCACTGGTCCCCATGGAATGCGGGGAAACGTGGCCCGGAGAGCTTTCGGGACTTTCCCTGAAAAACATCTCCGTAAGATTCATGGATCCTTCCCGGCCGAAAAAACCGCTCTATGAAGATTTCGGAGAACTGCTGTTCACCCATTTCGGGATCAGCGGTCCCGTGGTGCTGTCGGCGTCGGCTTACCTGAC
>JAFRVX010000155.1 GCA_017438305.1 Lachnospiraceae bacterium | reverse complement strand
GCTGTTTGACGTCTATGAAGGCGCCCAGCTGCTTTCCGGAAAGAAATCCATGGCCTTCTCCGTGGTGTTCACGCCGGAGGAGGAAGCTTTTACGGATGAGATGCTGGACGGCTTTGTCAGAGACATCCTGGATGCGCTTAAGGAGAAATTCGGCGCATTCCTGAGGGGATAAGACGATATGATCAGGCAGGCGGCAAAACGCCTGCCTTTTTGAAAAGAAGGACTCGGCACCGGGACCCTTTCATCTGCTGAGGAAAAGGAAATGAAACAGCTGAACGTCATGATCAAGCCCGCATCGTCCCTCTGCAACTTAAGATGCAGATACTGTTTTTACGCGGACATATCCAATATCCGGGAGATCCCTTCCTTCGGCGTCATGAAGGAAGAGGTCACGGACGCGATGCTGGAAAATATCCGGAAAGACCTGGAACCCGGCGACAGGATCACCTTTGCCTTCCAGGGCGGAGAACCGACGCTGGCAGGCCTTGCCTGGTTCCGGCACTTTACAGAGATCACCAATACCTGGAAATCGGACATCGAGGTCAGCCTGGCGCTTCAGACCAATGCGACGCTTCTTGACGAAGACTGGTGCCGGTATCTGCATGAGCAGGATTATCTGGTGGGGGTCTCCATGGATATCCTCCAGGAAAATCATGACGGCACCCGGGTGGACGAAAAGGGCAGCGGAACCTATAAACAGGTGATCCGGGCCATGAAGCTTCTGGATGAATACCGGGTGGAATACAATGTGCTCTGCACTCTGACGAGCCAGGTCGCCCGCCATCCCCAGCAGGTCTGGAAGCAGGTGAAGGCTCTGGACATCCGCTACGTCCAGTTTACCCCCTGCCTGGATGAGCTGGATGCGGAGAAGGCGTCGGTCTTTGCCCTGAAGCCGGAACGGTTTGCGTCTTTCTATACCACGCTGTTCAGGCTCTGGTACGAGGATGTCAAAAAGGGAGATTACCGGAGCGTCAAGCTCTTTGATGACCTGATCGGATATCTGGCCACGGGCGTCCCCTCTACCTGCGACGTGGCCGGGCACTGCAGCCCGCAGTTCGTGGTTGAGGCCGACGGTTCCGTCTATCCCTGTGATTTCTACTGTCTGGACGAATACCGGATCGGGGATATCACAAAGGACGGCCTTTTGACTCTGGGAAAAAGCGCGGCGATGGCGGCGTTTCTGAACAGGGACCACAGAAGGCCGAAACTGTGCGCGGACTGCCGGTACGGGAATTTCTGCGGCGGCGGCTGCAAGAGGATGCAGAAACAGGTCTGCTGCGGCCCGGAGGACGATTTCTGCGGGAACAGAAGCTTTCTGGACAGCTGCATAAAGGAACTCCTGATGCTGGCTGAACAGGAAAAGAGATATAACCGGGGATTCTGACCGGAATGGAAAGTGTGTTATGGCGGCAGGACTCTGATTAAAACAGAAAAAGGGAAATTCGGCAGATTCTTACCGGAAAAGGAGGAAGGGTTTGGAAGAGAAAAGACAAGAAGAGGGAAAAGTTCAGCCGAAACTGATCGTTCTGTTCCTGAACACGCTCTATATCAGCACGTTTACTTTCGGCGGAGGGTTTGTCATTGTTTCTTTTATGAAAAAGATCTTCATGGACAAGCTTAAATGGCTGACGGAACAGGAAATGCTGGATATTACGGCTATCGCGGAATCTTCGCCGGGTCCCATAGCCGTGAACGCGGCCATACAGGTGGGCTGGCATACGGGCGGTTTTCCCGGAATGATCACGGCGGTTCTCGGGACCATCATTCCGCCGATGGTCATCATTACCGTTATCTCCTTTTTTTACGAGGCCTTTTCGAAAAATCCGTATGTGGCCCTGTTTCTGAAAGGAATGCAGGCAGCGGTGGCGGCGATCATTCTGGATGTGGTCCTGAGTCTGGGAAAAGGCGTGGTAAAACAGAAATCCGCGGTTTATGATATTCTTATGGCGGCAGCTTTTGTCTGTGCATTTTTTCTGAAGATCAATGTGGTGTTTATCATAATCGGCGCCATCCTGGCGGGAGTCATCCTGCTGCTGTTTCAGAAAAGAAAAGAAGGAAAGGAGGCCTGAACCGTGATACTGGATCTTTTTTTATGCTATCTTCAGATCGGGCTTTTCAGTATCGGCGGCGGTTATGCAGCGCTGCCTCTGATCCAGTCCCAGGTGGTGGAACGATACGGCTGGCTTACCCTGAATGAGTTTTCCGACCTGATATCCATAGCCGAAATGACGCCGGGACCCATGGCGGTCAATTCGGCCACATTTGTGGGAAACCGTCTGGCAGGAATACCCGGAGCCGCGGCAGCCACGTTTGGCTGCATCCTTCCTTCCTGCTTTATCGTTTCTTTCCTCTATTTTCTTTATGCCCGCTATAAGGAACTGGCCCTGATGAAAAGCATTCTGGCGGCGCTGAGGCCGGTAGTGGTGGCGCTGATCGCTTCGGCTTTTCTTTCCCTG
>JAFRVX010000154.1 GCA_017438305.1 Lachnospiraceae bacterium | reverse complement strand
GACGGCATCAGCCTGATCAACACCCTTCTCGGCATGCGGATCGACTTAAAGACCCGGAAACCGGTCATCGCCAATACCATGGGCGGCTTCTCCGGCCCCGCCATCTTCCCGGTGGCGCTCCGGATGGTTTACCAGGTGGCCCACGCAGTCCATATCCCCGGGGGGGGCATGGGCGGCGTTGCTTCCGCGGAGGACGTACTGGAAATGATGATGGCCGGCGCGAAGGCCGTGGAGATCGGCGCCATGAACCTGACGGATCCCTTCATCTGCAAAAAGATCATTGAGGATTTGCCGAAGGTCATGGATAAATACGCGATACAAAGCCTGGACGAACTGGGCTGAATCCGCCGTGAAGGATCAGCAAAAAAACATAAAGAAGACAGCGTCATTAATAAGGAGAAGTTTATGGGAAAAGATGTGATCATTGCCTGCGACTTTTCATCCGCAGAAGAAACCTTCCGCTTTCTGGACCGGTTCACCGGCCGGAAGCCCTTTGTGAAGATCGGCATGGAACTGTTCTATTCGGAAGGCCCTGACATTGTGAAAAAGATCAAGGCCCGGGGCCATAAGATCTTCCTGGACTTAAAGCTTCATGACATTCCGAATACCGTTAAAAAGGCCATGCATGTCCTGTCCTCCCTGGATGCGGACATTGTCAACCTTCACGCCTCCGGCACCGTTCCCATGATGGAAGCTGCCCTGGAGGGCCTGATGCGGGAGGACGGCACAAGGCCCCTTCTGATCGCCGTCACCCAGCTGACCTCCACGGACCAGGAGCACCTGGAAAAGGATCTGCTCATTGAAAAGCCGGTACAGGAAGTGGTGATGCATTATGCGAAAAACGCCCGGAAGGCAGGCCTCGACGGCGTGGTTTGCTCGCCCCTGGAAGCAGCCGCGGTCCACGCCTCCTGCGGGAATGACTTCCTGACCGTCACACCCGGCGTGCGTTTTGCCGACGGCGACCTGGGAGACCAGAAGCGGGTCATGACGCCGGCCGCCGCGAAGGAAGCCGGTTCCGATTATATCGTTGTGGGCCGCCCCATCACTGCCGCCGAGGATCCCGTGGCCGCCTACGAAAGATGCGTCAGGGATTTCTGTGACTGAACATCTTTCATGACTTTCCCGGAATTCCCGGCTTTCCGAAACAGACTTTGCCTGTCCCGGCAAAGCTGTTTTTAAGCAATAAAGGACATACTACGATAAAGGAGAAGCATATGGAATTAAGTAAGAAGATCGCCAAAGACCTGTTAGCCATAAAGGCGGTATTTTTCCGCCCGGAAGAACCCTTCACCTGGGCCAGCGGCATTAAGAGCCCCGTATACTGCGACAACCGCCTGACCCTGACGGCCCCCTGGGTCCGTAACGACGTGGAAGAAGGCCTGAAGGAACTCATCGAAACCTATTATCCCGAAGCGGAAGTGCTCATGGGCACCTCCACCGCCGGCATTGCCCATGCGGCCATCACCGCCCATCTGATGGGTCTTCCCATGGGCTACGTGCGTTCCGGCGCCAAGGACCACGGCCGCCAGAACCAGATCGAAGGCCGCCTGGAACCCGGCCAGAAGGTGGTGGTGGTGGAAGACCTGATCTCCACCGGCGGCTCTGTGCTGGAAGTGGTGGACGTTCTGAGAGAAGCCGGCGCCGAAGTCCTGGGGATCGCCTCCATCTTCACCTACGGCATGCAGAAGGGCCTGGACCGGCTGGAAGCCGCCCATGTGACGAACCATTCCCTGACCAATTTCGACGTCATCGCCGAAGCCGCTGCCGAAGAAGGCTATATTAAACCGGCCGATATCGCCCGGCTCATTGCCTTCAGAAACAATCCGTCCGACGAAAGCTGGATCGGAGGCAAAAAAGCATGAGAAGCCTTATTGACATTACTGATCTGAATACGGATGAACTGGACGAGCTCATCGGAAGCGCCCTGGACATCATCGAAAACCCGAAAAAGTACGCCCATGTCTGCGACGGCCTGAAGCTGGCCACCATGTTCTTCGAGCCCTCCACCAGGACCCGCATGAGCTTTGAAGCCGCCATGTATGAACTGGGCGGCCATGTGATCTCCACAGCCTCCGCGGATTCTTCCTCCGCAGCCAAGGGAGAGTCGGTGGCCGATACCGCAAAGACCGTTTCCTGCTACGTGGACATCATCGCCATGCGCCACCCCAAGGAAGGCGCTGCCCTGGTGGCTTCGCAGAACGCCACGGTGCCGGTCATCAACGCCGGCGACGGCGGCCACAGCCATCCCACTCAGACCCTGGCGGACCTCCTGACGATCTACCGGGAAAAGGGGCGGCTTTCCAACATGACCGTGGGGCTCTGCGGCGACCTGAAATTCGGCCGTACCGTACATTCCCTGATCAATGCCCTGTCCCGGTATACCGGCATCCGCTTCGTGCTCATCTCCCCGGATGAACTGAAGCTCCCGAGCTATGTAAAAAAGGATGTGCTTCAGAAGAACCACATCCCCTATGTCCAGACCGATAACCTGGAAGAAGCCCTTCCGGACCTGGATATCCTCTATATGACCCGTGTACAGCGGGAACGCTTCTTTAACGAAGAAGATTACCTCCGGTTAAAGGACAGCTACATCCTGACGCCGGACAAACTGACAAACGCCAGGGCCGACATGTCCATCCTGCATCCCCTTCCCCGGGTCAATGAGATCTCGGTGGAGATTGATAAGGACCCCCGGGCCTGCTATTTCAAACAGGTGCTGAACGGCAAATACATGCGCATGGCACTGATCTTAAGATTATTAACGGAGGCAGGGACCTTATGAATATCGACTCGATCCAGAACGGCATCGTCATTGACCATATCACCGCCGGATACGCCATGCGGCTTTACGACCTTCTGAAACTGGATGAGCTGGACGTGCAGGTGGCGGTCATCAAAAACGCCTCTTCCCATAAAATGGGGAAAAAGGATATCATCAAGATCGATGCCGCCATCGACTTAAACCTGGATGTGATCGGCTATGTGGATCCCGAGGCCACGGTAAACATCATAAGAGACGGCGTCACCGTGGAAAAGAAACAGCTCTCCCTGCCGGAGATCCTGACCAACGTCCTGGTCTGCAAAAACCCCCGCTGCATCACCTCCACCGAACAGGAGATCAAACACATCTTCAGGCTCACGGACCGGGAGAACAAGGTTTACCGATGCCTCTACTGCGAGACCAAGGCGTAAAGACTTCTCCCGTGCCTGCCTGCATGATATAACGATTGTCTGAAAAAGGGGAAGGCGTTCCCGATCCGTATGACGGATCTGTGAATCGCCTTCCCCTTTACTTTTATAGTCTCCCGATCCTCACCGGAACACCTGCCGGATTTGCTGACTGCTGCAGAAAGCGGTATCATCAAGGGTTTTCTGCGTCATGGAGGAGGCAATCTTTCAGTTTAGCCGGCGTAACCCACTGAAAATACAGAGACGCAACTTCAGTATCTGCTCTATAAATAGTTCCCTGATATTCAAGAACCTCACCGTAATAATAAAGTTCATTCAGCCAGTTGTCCTGTGCATCATAGAACACAAATTTTCGCGCTCGGTCATGGTCGCATAGCTTACCAGCCCCATACTCACCCGAAAAATCCACCTGACGGTCAGTATTTGAAAATATTTTGCATAATTGATCAAAGAAAATCTTATTTTCTTCCCGGGAAACCTTGTAAGTGTTGAATGCTGTGTAAATATCTGCGTTTTTAATAACGATATAGGCGCATTCTTCAGGAACCAGAGAATTCTCTGAAGGAGCAGCCGGCTGAAGCGCTTCCTTCTCCTCCAGGATCTCCACCGAAAGCTCAATGGTTTTGTCAACATGATTTTCCTGGATAGGAATAACCGCTTTATAATGTCCCGGTTTTGAAATCCCGTACCTGGTGAAATCCAGCCGGAAAAAGACCAGATCCAGCGGAGTCGCGTACTGTGAAGCTGTGATATACATATTTAAGACAGCCTCTTTTCCGCTTATATACGGAACGGCAGACCCATCCTCGGCATACAGATCAAAATACTGCGGATCATACCGAATATCAAATGCTGTAGACCCAGCGCCCATTTCTATTACAGGTTCTCCATTATCCGTATAGAGCACGGTATGGATACGATCATCACACTCGATGTTCCTGACTTCTACCCGGAATTTATCCAGGACAGTTTCCTGATTCACCGGGGGAACCGCCGTTGTGGAATCCTCTGAGACCTGTTTAGAATCATCAGATGGCACCGGTGAATTGCCGCAGGCAGCCAGTGACAAAAGAAGACTTAACAAAAGGATTCGTATGATAAAAAGTTTGACGTATTGTTTCTTCATTATCTCCCTCTCGATACTTATTCTCTGTAATTATTTCCAACCAAATCCGTAGCCCGTGAATGTAGACCCGCTGACAGGACTCGTATAAGTATAATATCCGCTTACACTCTTGGAAGCTATTCCATAGCCCGAAGCAGGGTCTACCAAATAGAGTTGGTGAGCAGTTAATGAAATACCCCTTATGACCATCTGATGACCACTGGAAGAACTTTGCCAGCTGGAGAAAAGAGGATAATTCAATAAGAGATTTGATTGAACTAAGCTATCTATAGTACTTGGGCTTAGAACACACAAAAAAGAGCTATTATTTTTTTCATAATACTTCCTCCTCAAGTCAAAAAGCCTGCTTTTTACTAGCAATAAAATACTTTATCGAAACCGCCCTCAATAATATTATGATATCAGGGTCAAAAGGTCGATCCCCACTCATGTGTACATGTATGTGGGGATCAGACCTTGGGACCCGCCCCACATGGAGCGCGAAGTGGAGATTTATCTCCACGAGAGTGCGGAATGTGGAAGGAGCGTGGGAGCACGTAGTGCGTAACGCTCCGGATATCACCTTTTGACCCCAATATCATATTATAATCAATTCTAAAAAAATACAATACTTTATGAATATTTTACGGTCACTTTTGATTTTTTGTTCAATTTTAACAATAAGCCAGCTCTATCTTCAGGCTCATGGATACGGAGAATAAGGTCTGCCGCGGCCTCTTCCGCCGGACAGTTCCAATACGCTCTGCGGAGCTCTGCATCCATCACAAGCGGATCATAAAAAATCAGGCTGCCGGATCGATGATGATCCGGCAGCCTGATTTTATGGGAATACCTGTTTAACAGCCCCTTTATTCGCTGTTTCAGAAATGTCCGCCGCCGCCCTGGTGGCCGGATGATCCGGCGCCTGTGGTCATGCCGGGACCGCCGCCGGAGTGGCCGCCGCCCATGTTCTGGGGAGGCCGGTTCTGATCGATCCGATGCACCACAGTGGTTGTACCGGTGAAAATATCGTTGGAGCCCCGGTCTTCGATCTCCCGCCTTCTGTAGAAGGAGATGGGAACGCCGGTCACGTTGTTGTGGCTGCCGCGGGCTATGCCCATGGCTGCGCCGCCGCCCAGAAGGCCCATCAGGATCCAGGACCAGACCCGCTGGAAGAAGCCGGGTTTCAGATCCTTTTCCGCCAGGGTGGTGAAGTCCAGGGCCGCGCCGTCATAGCTGCCGCGCCGTAAGTCTTCCTCCACGGTATATTTGATCTCGTCGATCTCGTCATAGCTTAACCGGAATTCATTGGCATCGTTATACTCATCGATAAAGTAGCTCCGGTCCGCCATATTTACATAGAAGAGCACGGTCTCATGCTTTTCCCCGTAGCCGTTTCCCCGGCTGACCCAGGTGTTGATGATGGTCTCCGCAGCGCTTCTGGCCTCTGTCAGGGAAGCATCGTCGGTATAGACCACAAGAAGGTCGGACTGGATATTGTCCCGGATCGAAGCGATCCGGTCATTCAGCTGGGAGATGAAGGTTTCCGAAAGAAGGCCGGCCTCGTCATAGACGTAGGTCCCGCTCTTTGCCGTGGAGGCAAAGCCGGAAGCGCTTATGAAAAGCAGGGCCAGAAGGGCTATCAGCCCGGCAGGAAACTTGAATTTTCTCATCATATCACCCTCCCGAAAAGATACGTCAGCAGGAAGACGATGATAAAGGCGATCAGGCCCACCAGAAGGACCTTGCCCCGGCTTACCGGGAGTTCGCCTTCGATTTTGCCGGTCCTGCCGTTCATGAAGAGCGGGTAGTTCTTTCCGCCGTATTTAAAATTCAGCGCCCACAAAGGCAGCATGACATATTCGGAGGAAGCCTTCACCATGTCCACCCGGGAACCCATGGGATTCACAGTCTCGTATTCGATGATCTGGGAAAGAGCGGTCTGCACCGCGTCTGCCTCCACCGTTTTCCGGACCCCCGGTTCCAGCTCTTCCTTAGTCTTGCCGAATTTCTCCGCGAAGAAGCCGGCAATATAGGGTTCGACAAACGCCGTCAGGTTTTCAAAATCGTAGGGTTCCAGCACGGAGAGTTTGTCGGAGGGCAGATCCGGATGGGCATTTTCCGGCACATTCGTATATTCCGTCTGGGTCAGGCGGTTGATATCGAAATGATCCGTATGGATGATCTCCTCGGTCTGGGTCCGTTCGATGCGGGTCCGGGTGCCAATAGCTTTGATGTTTACGTCCGCCGTATAGTTATACAGCCAGTAGGGCACATACACGCCGGTGACCTTATCCATGGTGGCCTGTGTCTTAAAGGAAGCCGGCGTCAGAAAACCGGTCCCGGTCCAGTTTTTGAAATTGTCCTGGGCTTTTTTCTTGTCAAAGCCGAAGGGGAGGATCCGAGAAGGCTTCACATCGCCGGAAAACCGGCTTTCCAGAAGCATGGGACTTCCGCAGTATCTGCATACCGTGGAGGCGGTGTAGTCGTCGGTATCCAGGACCGCGCCGCAGTTCGCGCAGTGATACTCTTCTTTTCCGTTGCCGTCGTTATCCGAGGCTTCCGACGGTTTCGCCTCCAGCAGGTCTTTTTCATAATCCACTTCCCCAAAGGGCGTGGTACGGCTGCACCGGATGCATTTCATCTGCGTGCTTCCGGGGTCGTAGACCAGATCCCCTCCGCAGGACGGGCACTTGAATGTCCTGATCATTTCTGTTCCTCCTTAATCAGGCATGACGATTTTAGGCATTTTCTTATCTTTATCCGAATCTTTTTTCTTCGGTTTCTTTACGGGTTTCCGTCTGAGGTCTTCCCAGTCGGAAGGCATTTCCTTATAAACCGTCCTTAAGGCAATGAAAGCGCAGGCCGCGGTGATCAGAAGCGTCAGCACGATGAGGACGGCCGCGTGCACCTCTGTGATGGTATTCAGAAACGTCGGAATATAATAAGCAGCTATCATCAGGACCGCAATGGGAAGCCACTTTTTCCGGTCCAGTCCCCGCCGTTCCGTTCCGTACACCAGAACTGCCGACGAGGTGACCACCACCGCCCGGAGCACATAGGTAAAGCCGTCCCAGAGGAACTTAAGCCAGCTGGATTCCACCATGCCGCGCACGGTAGCATCCGCTTCCCCTTCCGACGCGCCATTGATCAGCATCTGATACACCGCGACTTCCATGCCGAGGCTGTTCATCGTATTGCTGACCATGATGTATTCAATGGCATAGGTCAGCTGCTGGCTCACCAGGATGGCCGCCGCATAGGTGGAGAGGCCGAAGGTGACCACATGGCCGATGTTCGTTTCCAGATGCCGTTTCCCGTTCATCCGGAGCAGGTATTTCATGCCCAGGAACACCGCCAGGCATTCCAGGATCACCGCCACAAGTATCAGCAGGCAGTCGCCCAGCTGCTGATGAGCCTTCAGGAACTGATCGACGGGACCGATCTTCTGGAAGGCGAAATTCAGCGCGCCGTAGGCGACGTAGCCGAAGATCAGCTCCGCCAGGATACCGGCGTAGATTCCGTTGGAGAAGTTCACATAGTGACGGGAAACATAAATAAAGCCCAGTACGATCAGGACCACTAAAAATACCACTACCGCCGCGGTCATGACCATGGTCAGGGCCGGTACCTTCATCTGGCCGTATTTTTCCACCAGGGCATCTACATCAATATCCGCTGCCGCCTGGGTCACGGCTTCCGTTACGCTCTCAGCTGTCATAAAAACAACCTTTCCGTTTTTTTCTTAAAGTATAGCGAAACCGAAGACTGCTGTCAAGTTCGCCTTGACTTATCCGGTTTCATGTGATAAATTAGACAAGGCCTTATAAAAAATAATTTTTATTTTTTATTCTGTCTAGTCTTTTTAAGGCCGGATGAAAGGAAGACCCGCGGAAAATTTCCGTGAAATATATTTACTGGAGGGTAGTTGTTATGGAAAAAGGAACCGTAAAGTGGTTCAACAATCAGAAGGGTTACGGCTTCATCACCGATGAGACCGGCAAAGATGTTTTTGTCCATTATTCAGGACTGAACATGGAAGGCTTCAAGTCTCTTGACGAAGGCCAGGAAGTGGAATTCGAAGTCATCGAAGGCACGAAGGGTCCCCAGGCTGTCAACGTAACCAAGCTCTGATATCCAAAAAAAGACATAGGACCGGAAAACGTCAGGTTTTCCGGTCCTTTTTTATTTTTTACAGCATTCCCTTCAGGACATCCACCGGGAAGACATATTTCTTATTGCAGAAATGGCATACCACTTCCACGTCTTCTCCCTCGTCGATCATCTCTCGGATCTCCTTTTTCGGAAGGGAGCCGATGACCTCCGCCGTCCTTTCATAGGAGCAGTCGCAGTGGAACCCGCAGGGGATGGTCTCCGTTACATGATGGTCCATGCCGGACAGGATCATGTCCATCATATCTTCAACGGTCTTTCCTTCTTCAAAATAAGAGGTGACCGATGTGATACCGGAAAGCCTTTCTTCCAGGCGGGAAATGGTCTCCTCCCGGGCGTTCGGCATCATCTGGAGGATGAAGCCGCCGGCGTGCCGCACATGGCCCGTCTCCTTATCCAGCAGCACCCCAAGGGCTACGGAGGAAGGCGTCTGTTCCGACAGTACGAAGTAATAGGTCAGGTCCTCCGCGATTTCTCCGGTCTGCAGGATGGTCTGGCCGATGTAGGGCTCCTTCAGGCCTTCGTCCTTGATGACGCTTAAGACCCCCAGGTCCAGGGCGCCGCCCACGTCCAGCTTGCCTTTATCGTTCGGCGGCAGGTCCACGTCCGGATTCTTGACGTAGCCCTTCACGTTGCCCTTCGGATCCGCCGTGACCGTCAGCCCACCGATGGGGCCGTCGCAGTCGATCTTAAGGGTCAGGATATCTTCATCATTTTTCAGCATGGCGCCCATCATCACGCCGCCGGTCAGAAGCCGCCCCAGGGCTGCTGCCGCCACCGGGCTTAAATTGTGGGCGTTTCTGGCAAATTCCGCGGTATCTTTCGTATAGGCCGCAAAGAAACGGATCTCGCCGTCCGCTGCGGTTCCCCGGATCATATAGTCACTCAATTCTTTCTTTTCCTTTCTCTCTCAGGATCACCACAAGCCGCTCCGAAGAAGTTTTGGGCGGTTTCAGGTCTTCGGCATCCAGAACACTTTCAAAGATCATGCCGGCCTCTTCCGCCATCTTCTGTATCTCCGAAATGTCATAGGCCCGCTGCTCATGGAATTCCTCATATTTCCGGAACAGGCCGGAGGGCTGTTTTTCGAAAAGGGTCAGGGCGTATTCATTGATGCCTGACGCCGGATCAAAATAATTTTCCCAGATGTAGGACGCATCCTCCTCGTTGTCCGCCTCGGTCCGTTCCCCCAGCACCTCTTCAAAGTAATGCCGGGTCTTCAGGTCGAAAAGGAAGACGCCTCCCGGATCCAGATAATTATTCACAAGCTTCAGGACGGTGATGAAATCCTCTTTCTCCAGCAGGTAATTCATGGTGTCGCACACCGAGACAAAGGCCCGCATGGTGCCGTAGAGCTCGAATTCCCGCATGTCCTGGTTCAGATACAGAATGGGGAGGCCGCTTTCATCCCGCTTTAAAAGCGCTTCCTGAAGCATCTCTTCCGACTGGTCGATGCCTGTCATATCGTATCCGGCCCCGGCCAGCAGCTCCGTCATGGTGCCGGTGCCGCAGCCCAGCTCGCAGACCAGGCCGTCTTCGATGTGCCGCTCCTTAAGAAGCCGGCACAGGTTATCGCACCAGGTCCGGTAGGGAATATCCTCCATGAAAAGATCATAGACTTTTGAAAAAGCACTGTATTCATTCATAGGGAAAGTGTAGCATGTTTTTCCGAAAAAGCAAGGATTTTGAGAATTTAGAAAACCTTTGCCGAACCCTTACCGTGCAGGATTTCGAAAAACCTTTGCAGTTTGTATCCTTTCCGGGGTTTTTGCATTCAGACAGGCTTTCTTTTTCCCTGACAGCCGCAAAAAAGATGAAAAAACGCCCCGAAAACCATTTACGAACCCGCTGTGCTCATGCTACAGTCTGCCTGAAATCGACTTATACGGACCCGAAAACAAAGGAACCTGCCCCCGCGGCCGGGAAGGCCGGAAGCGTAAAAGACGCGATAAAAAACCAGGTATCCTTCGGAAAAAACCTGTCTTCCCCTGTTCCCCTGATATTACATCACATCCTGCCATAACGGCTTCCCGCAGCCCCGTGAGGAAATGGAAACGGTGCTGTTCAGGAATGATCATGGCCATTCCGGGCAAGGGCAGCCCCGAAAAAAACGGAAACGCTCCCGCCTGATTCCGGCCCATCATGCATCATGTCGGTGAACGGGAGAAAACCATCGGCGTAAAGGGAAAATGATATGAGATGGGCAGAGGATGAACGGGAAGTCCCTCACCGGAACAGGAACAGGCCCCGGGTCCCAAGGCTTCCCCTCTGGGAACAAGGCTTCCCCTCCGGGAACAAGGCTTCCCCTCTGGGGAAGCTGTCACCGCAGGTGACTGATGAGGTCCCCCCGCTGGGAATAAGGCTTCCCCTCTGGGGAAGCTGTCACCGCAGGTGACTGATGAGGTCCCCCTGCTGGGAGATAAGGCTT
>JAFRVX010000001.1 GCA_017438305.1 Lachnospiraceae bacterium | reverse complement strand
GTCGATGGCATAGCTCATCATCTCGGCCATGGGGACCTCAGCCTCCACCACCTGATCTCCGTCGGCGTTGGGGGTCATGCCCAACACACGGCCGCGGCGCTTGTTCAGGTCGCCCATGACGTCGCCGGTGAAGTCGTTGGGAACGGTGACCTTGACGTTCATGATGGGCTCGAGAAGAACCGGGCCGGCTTTCATGAAGCCATCCTTGAAGGCCAGCTGGGTAGCGGTCTTGAAGGCCTGTTCGGAAGAGTCTACCGGATGGTAGGAGCCATCGTACAGCACGGCGCGGACGCCGACTACAGGATAACCGGCCAGAGGTCCTGCGATAACGGATTCGGCAAGGCCTTTGTCAACAGCCGGGAAGTAGTTGCGCGGTACGGAACCGCCGACGACCTGCTCTTCAAAGATATAAGCCTGGTCATTGTCTCCGGAGGGAGAGAAACGCATGCGGACGTCGCCGTACTGGCCGTGGCCGCCGGACTGCTTTTTATGCTTGCCCTGTACGTCGGATTCCTTCGTGATGGTCTCCTTGAAGGCCACTCTGGGCTCTTCCAGATCGATGTCTACTTTATAGCGCTGGGACAGTTTGCTCTTGATGATATCCAGCGCCTGATCGCCTACCGCGTAGATCAGCTGCTGACCGTTGGCGGAATCGTTCACAAGCTTCAGGGTGACATCCTCTGCCGCCAGACGGGTCAGGCCTGCGGAAGCCTTGTCATCCTCGCCCTTCTTCGGGACGGTATAACGCATATAGGTATAGGGTTTGGTGAATTCCGGAACCGGATAGGTGACTGCCAGGCCTTTTTCCGCCATGGTGTCGCCGGTTCTGGCATCGTCCAGTTTAGCCAGAGCGCCGATGTCGCCGGCATGAAGTTCGGAAACTTCGGAAGCCTTGTTGCCGCATAAGGTGTACAGCTTGCCGACCTTCTCGGTATTCTGGGTCCTCTGGTTCACCAGCTGGTCATCTGTCTTTAAGACGCCGGATTTGACCTTGATCAGGCTGTATTTGCCGATGAAGGGGTCGACCAGGGTCTTGAAGATGTACAGGGATTTCTGCTTCGCATCGTCGTAGTTGGCTTCGAAAGCGGAGCCGTTTTCCAGCGTGCCTTCAGCCGTGACATGGGAAGGAGCCGGCATGTAGGCGATGATGTCGTCCAGCAGCATGGACAGGCCCTGGGCCGCCAGGCCGCAGCCTACGTATACGGGAACCAGTTCACCCTGGGCTACGTTGTCGCGGAGGGCGGAAACGATCTCTTCGGTGGTGAATTCTTCACCTTCGAAATACCGCTCCATGAATTCCTCGGAGGTTTCGGCAACGGCTTCCATGAGCTCGTCATGGCAGGTCTGGTAACCGTCTTCCGCATCGGCGGGAATATCACAGTTCTGAGATTTGCCGCCGTCCAGGAACTTATGGCCCTGATGACGGATAACGTCTACGTAACCGGTGAGCTTTTCGCCTTCTTTGATGGGTTCGACAACAGGAGCGATCTTCTGGCCGAGTTTTTCCTTTAATTCATCAACGACTTTATTGAAATCCGCATCCGCCTGGTCCATATCGGTAACAAAGATCATGCGGGGCAGCTCTGCCTTTTCGCACATTTCCCAGGCCTTGATGGTACCGGTCTGCACGCCGTCCTTGCCGGAAACAACGATAATGGCACCGTCGGCGCCGGAAAGACCCTGCTCGGCTTCACCGACAAAATCGAAGTAACCGGGAGTGTCGATAACATTGATCTTCTTCTTTGCCCATTCAATGGGAAGGATCGCGGCGGAAATGGAGAATCCGCGCTTCTGCTCTTCTTTATCGTAATCGCTGATGGTGCTGCCGGCATCAATGGTACCCATACGGGAGATCTGTCCGGCTACGAGCGCCATAGCTTCGGCAACAGTGGTTTTTCCGCTGCTTCCATGACCTAAAAGCACGACATTTCTGATGTCATCGGTCTTATAGACGTTCATTCTGTATCCTCGCTTTCTTTAGAGGCGCTCCCAAGCCCCGGGAACACCACACAATATGCGAGCATTATAACACAAGTGATAAGCTTTTTCAACTGTATATATGACAAAAGGGACCCGGTATGCGCCGGGTCTCTCAAAGTATTCCCCTATGGGGAAGCCTTATGGTTATCTGCGGAATCGTTTCCGGTATTCATTGGGGGAATCCCCTGTAAACCGCCTGAACTGTTTGGAAAAATGAGCAAAAGAAGGATATCCGGTCTGCAGAGCGATCTCGCTTACTGAAAGCTCTGTATTTTTCAGCAGTTCCTGGGCTTTTGTCATTCTCTCCTGCTGAATATATTCTGTGAGAAGCATTCCCGTCTCCTTTTTAAAGAGCCGGGACAGGTAGTTCGGCGTAATGAAAAAATGTTCGGCAATGGAGGTCCGGTTCACGGAAGCCAGATTGTTCAGGATATACTCCCAGATCTCATTGATCTCCCTTCCTGATACTTCCTCATCGCCTTCATCGGGAAGATTCACGGAAGACAGCCAGTGACTGCCGTATTCCATGAGTTTTTCCTCTTTCATTCTTTTTCTCTTTTTCTCGGCCATCCTGCCGACAGCTTCATTCAGTTCTTCCGATGCAGCCGGCTTCAGCAGATAATCGTCCACATGATAAGAAAGCGCCTGTTTCGCATAGTCGAAATTCGAATAGCTGGTGAGCATAATGGTTTCGATATCCAGCCCGTTCCGTTCTATATATTCCAGCAGCTGAAAGCCCTTCTCGCCCGGCATTTCGATGTCGCAGATCAGAAGATCCACTTCTTCCGTCTCCAGGATCCTTTCCGCCTGCGGCACACTGTAGGCACCCAGCACCTCACTGATCCCGAATTCTTCCTTCCGGATCATTTTTCTGAGGCTTTCAACGACGTATTTATTATCATCAACTACCAGGAGTTTCATGGTGTATCTCCTTTATGACAAGGTCTACGACCGCATGCCCGTCCACATTCTCAAATACGGCTTCCGCCCTGTCCCCGTAAAACAGTTCCAGGCGCTGGAGTACATTATTGATACCGATATGCCGTCCGTTTTCTTCATCCATCTCTCCCATGACGTTAAGCATATACAGTGCGTCCTCCGAGAAACCTTCTCCATTGTCAGCGATCCGTATGGAAAGGGTGTCGCTCTCTTTATCCAGGCTTACAAATAACCGGATCTCAAGATCCTCCTCTCCGGTATAATGGCGGATAGAGTTTTCGATGAAAGTGCTTATGACCAGAACCGGCAGCCTTATGCAGGATGCCTCTTCATCAACACTCACTTCAAAACGGATATCGTGGCTGTTTAATCCCCTGCAGATCTCGATAATATCCCGCATGTGTTCCACTTCCCGTTCGACAGTAGCCGTATCCATGCAGTCCTGCAGGATATAACGGATATAACGGGACAGGTAGACCGTCATCTCCTGCACCCGTTCCGCCTCCCCAACCGACGCCATGCCCGAAAGCATGGCAAGGCAGTTTACCAGAAAATGAGGACGGATCTGGGCATTCCGGAAATTCAGCTGAAGCTGCCGCTTTTCAAGCTCGTTCTGGTAAAGCTCGGTCCGCTGCTCATCCAGCTGTACCAGAAGTCCGTTGAGAACGTCATAGGTGTCCCCCAGCAGTTCTTCCCGGTCAACGGGATCTTCCGGAAGTTCAGGGTTGCTGCGGTACTTTTCCAGTATCAGCGACAGATTCTGCAAAGGTTCGATCAGCCGCTTCCGTACCCGGTGAGCCATAAAATAGAGCACGGCAAAGACAAACAACGTCAGTATGAATTCTGTTATTTCGAGCCAGAAAAGGTTCCTGGAGGAAATAGTCTGGTAGATCAGGAACCGGGCGTCAAAGTTCGTGTCAGCCCCCGGGAAAGTGAAACGGTAAGTCAGTGTCCTGGAAAAGAAGCTGTTTTCCTTACGGTTCACATCGTTCTTCAGGACAAGAGAGGCTCCGCCGTTTTTCCCGTAATCCAGATTTGAAACATAATCCAGAAGATCCTCTTCATAACACCAGACACCCAGAACAAAATCCCCGTAGGTCCAGGAAGCCTGGACAAAACGGACGCCTTCCGCATCACACAGTGTCCATTGTCCGTTCTGTACTCCCTGTCTGACGACAGACTTAAGCGCCGGACGGATCTTTCGGTAAACGGAAAAAGGAAGCGTGACCCGGCTCAGTTCAATAAACAGCCCGGAGTTCCGGTCGCAGGTATAGAAATGATAGCGGTTGTCGTTGGTCTGGGCTGCGATCCTGAACCGGGTCTGCAGTTCTCCGATGGCATTCACATAAGCGATCCCGTGTTTGCGGAACAGATTTCTGGTTTCCGGATCGGACAGAAGTTCGTTTTCGATATACAGCCGGTTTTCGGAAAAATCCATCTGTACCTGATTCATATAAGCATCAGTAAACTGCATGATGCTATTTCTGGTAACATCACGCAGTTTGACATAAGAAGCAATAAAAATCACTCCGCTGACGATCTGGATGATCAGGCCGATCGCCAGGTACAGCCGTATACGGCTTCCTGAATCGTTTTTTTTCATTTCATTCTCCGTCCGGGAATGCCTTTTCGGAAATCATCCTTTGACAGCTCCCAGAGTAATGCCGCTTTCAAAGTACTTCTGAAGAAAAGGATACAGGATCAGGATAGGAAGCATGCCGACAAAGGCAATGGCCATACGGAGGCTTATGCTCGGAAGCTTCATGGTGGAATCCGTGGAATGTCCGTACTGTGTCAGGAACTGGATATTCCGCACCATGGTATTCAACAACATCTGGATGGAGTATTTGGCCTGGTCGTTAATATAGTACAGGCCGTTTGTCCAGTCGTTCCAATAATTCAGACCGGCAAAGATCCCAATGGTCACAAAAATGGATTTCCCGAGAGGCAGGATGATGGAGAAAAAGATCCTGAACTCGGATGCTCCGTCAATCCTTGCTGCCTCTAAAAGTTCTGTCGGGATGTTTCCTTTGATAAAGGTCCTGCAGATGATCATGTTGAAGGTACTGAACATCAGATGCGGGATCAGAAGCGCCCAATAAGTATTCTTGATATTCAGGACCGTCGTATAAAACATGTAGGTTGGTACCAGACCGCCGTTAAACAGCATGGTAAAGAGAAAATAGAATGTTATGAGCTGTCTGCCCGGAAGTTTTGACACTGAAAGGGGATAGGCCGCCAGCGCCACGATCAGCACATGGGAGAGAGTCCCGATCACGGTGATGACAAGCGTGACCAGATAGGCGTGAAGAATCGTGGAACGGGAGTTCCAGATATATTTATAAGCACCCATGCTGAATTCCTTCGGAAAGATGGAATAGCCATTTATCAGAAGCGAATTCTCCTCTGTAACAGAGGACATAAACAAAAGCAAAAAAGGATAAATGACAATGATCAGCACCAGGGTCATTACGGTGTAGGCAACCGCCTCAAGAACTTTTTCCTGCTTTGAACGAACCATAATACCCCCCTGTCAGAACAGTGCGTTATCTCGACTGATCTTTCTGACGATCCCGTTGAAAACCAGGATCAGGATCAGGCCGATAACGGACTGGAAAAAGGTAGCCGCTGCGGACATGCCGACACGATTCATGGCAGTCAGTGCCTTGTAGACGAAGGTGTCTATGGTCTGAGTCACGGAAGTGATCAGGCCGGACTGCTGCGGTACCTGGTAAAACAGGCCGAAGTCAGAATTGAAGATCCTGCCTATGGCCAGAAGCGTAACCGTAATCATAGTAGGTTTCAGGAAAGGCAGCGTAATATAACGGATCTGCTGCAGTCTTGTAGCGCCGTCCAGGGCCGCCGATTCGTACAGGCTGGAATCGATCCCCAGGATCGCAGCAATGTAAAGGACCGTTCCATACCCCACCCCTTTCCAGGTATTGACAAAAATGATAATAAAAGGCCACGGCCATTTTACATCATACCACGAAATTTTAGTGTTGAACAAATGGTTTATCTGACCGGCAGAAGCATCCAGGAATCCCCTTACCATATAGGAAATGATGATGATAGACACAACAAAGGGAAACAGAATAACGCTCTGATAGATTTTCCGGATCTTCAGATTCCTGATTTCCGTTATGAGCAGAGCCAAGGTGACACCGACGATCAG
Organism: Lachnospiraceae bacterium; assembly: GCA_017438305.1. Taxonomy (GTDB): domain Bacteria; phylum Bacillota; class Clostridia; order Lachnospirales; family Lachnospiraceae; genus UBA1267. The sequence continues at coordinate 8,637 of JAFRVX010000001.1, read as the reverse complement.
ATTTACAATAATAAAGGCAATATTATAGCCGATGGTGTTCCTCAGGATGATCCCAAGATCCTTGTTTTTAAGAAGGAACGTAAAATTAGACAGTCCCACAAAATCACTGCCGAAAATGCCTTTCTTCGCATTAAATTCCTTAAATGCCAGAACGATCCCGCCCATCGGCGCATAATTGTTTATGCCCACATAAATCACTGCCGGAAGCAGCATAATGTAAAGGGGAATATAATGCTTCAGATTCTTAACTGCCTTCCGGAATCTGCCCGGAGACTTTCTCTGTCCGGATTTCATATCTTTCTCCCTCCCGGTTGATTGAGAAAGGCGCCGCCGTTTTCATGCGGCGGCGCCCGAGAAGTTCATCAGGTGTTGTGAATTATTTTTTCAGGAATTCATCGATCTGACGCTGTTCTTCATCCAGGATAGCCTGCATGCCGGCTGTTTTCAGTTCATCCATGAACTGAGGCAAGTATTCATCGGGATCTACGGCACCTGTCTGAAGAGATTTGTAGTAGGTATCCACGATCACCTGGCACGCTGCGACTTCATCTGCAACCGGACTCGGGTCAAAGACAAAACCAAGCAGTTTGGAAACGACTGCCGTCGTATTGTATTTGGCAACCTTTTCGTAAATGTCCTTGCCGTCGGAAGCCCACGGCGTGCAGACAAACTGATTCGGAAGGATCCAGCCGGCGCCGAGATGATAGCCTACCGTGTTGGTGTCCACGCCTTCAGGATAATCCAGGAGGCCATCGCTGTTTACAACATAATCTACACCCTCTTCACCCCAGTTCAGGAGGTTCATCATTTCGGTAGAGGTCATCAGGTAGTTCAGCATCTTCATAGCCTTTACGGGATCCTTGGATCCGGAAGGAATGGAATAGCAGAATACAGCCGACGTATTCGTGGTGCAGAAGGGCTCGCCGATGGTGACCATGGTCAGATCGGTATTGCCGCAGTTCTTTTCCTGATCAGCCTCAGATAACGGATGGCCGTAATCCGAGAAGAATGAGAATGCCTGGCCGGACTGGATATAGGAATAGTAAGATTCGGTATCGGAAGCTACGCCGGGGTTGATCCAGCCTTTTTCATACCAGGTATGAGCCCATTTGCACCAGTTCTTGAATTCGTCGGTTTCATAAAGGGGAACGACCGTGGTGGAATTCGCAATATCGCCTATGGTCACGCCCAGTACCGGACTGGTTCCCAGGGAATCGAAGGAATATGCTTTGGCATTGCCGCCGACTTCAGGCGCTACCATCCACATATCCGGCTCTTTTTCCGCAACTTTCTCATAGATGGCATTGACATCTTCAATAGAAGCCACCTTGGAAACATCAATGTTATACTTTTCCAGAATGTCGGTTCTGAAGAAAATGGTGGGCTGCATAGCGATTTCCTTATGAACGGGAACGCCATAGACAAAACCGTTGACCTGGGGCGCCGTAGCGATGTCCGGAGAAGAATAGCTGGAAAGCACACCCTGGCCGTATTCGTTCAGGAGATTCTTGAGATCGACCAGATAGCCGGAGTTCACCCAGCTGGGGCATCTGGAAGCGATGGAAGTAAATAGATCATAATCTTCACCGGAAGAAAGCGCCAGGGTAATCTGGTCGTTATAGGTGGCGAAGGTAGTGAATTCCAGAGAGACCGTCATATTCAGGTCTCTTAAGGTGATCTTGTTCATGGCATCATTGATCCGCTGAACCGCCGCCTTATCCGGAACTTCATTGGGGATGCAGAAGATCATCCTTACATTGTAAGGTGTTTCGGATTCATCGGAACTTGCCTCATCCGTTTTTTCCGATTCCGTTGTTTTTTCTTCCTGGCTCTGGGATTCTGCTTCTTTGGATGCTGTTGTCTTCGAGGCATCGGAACCTCCCTGGCTGCCGCAGCCGAGAAGTGTTGCAGAAGCTAACAGAAATACCAGTACAAGAGCTGTTAACTTTTTCATGGTTTCCTCCTTAAAAAGTTTTTTATTGCTTACTGCCCTTCCGCTTTTCCGGAACGAAGAGCAGTTAAGTATCTGCGGAAAGAACTGATTCCGAAAGTTCAGGCCATCAGAACATTTCTCTGATCACTTCAGTAAAAGTTTTGTCAGAGAGTACTTCGATACCCTCTGCCGGGAGATTCGTTCTCACATAGACCCTGCCGTCCCGGATCTCCGCTTTGACATAACCCTCAAAACCATCGTCATAAAAAGTCTTCTCCAGGCGGTCTGTCAGATTCAGTACCAGATCGTAACCGGTGAAATTCCTGTCCTCAATATGCATCGGCGCATTCCTGAAAACCGGAATCACCGAATTTTCCCTGATAAAGAGGGGGATCCGGTCTATCTTCTTCTCACACACGATCCATTTTCCGCCGGCGATGCGTTCTCTGGTATACCAGTCTACCCAGGAACCTTCCGGCAGATAGACCCGATGGACTTTCTGGTCGAAGTACGGCGCTACCAGCAAGGTATCTCCCAGCATGTACTGAGTATTAATATCCTTCGTGGCAAAATCGTCCTGGAATTCCAGCATCATGGGACGCATCATAGGAAGGCCCGTATAATGAGTTTCCCAGGCGACGCTGTAGATATAAGGCAGGAGGCGGTAACGAAGTTTGTTGATCTTCAGGAAAGCATCCTGAGCTTCTTCTGAATATACCCAGGGTTCCCGGGGCGTCGCCTGGCCATGACTGCGGCTCAGGGGACTCATAAGCCCCATCTGAACAGAGCGGATATATGAGTCATCGTCCGGTATTACCCGTTTTCCGGTATAATCGCAGTTGTAGAAACCACCGATATCAAAGCCCCAGAAAGAGACACCGGAAAGGCCGATGTTAAGCCCTCCGTTAAGCAGTGCGTTCAGATTATTTTTGGCAGCAGAGGAATCACCTGCCCAGTTCGCCGGATAATTTTGGGATCCGGCAAATCCGGACCTGCCCCACAGAAGCGCCTTCTCTCCCATCTCTTTCTTGGCTTCCCGTGAAGCTTCGTAGATGGTTTTGGCATAAAGAAGGCAATATTTGTTATGAGATTCCAGACCGGTAGTTCCGTCATAGAAGACCGCGTCCTCCGGAAGTTCTTCAGAAAAATCGGTTTTTATCACACCGACACCCATTTTCATGAGTCGTTTGACGCGTCCTTTAATGTATTCACAAAATTCCGGATTCGTAAAATCCAGGGCATAAACGCCATGGCCCGCATCGCCTTCGCCGGGAGTGAATTCATAAGGCTCGCCATCTTTGTTTCTGACCAGGAACCCCCGTTCTTTCATGTAGGCGAAAGAAGGAGGCGTTCCCAGGACTTCCCCGGTAGCCCGGTTTCTGGCTTCCGCATTGATATAGGGGAACATCCACAGAGAAAGATGCACACCGCGTTCTTTAAGCCACCGAATCATGCCTTCCGGATCCGGGAAGCGCTTTTCATCAAAGCATAACAGATCTTTTGAACCGTCGGCGCTGTGGCCGTCTCCCCAGCCGTCAATGTGAATGACGTCCACCGACATGCCGAATTCGGCCATCCTGGTAACGATCTCTTCCACTTCTTCCCGGGTCCTGTAGCTCATTCTGGACATCCAGAAGCCGAAAGCCCAACGGGGGATCATCTCAGAGCGTCCGCTGAAAGAGGTATAGTCTTTCAGAAGACCTTTATAATCCCGGTTCAGGAAAACATAGTAATCAAGATAGGGATCTTCCGTTTCCATAGTGTAGGAAACGTTGGAGTTGGCACCCATATTAAAATGAGAACGGGTATAGGTATTCAACAGGATCGAATACCCCATGCTGCTCATGAAATATGGCATACCCTTATAGGAGATATCTGAATTTGTGGACTGGGCATCACGCTGCCATATGGTGACCCTCTGTCCTCTCTGGTTGAAGGCATTGAACTTTTCCCCGAATCCGTAAAAGGCTTCGTCCACATACATATACCAGGTGTCAAAACAGTCTGTCACCTTATCATTTTCATCAATGGTAAAGCCCAGAGGAACTGCCTTATATTTCTGATCGACATTGTGATCCTTTATCTGTTCACGGGTCAGCTCTTCTCCATCGAGATAAATAACCATTTCCCAGGGACAGAGCCTGAACTGAAGACAGGTCCGCTCGGTTTTGAAATACAGAAAATCTGCATCGAGGCTGACCTCGGAACCGGTTTTGGTCTTAAAATCAAAAACCTGGTTCATTCTGACTTCCTTTTCACCCGGGAACATCTGCAGCCTGAAAGCTGTATCACTGATAAATCCCACTTTTACCAGGGCTTTTCTTCCCCGGAAAGTTTCGACTTCAAAAGAAAGCACACCTTCCTCAAGATCATAAGCCAGCACCCGACTTAAAAAATCCTTCTGGCCGTTATGATTATAATGGGCATAGCCCTTCTCCACTTTCAGCGGATCATCGACCAGATTGGGGTTATAAAACTGTTTTCCTTCTGTATTGACTTTAACCATGGAAGCATTTCTCCTTTCCCGGAATCTGATTTTACTGAATAAATGATAATCCAGATTTCGGCAGAATTTCTATAATTTTTATTCACACAAATATAATTTTTGTTCAAAAGTCACCTGACTTTTCACCATTGCGGTAAAGATTTTTTCGTGCAGGCATGGCACCACTGCCGGATCGGTACTGATCAAAGAGCAGGATATCTCCGGCATTAACGCATAAAAAAGGACCCGGCCGAAGCCGGGTCTTTATATTCAAAACTCAGATTGTTGCTGATCAGGCTTTTCCGACTGAGCCGAAGAGCTCCATCTTTTCCTTGACGGTGGCCTTGATGGCTGCGGTGCCGGGAGCCAGGAGTTTTCTGGGGTCGAAGCCCTTGCCCTGCAGGTCTTTGCCGGCTTCGATGTATTCTCTGGTGCCCTTTGCGAAAGCGATCTGGCATTCGGTGTTGACGTTGATCTTGGAAACGCCCAGTTCGATGGCCTTTCTGATCTGGTCAGCCGGGATGCCGGTGCCGCCGTGAAGGACCAGAGGCATGCCGGGAACGGCCTTGTCGATCTTGTCCAGAACGTCAAACTGAAGGCCTGCCCAGTTTTCGGGATATACGCCGTGGATGTTGCCGATGCCTGCAGCCAGGAAGTCGATGCCTAAGGAAGCGATCTTGGCGCATTCTTCGGGATCCGCGCATTCGCCCATGCCAACAACGCCGTCTTCTTCGCCGCCGATGGCGCCGACTTCGGCCTCGATGGACATGCCCAGTTCATGAGCCTTGGCTACCAGTTCTTTGGTCTTTTCCAGGTTCTCTTCGATGGGAAGGCTGGAGCCGTCGAACATGATGGAAGAGAATCCGGCTTCGATGCACTTATAGCAGCCGTCGTAGGTGCCGTGGTCCAGGTGAAGGGCTACGGGAACGGTGATGTTCAGTTCTTCGATCATGGCCTTTACCATGGCGGTAACGGTCTTGAAGCCGGTCATGTACTTGCCCGCGCCTTCAGAGACGCCCAGGATGACGGGAGACTGAAGTTCCTGTGCGGTTTCCAGAATGGCCTTGGTCCATTCCAGGTTGTTGATGTTGAAATGACCTACTGCATAGTGGCCGGCTTTGGCCTTGTCCAGCATTTCTTTTGCATTTACTAACATGTGATCTCCTCCTTAGAATAAATCTTTTACAGCTTTAACGACATTTTCGGTGGTAATGCCGAAATGTTTGAAAAGAGTAGCCATCGGAGCCGATGCGCCGAAGGACTTCATTCCCACAAAATTGGAATCCAGGCCCAGATAATTGCCCCAGCCGAATCCGGAAAGGGCTTCCACGCCCACGCGCTTTGTGACGTTCTTCGGAAGAACGGCGGCCTTGTAGGCGCTGTCCTGCTCCTCGAAAACGTCCATACAGGGCATGGATACCACGCGGACGTCGATACCGTCTTCCTTGAGAAGCTTCTTCGCCTCCACCGCCAGCTGGACTTCAGAGCCCGTGGCGATGATGATGGCGTCCGGAGTCTCCTTATCGGAATCCTCCAGGATATAACCGCCCTTTAAAGCGCCTTCTTTGGAAGCATGCTCCAGCTGCGGCAGGTTCTGGCGGGTAAGGGCCAGGCCGGAAGGCGTTCTTTCGGAAGTCAGAGCCGAATACCAGGCTGCGTTGGTCTCCAGCGCATCCGCCGGGCGCCACAGATGGAAGTTCGGCATAGCTCTGAACATGGCCGCCTGCTCGATGGGCTCATGGGTCGGACCGTCTTCGCCGACGCCGATGGAATCGTGGGTAAGGACGTAGGTAAGGGGCAGGCCCATCAGGGACGACAGCCTGGCCATGGGCTTCACATAGTCCGAGAAGACAAAGAAGGTGGCCACATAGGGGATCAGGCCGCCGTGAAGCGTCATGCCGTTTCCGATCGCCGCCATGGCGATCTCACGGATACCGAAATGCAGGTTTCTGCCGAGATAATTCTCTTTGGAGAAATCCCCTGCGTCCTTTAAGTTGGTCTTGTTGGAAGGCGCCAGGTCGGCGGAACCGCCGATCAGGTTCGGAAGCACATCCTTGACGCGGTTTAAAACAGCGCCGGAGAGGTTTCTGGTGGCGTCCGCCTTTTCGGGGATCTCCCAGAAATTCTCCATATTGTCCAGGGCTTCCTTAACGATGGCCCGGTTGTGATAATGCTCCCAGGCGGTCTTCATTTCCGGATACTTTTCACAGTATTCCGCAAACAGCGCTTTCCAGGCTTCCTCGTCTTTTGCCAGGTTTTCGGAAAGGGCCTTATAATGATCATAGACTTCTTCCGGAACATAGAAGGGTTCCTGCGAAGGCCAGCCCAGATTTTCCTTCATGATGCGGATATTCTCTTCGCCCAGGGGCTCGCCGTGAGCGGAAGCAGTTCCCTGTTTGGGAGAGCCGTAGCCGATCTGGGTGTGGACGGTGATGAAGGAAGGACGGGTCTTGTCGGCCTTGGCTTCTTCGATGGCCTTTCCGATCTCCTCCAGGTCGTTTCCGTCCATGACCTCCAGGGTCTGGAAACCGAAAGCTTCCATACGCTTCTGCACGTTCTCGCGAAAGGCGATGTCCGTAGAGCCCTCAATGGAGATACAGTTGGAATCATAAAGCACGATCAGCTTTGAAAGGCCCAGGGTACCGGCCAGGGAGAACGCTTCAGAGGAAATGCCTTCCATCATGCACCCGTCGCCGCCCAAGGCGAAGGTATAATGATCTACGACGGGATAGCCTTCTTTATTGAAGACCGAAGCCAGATGGGCTTCCGCCATAGCCATGCCCACTGCCATAGCCATACCGGCGCCCAGAGGTCCGGTGGTGGCTTCAACGCCGACGGTATGACGGTATTCCGGATGACCGGGGGTCAGGGAGCCGAACTGGCGGAAAGACTTCAGTTCATCCAGAGACAGGTTGCCGTAGCCGAACAGATGGAACAGGGAATACAGCAGCATGCTGCCGTGGCCGCCGGACAGGATAAAACGGTCGCGGTTTTCCCAGGAAGGATCGGCGGGATTGTGCTTCATGTGCCTTGCCCATAATTCATAGGCCATGGCTGCCGCACCGAGAGGAAGTCCGGGATGTCCGGAATTGGCTTTCTGGATCGCATCGGCCGAAAGCACCCGGATGGCGTTCACGGAAAGGGTATCGATATTAGCCATAATGATCTCCTTATATGGTTTAACCGTTCAACTGCCCCAGGGCAGAGAACCTTACTGATAACTCTTTAACAATTTAGCAGAAATTCCTTCTTTTAACAAGCCTTTTCTCATTATCTTTACAAAAGAATTGTCCGGCATTTTTATTTAAACGTCAGCTTCTGGAGCTTTTCGCCGGTGTTGATCACGAGGCTTTTTCCCGACAGCACCGCGGACAGCGGTTCGGAGACCAGTTCTCCTTCATAACGGAGCTTTCCGGAAAGATTGTAATAGGTGACCTCCCTGTCTTCCAGGAATACCACGGCTTCATCGCTGAAGCAGATATCGCTGTAATTTTCCGGAACGGCAAAGGAAGCCGTTTCGTTTCCGCCGGCATCGTAAACAGAGGCGGTCATGCCTTCGTCCGTTTTCCTCGTGACCAGCACATGTCTTCCGGAAAAGAGGATGGAACGGACCTCGTCGGTAAGGGGCAGGCTTTTTTCCGTGACCTCCGCTTTCCTGACGTGGGTGCAGGTCATGAAGCGGACCTCCTGGTCCCCCACCGCCGCAAACCGGGAATCGTCAAAAAAGGCCGCGTCCATCAGAAGATTTCCGCTTTCGTAGAAATCCTCGCCTTTGTATTCCACATAGGAATCGCTGCTTTTGCCGTTTTCGAAATCATACAGCACCAGACGGCTTTCGCCGATCCCGTTCTGCAGGGAATAAAACAGCACCAGAAGCCGGTTTCCGTCCGGGGAAAGGGCGATCTTCACCGGATAGCCCGAAGCCGTGAAGACAGTCTTTACTTCCACGGAAAGCTTGTTCCCGAAGCGGTCAAAATAGGAAATATACGCGGCCTCGTCTCCTTCCGTGAATACTGCCGTCACACCGGTGGAGGCGATGTCCAGCCCCCGGATCTTCCGGGAGACCCTGGCGGAGGACAGGACCCCCGTGGCGTCACAGACGTAAAAGGTATAGCCGTTCTTATCGCAGAGGGCAAAAAAATCTCCCTTTGAGGCAAATACAGGATCATCCAGGGAGATGACCTGTGACCAGACGATGGTTCCTTTTTCGATATAATTC
>JAFRVX010000153.1 GCA_017438305.1 Lachnospiraceae bacterium | reverse complement strand
GGTATCCAGCACCTTCCCGGTGCCGTCCACCACGGCCACCTTGCAGCCGTTCCGGTATCCCGGATCCAGGCCCATCGTGACCTTTCCCTTTACCGGCCGCTGCATGAAAAGCGCCTTCAGGTTGATAGCGAAATTCTTTATGGCTCCTTCCGACGCGGTATCGGTAAGGGTGCTTCTGACTTCTCGCTCAAGTGACGGGAAGATCAGCCGGTCCCAGGCGTCGCTGATGCTGTTCTTCAGGAAACCCTCCGACGGCGTATGACCGGTAATGGCCTGTTTTTCCAGAAGGGCTTTGGCTTCCTCGTGCTCCAGCTGAACGGACACTTTCAGGAAGCCTTCCTTTTCTCCCCGGTTCAGAGCCAGCACCTGATACCCCTGCATCTTTGAAAGAGGCTGGGTAAAATCATAGTACAGCGCGTAGACGGAATCCTCTTCAGAGGCCGCCAGAGACCGGACAACGGCATTTTTTCCGATCCATTCCCTTAACAGGCTCCGGTAATCCGCATTATCCGAGAAGCCTTCCGCCAGGATATCCGATGCTCCGTTCAGGGCGTCCTCTATGGTCAGCACTTCTTTTTCTTCGTCAATATAATCCGCTGCCAGGACCTCGGGATCGCTCCCGTCCTGCAGCAGGATCTGAAGCGCCAGCGGCTCCAGGCCTTTCTCCTTCGCGATGGAGGCCCGGGTCCTGCGCTTCTGTTTATAAGGACGGTACAGGTCTTCCAGCACCGTCAGGGTCATGGCCTCATCGATGGCCTGACTCAGTTCTTCCGTCAGCTTCCCCTGCTCTTCGATGGCCCGTTTTACGGTTTCCTTCCGCTCATTTAAGGAACGGAGGTAATTCAGCCTTTCAAAAAGCGTCCTGAGCGTGGTATCGTCCATGGCCCCATGCATTTCCTTCCGGTAACGGGCAATAAAAGGCACCGTATTTCCTTCGTCCAGCAGGTCGATGATGTTGGCCACGTATTCCTGTTTCACCTGCAGCTCTTCCGAAAGCTGCTCCGCGATTTTCTGATCTTTTTCCTGCATACAGCTGTCTGATCTCCTGATAAGGTTAGTTTGTTTCTGTCTGTTTTCTGTTGGTTTTCTGTTTCTGTCTGTTTTCTGTCTGCTTCTTCTGCGTACTGTGTCTTTTACAGCTGCAGTTTATAGTATTATTTTCAGAATCTTCCGTCCTGAACCTACTGATAAGCAGGTCACTGTTCTGCCTGATGGATCATCCGGCCTTTTGAGCGGGTTCCCGGGGATTCAGTTTCCTGGATCTGTACAGATCATAGATCCAATGAACGTCCTCTTCCGTAAACTCATGAGGGCTGTAAGAGGCTTCCTTCGCGGAAAGCTGCAGTTTCTGAAGCAGCTTTCTATCCACCGTCGGATACAGCTCCATCAGCTTCTCCGGAGAATCATCCACGGTAAACCGGACGTCGGAAGCCCGGGCTCTTTTCCGGATCTCCCGGTAAACGGCCAGATAGGTCTCCCGGCTGTTCTCCTTTGTCAGGGTCTTTAAAGGCCGGATAAAATACTTCCTGTACCACCAGAGTCCGCCCGCCAGCAGCACGGCAAAAAGGGTGAGGATCAGGGCCGTGATCCAGCCCTTCAGTTTTGTCGAAGGCTCCTCCTCTTCTTCCGTAGATTCGTCGATGGCGGAACGGCTTCCGTCTCCATTGGAATCATCCGCCGGATTCACGCCGGTATAACTGATGTCCTGGGAAGCGCTCTGGGTCTCATCCGAGACCGAGGAGGCGCTTTCCGCCTCTTCCCGGGAAGAAGGTTCTGCTTCAGAGGTCTCCGGTGACTGCCCGGTCTCCTGGGTTTCTTCCTTCTCGGTGCCCTTGTCGTCGGTCCGGAAAGGATCCCCCGGCAGCTTCGCCAGCAGTTTTTCCAGAAAATCCTCATCCACCGCTTCCGCCGCTTTCTCAAAGGAGGCCCGGTTGGGCTCGTAGATCACATAGCGGGAAAAGGCGGTCAGAAACAGGGACAGCACCATGGCCAGGATAAATAAGGGCAGGGCGACTTTTGCCTGATACGGCGCGTTTTCATCCATGGCTTCCATGGTCCTTAAGGCTCTTCCGGAAAAGAAAAGGGCCATCAGGGAGAATAGCGTCACCGCCGTTGATAAAAGCGTCGGTCCCTGCTTGATCGTAATGAAAATGATCATCGGAAGCACCGGCACAAAAGCCAGGAAGGCCGGATGCATCCTTCGCACCGGCACCGCCATGCCGAAAAAGATATGAAGGTAGCCGAACAGCATCAAAAGATGCGTGGCGTCTGTATAGCTTCTTTCCGGAAGGCCCTGGACCGATTCGAACAGCGCTATGGCTTCCTTCCTGATCATGGACCTGAAAACGATGGAAAGCCCCAGGAAGACGATCCCATACAGGATCATGGCCACAAGCCCCTTCGGGGATCTCAGCATCAGATACAGGATCACGGAAAAAAGCACCATGCTCAGCAGGAACTCCAGCTGATGGATCGTCAGTCCCAGGATGGAAGAGACTACATGGGAGCAGCCCCAGCCCAGCGCTGCCGGCATCAGGATGCTCAGCATCAGATTCAGGAACTGCTTCAGGGCGATGCTCCTGTCCTGAACCGTACTCTTCAGTTCCGGCTGACCGAAAACGGAAAGCGTTTCACGGTTTTCAGAGTTCATTCTGCCACCTCCTTACCAGCTTTTCAAAAGGCTTGTCGGTGATCTCAAACTGACGGATAAAGAAACTGTTCGGATGCATGGCCTTGAATTCCCCCAGGACAAAGGCAGCATCCGCAAGGGAAAAGTCTTCGGTATAATCATCCGTTTTCATGGTCTCATAAACATACAGGACCGTATCCCGAAGGTCTGCGATGGAACGTATGGGCTCCTCATAGATCTCCCCGGTCTCATCGGCCCAGAGCAGAAGCACCGGGCTTTCTTCAATGACCAGGGCATAGGCCATGCTGTAGAAATTCGTAATGATCCTGTGAAAGGGTGCCTGGGAGCGTTCCTTGAAATCCAGGACGAAAAGATAGTATTCCGCCGATTCCAGCACGAAATCCCTGACCCAGGTCTTATCGGTCTTGGCGCTCAGCTTGTAGTGGATCCGGTTGATCTCGTCGCCGGGGACGTATTCGTGGACCTGCAGGGTCTCGGAAGGATCGTTGCCCACGGCGTCCATGGAGATAGCATAGTCCGAATAAACGTTGACCTGCCGGTCGCCGGGGACGAAACGGAAATCCCCTTCCTTAACGGGCAGCACCCGTACTTCAGCGATATTGCTGTTTCTGATCCGGAAACGGAACAGTCCCAAAGGATCAGAGACACGGATCTTCCGTGCCTGCATCCTGGCGCTCCCCGCATAGGGGATCTCCAGGGGATAGACAGCCCGGCTTTCTCCTCTCGGAAAACAGAGCCTGCCGGAGACCTCCTGGCCTTCGCCGCTCTGGTCATAGTTAAACTGAAGGATAAATCTGAGGGAGGTAAGCGGCAGGATCCCGCCTTTTATGATGCTCATGACCAGGGAGCCCTCTTCCATTGAAAGAGAGACCGATGTCTTTTTTGCTCCGATAAGGCCCGCAAAAAAGCACACCAGAAACAGGACCGTCATAACGATCCCCAGAATGATCATAGCTTCGGATCCGACCAGAAAAGCATAATACAGGAGGACCAGATCCAGAATAATGTATACAGGAATAAACATCAGCGGTCTTTCCTCTGGGCCGGCTTCGGGACCTGCTGCAGGATCTCTTCCAGAACGGTGGTCTTGGAGACTGCATCGATCCTGGCCTGCCGGTTTTCCAGAACACGGTGGATAAGTACGGGCAGGAAGACTGCCTGCACGTCCTCGGGAAGGACGTAATCCCGGCCGGAAATATAGGCCAGTGAACGGCTCATGGCCGTGAGGGAAAGGGACGCCCGGGGGCTTCCGCCAAGCTCCAGATAGGTATGGTTCCTCGTGGCATTGACCAGCCGGACAATGTAATCATAAACCGCATCGTGTACGTAGACATTCGCGGCTTCCTTCTGCATCGCAAGAAGGCCAGCGGCATCCGTAACGGCATTCACCGTAAGCCCGGTCTCCTTCCGCTTCAGGATCTCCACCTCTTCTTTAACAGAAGGATAGCCCATGGAAAGGCAGATCATGAAACGGTCCATTTCGGAATCCGGAAGCTTCATGGTGCCGGAGGAACCGGTGGGGTTTTCTGTAGCCAGGACGATAAAAGGCTTCTCCAGCGGGAAGGTGCGTCCATCCACACTGACCTGCTGCTCTTCCATCACTTCCAGAAGCGCAGCCTGGGTCTTCGGAGAAGTCCGGTTGATCTCATCCGCCAGGAACAGATTGGTGAAAACCGCACCCTTCTGAAAGACCATGGCGTTCTTTTCCCGGTTGTACACCGAAAAGCCCAGGATATCCGAAGGCAGGACGTCCGGGGTAAACTGAAGCCGCTTAAAACTTAAGCCCAGCGCCTTTGAGAAAGCCAGCGCCATGGTGGTCTTTCCCACGCCGGGAATATCATCCAGCAGCACATGCCCCTGGGATAAAATGGCGGAGAGCATGAGCTTCAGAACATTATCCTTACCCACCACCTGTTTTTTCACTTCCTGTATAATGGCCGCAGCCTGACTGTTGCCGCTCAAATTATCTTCCTCCTTAGAATCGTGCTGTGAAAAGCTTTCGATGAAAAGCATGCATTAAATACCCATGCGAATGAGCGTGCTTTGAATATTCTTCATCATACTCAAAAGCCGTCTTATTATAGACTTTTTATGGTCATCTGTCAAATAAACTGAGATTTTTCTTTCCAGACAACTTTTAGGGCTTGCAGGCTTTTCTTTCCAGAGTTTTTCCTTTTTCTTTCCTGACTGAGAATTTTCCCAGATAACTGGTTTTTTCCAGACAGCTGGACTTTAATCGTAAGGCCATTTATCTCCGGGCTGTCCTTCTTATCAACAGCTCTTTCCTGGGTCATACCTTGCCCGGGAGGCCTTTCTCAACCGGAAAGTACCCCGAAAACAAGCTAGGTATATCAAAGTCGTTGCCCCGGGAGTTAATGTTTCCCGAGGCATAAATACATATATGAAAGGACAGAAAAAAAGAGCTGAATCCCGGCGGATATACCGTCATCTTCAGCTCATATATATCAAACGCCTGCATGTATCCATCCGGCATAAGGTACCTTTTCTGTGTCTGCACTTTTTGGAACAGAAAAAAAAATGGTTTCTGACTTTATATGATATAGTCGCCAAAAGCAGACAAAAGCAGATTCCGGATGGTTTCGTGCTTCGCACTCCCACCATCCTTCCTCATTCCGCACTCTCGTGGAGTAAAAACTCCGCTTCGGGCTTCGTGAGGGGCACGCCAGGAAATCTTTTCTCCACTGAAATGCAGACATTCCATGGAGTCCGGCTTTTGGTGCTGGGATCATCTTATCAGTTTTCCGCCACGGTACTGTTCCATATAGCTCATGTTAATTTCCCTTATCTCGCGTTTCCCATCGATATAGTCTTTATAAATATCCGACGGGGACCCGCCGCCAAGCCAGCAGGAAGAACAGTTATCACAGCCTTCTCCGCAATCAATAGATTCCTTTATGATGGCTTCGCGCTCCTCTTTTGTGGTATCTTTTATCAAAATTGATCTGTTCTTCATAGATCATGTCTCCATTCAGTATTCTGCTGCTGTTTACAGTGTTTCAGACTGATCTCGTCTCCGTTCATCTGCCATTTTGATAATACGTCTATTAACCTACTTTGTCAATAGGCTTATGTAAAACCCCCTCTTTAACCATGGACGAAGCAAAGTCTCCTCTGCAGCTTCAGCACTGATGAATACTGATTTCGTCGTTTACCCGGCCGCTGGTTTGTATTTCTTACATCTTCAGTTTTCCCGACAGTTCTTCAAACTGCCAGGCAATGGCTTCTTTCCGGTGGGCGTCGCTGGAGAGGATGACCCGGCCGCCGTTTTCCCGGATATACCGGATCGTTTCGTCATCAGGATAGGTGCCGGTCTTCCAGCCGCGGAAGAGACCGCCGGTATTGATCTCGAAGATGACCGGTTTTTCAAGGAGGCGGTCCAGGGCCTTTTTTCGGGCCGCTTTGTAGCGGGACGCTTCGGTATCGAAAAAGTGATGCTTTTCGTTGAATTTGGTGATCAGGTCAAAGTGGCCGATGATGCCGCAGCCCGTTTTTTCAGCGACCGCAGCTTCCTGATCGTAAAAACACTCACAGGCGGTCAGAAAATCACCGCCGAAAAGCCGGTCGACGCCTTCTTCAAAGATTTCCGGCGTATCATCCACCGCCAGATAGCTGCCGTTCTTATAAAGATAGTGCACCGACCCGATGATGTAATCATAAGTCTCTTCATAAGCGGGGGACCAGAAATCCTGTTCCAGGCCCAGGAGCAGCCGGATCTTTCCGTCAAACCTGGCTTTCAGTTTCCGGATGGCTTCTGCATACAGTTTTTCTGTTCCCTCCGGCATCCCGCCGGGCGGGTCGAAGGGCGTCGGGGAATGATCCGAGATCCCAAAACACATAAGCCCTCTTTCGAGGGCTTCATGGATCATTTCTTCCGGGGTATTTCTGCCGTCGGAATACGTCGTATGGGTATGAAGGTCAAAAAGCTGCATCAGGTCATCTTCTCCTGCTTCACTTTATGGTCGATGATATGGCGGGAGGCCAGTTCTTTATGGATCTCATCGAGGGTGATGCCCTGCTCGGTCATGAGGACCATCACGTGATAGGCCAGGTCCGCGATCTCGTAAATGGTTTCCTTTTTATCTTCCGCTTTTGCCGCGATAATGACTTCCGTGCATTCTTCGCCGATCTTCTTCAGAATCTTATCCAGTCCTTTTTCAAACAGATAGGTGGTGTAGGATCCTTCGGGCTTTTCATCTTTACGGCCCTGAAGGAGCGTCATAAGGCCGCGGAGGGAGAACTCCTGCCTTTCTTCACTGAAATACACCGGATATTCAAAGCACGATTCGGTCCCCAGATGGCAGGCAGGGCCGTCGGGCTCCACCATGACCACCAGCGCATCCCTGTCACAGTCCGCCGTAATGGAGACGATGTGCTGATAATTGCCGCTGGTCTCCCCCTTGAGCCACAATTCCTGACGGGAACGGCTGAAGAAACAGGTAAGCTCCTTCTCCAGGGAGATTTTCAGACTCTCCTCATTCATATAGGCCAGGGTCAGCACCCTTTTGGTGACCGCATCCACCACGATGGCGGGGATGAGGCCCTTTTCATCAAATTTCAGTTCGGATAAATCCATTTCAAGCATGTCAGACTGCCTTTCTTCTATAAGAGGTTAAAACCAATATCCCTGCATATACGGCATCCATTTCCGGATCAGCGGTAAACACCGAAACCGGGATTTCATCTGTTCATTTATCACTCCGCCGCTTCCCGGCTTTCCCGCTGACCTTAAGATCCTTTTTACATTCCTCCGCCGCTTCCCGGCTTCCTGTCCGTTCTCAGATCCTTGTCACGATCCCGTTCTGCCTCATAGCTTCCTTCAGGTCGCTGATCTTCACTTCTCCGAAGTGGAAGATGGAGGCGGCCAGACCGGCGTCGACCTTGGGCAGGGTTTTGAACAGGGTGATGAAGTCCTCTATGCAGCCGGCGCCGCCGGAGGCAATGACCGGAACGGAAACCGCTTCGGAGACCCTTTCAAGCATTTCCAGGTCGAAGCCCTGCTTGACGCCGTCGGTATCGATGGAGTTGACGACGATCTCGCCGGCGCCGTGGTCGACGCCCCATTTGATCCAGCCGATGGCCTCCATGCCGGTGTCTTCCCGGCCGCCCTTTGAAAAGACGTGGAACTCGCCGTCCACACGCTTGATATCGGCGGAAAGCACCACACACTGATCGCCGTAAAGCTTTGCGGCTTCCTCGATCAGGCCGGGGTTCCGTATCGCGCCGGAATTCACGGAGACCTTATCGGCTCCGCATTTCAGGACCCGGTCGAAATCCGCGGTGGAATTGATGCCGCCGCCCACGGTCAGCGGAATGAACACCTGCCGGGCGGTCTCCCGAAGGATATCCGTAAAGAGGGCCCGTTCTTCAAAAGAGGCGGTGATGTCATAAAACACCAGCTCATCGGCGCCGTTTTCGCTGTAATATTTCGCCAGCTCCACCGGGGAGGAAACATCCTGGAGCCCGGTAAAATTGACGCCCTTTACCACCCGTCCGTTCCTCACGTCCAGGCAGGGGATAATTCTTTTCGTGATCACTCGATTTCCTCCACCGCTTCTTTTAATGAGACTGCGCCGGTATAGTAGGCTTTTCCGATGATGGCGGCGTAAAGGCCCATAGCCTTCAGGGCCCGCAGATCCTCCAGGGAGGATACCCCGCCGGAGGCGGTGATCTTCACCCGGAAGGTTTCGGAAAGTCTCTTATAAAGGTCCCGGTTGGTGCCCTGCATGGCGCCGTCTTTGGATATATCGGTGCAGATGACGGTATCGATGCCGATCTCCTCCATGCGCCGGAAAAAATCCTCGCAGGAGACGGCTGTTTTCTGAAGCCAACCCTTAACGGCAATAAAACCGTCCCGTATATCGGCGCCGACGGCGATCCTTTCTTTGTAAGTATCCACAGCCTTCAGAAGAAAAGCTTCGTCCTGCACTGCCGCCGTTCCCAGGATCACCCGGTCGACGCCGCTTCCCAGATACCGCTTTACGGTCTCCATGCTGCGGATGCCGCCGCCGATCTCACAGAAGGCCCCTGTCCGTTTTTTGATCTCCAGAACATCCTGAAGATTCGGCGTCTCGCCGGACTTTGCTCCTTCCAGATCCACCAGATGGATATGGGAAGCGCCGCATTTCAGAAAATCCTCCGCAATGGAGGCAGGATCGTCTGAATAGACGGTCATCTGATCATAATCGCCTTTAAACAGCCGGACGGCTTTGTGATCGTAAAGATCAATGGCCGGAAACAGTATCATCTTATTCTACCTCACAGAAGGCCTTCAGGATCCGAAGCCCCACGCTGCCGCTCTTTTCCGGATGGAACTGGCAGCCGAAAATATTGTCTTTTTCCACCGACGCCGTAAGACAGGCGCCGTATTCCGTGACCGCCGTGGTATGGGCTTCGCACTCATCGGCGTAATAGGAATGGACAAAATAGACGTGGTCTCCTTCCCGGATATCATGAAACAGCACCGAGGGCTTCCTGAAAATCAGAGCGTTCCACCCGATATGGGGGATCTTCAGCGCATCTCCCGTCACGTCTTTAATTGCCTTCACCTTCCCCGGGATCAGGGAAAGGCCTTCATATTCTCCGTATTCATAGCTCTTTTCAAACAGAAGCTGCATGCCGAGGCAGATCCCCAGAAGCGGTTTTCCGGAAAGCGCCAGCTCTTTCACCGCCGGCCCCAGGCCGGTGGTGTTCAGCTTTTCCGCCGCATCCCTGAAGGCACCGACGCCCGGAAGGATGATCCGGTCTGCTGTCTTAAGGACTTCCGGATCGGAAGTGACCGTCACCGCTTCTCCTATCGCTCTGAAGGAGCTTTCCAGAGAGAACAGATTTCCGACACCGTAATCCACTATGGCGTTCATCAGAGCACTCCTTTGGTCGAAGGGATCTCGTCCGCAAAGTCCGGATCGATGGAGACCGCCTGCTTCAAAGCCCTGGCAAAGGCTTTGAAGGTTCCTTCAATGATATGATGGGTGTTCTTTCCTTCCAGTTTTTTCAGGTGAAGCGTGCATTCCGCGTTCCGCACGAAGCCCAGGAAAAACTCCTCCACGAGCTCCGTATCAAAAGTTCCCACCTTCTCTGCCGGAAGGGAAAGATCGCAGTTCAGATAACTTCTTCCGGAAAGATCCACCGCCGCCAGGATCAGGGTCTCATCCATGGGAAGGAGCGACTGGCCGTAGCGGACGATACCCCGCTTATCGGAAAGGGCCTGCTTAAAGGCCTGTCCCAGGGCAATGCCGATGTCTTCCACGGAATGATGGTCGTCCACATAGGTATCTCCCTTGCAGCTGACGGAAAGGTTGAACCGCCCGTGGCGGGAAAAAAGCGTCAGCATATGGTCAAGAAAGCCTACGCCGGTCTCGATCTCGCTCTCGCCGCTTCCTTCTATCTCCAGGCTCAGTTCAATATCCGTTTCGGCTGTACGCCGGATGATCTCTGCGCTTCTCACGGCTGTTCCTCCAGTATTTCCTTAATTTTATCCACAAGGATCTCCATCTGTTCTCTGGTCCCGATGGTGATCCGATTATACCCTTTTATGCGTTCTTTGTCAAAATGCCGCACCAGGACGCCCTTTTCCTTAAGCTTCCGGTACAGTGTCCCGCCGTCGATACGGTCAGAAGACGCAAACAGGAAGTTGGCGTCGGAGGGGATCACAGAAAATCCCAGAGCGGTAAGGGCTTCGCAGGTCCAGGCCCGGTTCTGCTTTATGATCTCAATATTCCTCCGGGTATAGGCTTCATCCTCAACGGCGCCGATACCGGCGGCCATGGTCATCCGGTTCACGTTATAGGGATTCGTGGAATAGCGGATGGTATGAAGCTCCCGGATCAGCGCTTCGTTTCCGGTCCCCATGCCGAGTCTGGCGCCTGCCAGGGAGCGGGACTTGGAGAAGGTCTGCACCACCAGCAGGTTATCGTACTTTTCGATCAGCGGCACACAGGATTCTCCCCCGAAATCCACATAGGCCTCATCGATCACCACCACCGAATCCGGATTGGTCTTCAGGATCTCTTCAATGGCGGAGACCGGAAGAGACAGCCCCGTGGGGGCGTTGGGATTGGCGATGAAGATCGGCCGGTTACGGTTAAGATAAGGCGCTGTGTCGATGGAGAAATCCTCCCTTAAGGGAATTTCCGTATAGGGCACGTGGTTCAGGGCGGCAAAGACCGGATAGAAACCATAGGTGATATCCGGGAAAAGTGCCGGATGATCCTCGTCGCAGAAAGCCATAAAGGCAAAATTCAGGATCTCGTCCGAACCGTTTCCGAAGATCACCTGATCTTCCCGGATTCCGTAGAGCGCCGCGAAGCATTTTGTCAGTTCCGTGCACGACGGGTCAGAATACAGCATCAGCTTTCCGGCTTCTTCCCGGGCTCTTTCAACAGCCTTCTCTGAGGGCGGAAAGGGCGATTCGTTGGTATTCAGCTTCACATACTGCTGGTCCGTCGGCTGCTCTCCCGGCACATAAGGCTCGAGGTCCTTCCATTTTTCAGAAAAAAAGCGGCTCATTTCCTGTCCTCCCGGATCTCACGCTTCCTCCAGCCGGATCACCGCGCTTTTCGCGTGCCCGGTCAGTCCTTCCTTCTTCGCAAAGGCTTCGATGTCATAAGCCATCCGGCTTAAGGCGTCCTTTGTAAAATAAGTATACTGGGTCTTTTTGATAAAATCATCTACGGAAAGGGGGCTTGAAAACTTCGCGGTCCCGCTGGTGGGAAGCGTATGATTGGGTCCGGCCATATAGTCGCCCAGGGCTTCCGGACAATTGCGGCCCATGAAGATCGAACCCGCATGACGGATGCTGTCCAGATAATCGAAGGGATCATCCACGCAGAGTTCCAGATGCTCGGGAGCGATCTCATTGGAGATCTCCACCGCCTGCTTCAGATCGCTGCAGACGATGATCTTCCCGTTATCCTCCACGGATGCCCGGGCGATCTCGGCCCGGTCAAGAAGGGGCAGCTGGCGTTCGATCTCCGCCTGGACCTGAACCGCAAGATCATAAGAATCCGTGATCATCACAGCGCTGGCCATCCTGTCGTGCTCCGCCTGGGACAAAAGATCCGCCGCCGCATACTTCGGGTTCGTCTTTCCGTCGGCGATCACCAGGATCTCCGAAGGCCCGGCGATCATATCGATGGCGACCTTCCCGTAGACCTGCTTTTTGGCTTCCGCCACATAGGCGTTTCCGGGACCCACGATCTTATCCACCCTGGGGATCGATTCGGTTCCGTAAGCCAGGGCTGCTATAGCCTGGGCGCCGCCTACCTTGAATATCTTATCGACGCCGGCGGTATAGGCCGCCGCCAGGATCGACGGATCGATCTTTCCGTTTTTATCCGGCGGAGTGACCATGATGACTTCCCTGCAGCCGGCGATCTTTGCTGGTATGGCGTCCATCAGGACCGTGGAGGAAAGAGGCGCCGTGCCGCCGGGCACGTAGATGCCGGCCCGGTCCACCGGGATGATCTTCTGGCCGATGACGACACCGTCCTCGTCATTGATGATGAAGCTGTTCCGGACCTGACGCTCATGAAATTTCCGGATATTGGCTGCTGCTTTTTTCAGGATCTCCAGGAATGCCGGCTCTGTCTGTTCCAGGGCCTCCCGCATCTCTTCGTCGCTCACCTGCAGGCTTTCCAGTTCGCAGCCGTCCAGCTTCTTCGTATAGGCCAGGACAGCCTTGTCCCGGTCCTTTATGACGTCGGCTATGATCTGGGCCACGACAGCTTCCACATTGACCTTCGGCTCGGTCCGCTTAAAGACCTCGGCCGCCGGCACTTCTTCAAATTTCATGATCTTTATCATTTCTGCACTTCCTTTTCAAGCTTCCTTTTCACACAGCTTCCGTGCCGCTGTTTCCGGATTTGTCTGTGTTTATTTGTGTTTTTATGTGTCTATTTGTGTTTGTATGTATTTATCCGTGTTTGTGTGTGTTTTTTTGTGTTTGTATGTGTGTATCTGTTTTTGGCAGATCCATATTTCCCGGATCCTGTTCCGGACATTTCTGTTCCCGGGAGTTCCTGTCACTACTTCCTCATGCCCTCCACGATCCGGTCTATCGCTTCTTTCTTGAACATAAAAGACGATTTATTCGCGATCAGGCGGGCGGTTATCGGGACGATCTCCTCAATGACGGAAAGATGGTTTTCCCGTAAGGTGGTCCCGGTCTCCACGATATCCACGATCACATCGGAAAGCCCCAGGATCGGTGCGATCTCGATGGATCCGTTCAGGTGGATGATGTCGATGTCCCGTCCTTCTGAAGCATAGAAGTTTCTCGCGATGCGGGCGAACTTGGTGGCCACCCGGACCGTCCGGATGCCTTCATAGGAGAAGCCCTCCGGTGCGGCAACGCACATCCGGCATTTTCCTTCCTGCAGATCCAGCAGTTCGTAGACGTCCGGATCATATTCCAGAATGATGTCCTTTCCCGCAACGCCTACGTCCGCAGCGCCCCGCTCCACATAAACGGTGACGTCCGAGGGCTTCACCCAGAAATACCGGACATGGGCTTCTTCATTCTCAAAGATCAGCTTCCGGTTCGGCTCCAGGATCTCGGGACAGGGGAACCCGGCTTTCGCAAACCGGCTGTATACACTTTCTCCCAGCCTGCCTTTCGGCAGCGCAACATTGATCCAATGGTCCATGACCTTCTCCTTTCAGCCTTTATTTTTCCATCCGTTCGTTCAGGCCGTCCAGCCTCTCCAGGAGATCCAGATAGACCGCAAATCCCACCGCCTGGGATCTCCGGTTCATCTTCCGCATCAGCCTGTCATACTGTCCGCCGGAAAGCACGCTTTCCGGGATGCCGGCAATGAAGCCTTTGAAGATGATGCCGTTATAATAATTCATATCCCCGGTCACGGAAAAATCCACCAGGATATGCGGATAATCTTCTGTATCTTTAAGGCTTTCCAGACTGGTCTTCAGCCGGAGAACCTCGTCCCGGATCTCTGTGTTTTCCGTGAGCCTGAACAGCTCCGGAAAGACCTGGTCCGGCGTGCCGAACAGCTTAAGCAGCCTGAAAAGCGGTTCTGCCTTGCTTTCGGGAATATCGTTCTTCTTAAGTTCCTCCCGGATGCCGTGTTCGTTCCGGTTTCCGCACAGGACCATCAGCGCCCGGCGGACCTCTTCCCGTTCGTCCACAGCATCGATGAAATAGGAAAGGATATCCAGATCGGATACCTCCAGCACCGTATTCCTGCTGATGGTCCCGAGGCTTAACAGGGCCAGCTTCAGCACCTCTGAAAGACAGGCCTCATCAATTGTACCGATACACTCCAGCCCGGTCTGCATGATCTCCTTAAAGGAACCGCTGCCTTTGGCGATCCGGTAAACGTTTTCGTTATAGCAGAGTTTCCGCAGGGTATCGCCCTCTTCCCGGTCGTTTTTTATAATGGAAAGGGTGACGTCCGGCTTCAGGGCCATCAGCTTTCCGTCCGTATCGGTAAAGGTGATCACCGCATCAGATACCAGAAAGTCCTTATTGCGGCTGTAAAGGTCATATTCTTCAAATTTGCTCATCCGGTACAGACTGTACCCGTACCGAAGATACAGCGCCCGGAGCGCATAGATTATTTTTTCTGTTTCATCCAGTACGGATTCATCAAATAACATGGAGATACCTCTATACTTCTCTCTATATAGTAATCTATGGAATTAAAAAACGGTCCGGAACCGGAAAAGGAACCTGCCGTCGTTGTTTGCTTCACTACTTTATCACTTTATCACGCTAAAGTCAACTGTTTTTTCTGTTTTTTCTGTTTTTCCTGTTGTTTATTCTCAGGAATTTCCCTGTTTTTATTTCAGGAATTTCTTTGCCGTTTCATTTTCAGGAAACAGGGACCTTTCTCCGAGGAAAAAGGTCCCTCATCAGTCTGCCTGCGGCAGACAGCGTATTGCCTTCCCCTATGGGTAATGCAGACACTTAATGAACACAAGCGCCAGCGACGTGTGAATTTAGTGACTGCTTATACAGAGGAGAAGGGGGACCACCGTAGGTGGTGGATGAGGTCAGAGGGCCTCATCAGTCTGGCTGCGGCAGACAGCTTCCCCAGAGGGGAAGCCGTATGGGGAAGCCAGTATGGGGAAGCCAAGGCGGATGGCTTAGAATCCCATCTTCGGAAGGATCTCCATCAGTTCTTTATCATGATTCTCGCCTACACGGCATTCTCTGTCAAAGAGCATGGTGGGAACGGTATCCGGTGTGACCGCTTTCCACTCCGGAAGCAGTTCATGGTTCGGGTTTCCGGTCCGGGCAAAGGCCACCCAGGCGCCGGCCACCTGATCCTGAAGTCTTTCCGTCACGCCGGGGATATAGGTGGTTTCGATGTATTCCGCGTTGTGGAACATGAAAGCTTCATCAAAGTTGTGCCAGGGCAGGGAGCCATTCTTAAAGGGAGATTCCAGCGTCATCAGCCAGCTGTAGCAGGGGGCCGCGCCTTCCAGAGAGGCTCTGGCCTTCAGGAATTCGATAAAGCCCTTTCTCAAGGAAGTATCCACGAAGAGCACGTCCGCCAGCTTCTTTTCGGGATAGGCTTTTTCAAAGGCTTTGATGATGTCATCCACCTTATCCTCGCCGTATTTCTCCCCGATATATTTTCTGGTCTCCTCTTCGGTGAAATCGTTCTTACTCTTTCCGTAAGGATTCCGGAGGGCGTTGCTGGTGAATTCCGCCAGAATGGAGCCGCCCAGGATCGGAATGCACTTGCTCTCTTCTCTCCAACCGTATACCAGCGGATGGCCGAAGAAGTAATCGCCGTCGTACTGGGGACCCCAGTTGACCCGCTTGCCTTCCTGGCCCATCTCTTTGGTCACTTCCATGTAGGCTTCCGCCAGATCGTACCAGTCGACGGTCTCGATCTCTTTGATGGTCTCTTTGGTCAGTCCCAGGAATTTCACCACTCTGTCGGTGAATTCCAGGCGGGTCTCTTTGTCCGCCGGGCTTCCTGTGGGGCCGCCTGACTGCATGACCGCCTTATGGAAGAGGCCGTCCGCTGCCGGAGTCTGCAGCATGGAAAGGACCTTGGAGCCGCCGCCGGACTGGCCCATAATGGTAACGGAGCCCGGATCGCCGCCGAAGTTTTCGATGTTCTCGTGGACCCATTTCAGGGACTGCACCAGATCGGCGATGCCGCAGTTCGCGGAATATTTGTATTCATCGCCATAGGCGGAAAGATCCATAAAGCCCAGGATATTCAGCCGGTGGTTTAAAGTCACTACCACCACATCGCCGAAGGCGGAAAGGTTTTCTCCGTCATAGCCGTACA
The DNA here is from genome assembly GCA_017438305.1 of Lachnospiraceae bacterium. GTDB lineage: Bacteria > Bacillota > Clostridia > Lachnospirales > Lachnospiraceae > UBA1267. The sequence continues at coordinate 23,056 of JAFRVX010000153.1, read as the reverse complement.
TCTCCACGCCGGAGCCCATGAACCAGCCGCCGCCGTGGAACCATACCATGACCGGCTTTTTGGCCGACGGATCCAGGGTGGGCGTCCAGATATTCAGATACAGGCAGTCCTCATCCTGTGGGTAATAAAAGTGCGGATCCAGATAGGCATCCGGGGGAACGTTGGTGGTAGGTTCCGGACAGCAGTAGCCGTAATTGATGGCTTCTTTCGTGCCTTCCCAGCTGACTTCTTCCGGAAAATGGAAACGTTTTGCCTGGGCGTATTTAATGCCCCGGAACTGGTAAGCGCCTTCTACAATCTGGCCTCTTACTTTGCCGGATCTTGTCTCGGCAACAGGATCATCGTAATCGCAGATGACCTGCTGAGTCAGTTTTCTCATTATCATAATCGTATTCCTCTTCTGTTGATCAGGATACCGGGATCAATAAAGTCTCTTTCTGCAGGTTGCTAAAACCTCTTATCTGCAGATTGCTATAATCTCTTAACCGCAGATCACTAAAGACTCTTATCTTCGGATCACTAAAGACTCTCACCGACAGGAAACCTTTCTGGCAGGAATCTTTCCGATAAGACTTCTCCCGGTATGACATATCCGTTAACGGGCTGCGTCTTCTTTTTCCCTCTTTACAGGGACTGCCGCGGGCCGCCGCCTAAAATATCTCTGGAGCGGCGTCTTCCGCCGAGCATGTTCCGGGGAGCACGGTGTTCGACGATCAGCGGCAGCAGCTCGTCATCGTGATCCACGGCCACGTTCAGTTCTTTATCGAACTGCATGCAGGGGATGCTCTTTGCTGTGCACGTCGGCCAGATAGGCATGCCGGGATGATTCGGATCGCCGGTTTCGGCAAATTTCACCCAGGCGCCTGTCATCTGATCCTGGAGCCACTCGGAAACGCCGGGGATATAGGAAGCCTCCAGATAGCAGGCGTTGTGGAAGACATAGGCTTCTTCAGCATTATGCCAGGGAGCCGTACCGCCGTTTAAAGGACATTCCAGGTCAAAGGAATAATTATAGACCGGCGCAGAGCCCGCTGCTGCCCGGGAAGTGACGTAAACTTTGGCGCCTGAACGGAAGCCGGTGTCATAGAATAAAGCATCCACTTCATTCCGCTTCGGATAGGCTTTCTTAAAGGCTCGGAGGACTTCGTCGGCATAGGTGCCGTACATATCCAGCATAAATCCGGCCCGTTTTTCGGCGTCCCACTCATTCTTATGGCTCTTTTCCAGCTCATTGTTAAAGTTGTTGGCGCTCTCCCCAAACACGGAACCCACGATCAGAGGAATGTCCAGGGTCTCTTTCCGGAAGCCGTTTACCGGTCCGTAGCCCATATAGAAGTCCTTGTCCACCACCGGCGCAAAGCTGACAGTCTTCTGGCCGTTTTCCGCAAAGTACGCGTTGGCAGCCTTCACGGCCCTGGCGATCTTGTAATAGGGAATCGTTTCAATTTCCTTGATGTTTTCGGGACTGATCTTCAGTTCTTCCAGGACTCTGGCGGAAAGCCGCTTAGCATCCTCCTGGGCGATGTCAAGGCCGTTCGCGATGGTGCCCGACTGGACGATCCCCTTGTGGTAAAGACCGTCGGCCTGAGGCATCTGCAGAAGATCCGTCATCTTGATGCCGCCGCCGGACTGGCCGAAGATCGTCACATTGTCCGGATCACCGCCGAAGACGGCGATATTTGTCCTGATCCACCGGAGCGCTTCGATGATATCCGCCATGCCAACGTTGCCGGAATACTTATACTCTTCACCGTATTCCGAAAGATCCATGAAGCCCAGCAGGTTCAGCCGGTGGTTTAAGGAAACCACGACCACATCGCCGAAAGCCGACAGTTCTTCCCCGTCATAGGCATACAGCTCTACGGAAGAACCGCTGGTAAAACCGCCGCCGTGGATCCACAGCATGACAGGACGTTTCCTGTCAGGATCGTTGATGGACTGGGTCCAGACGTTTAAATACTGGCAGTTTTCATCCTGCGGGAAATAGAAATGCGGCACGTTGTAGGCATCATGGGCAATGGGCGTGGCCATTTCCTTGCAGACCGGGCCGTACATGATGGCGTCCTTGATGCCCTCCCAGGGGGTTACTTCATGGGGCATATGGAACCGCTCCGCTTCCGCATAGCGGATACCGCGGAAGATATAGGCGCCTTCCACAATGACGCCCCGCAGTTTTCCTGCTTTGGTGCTGACCACCGGGTTATCCAGATCACAGATCACCTGGCGGGTGAGTTTTCTTGGAAACATATGTGTTACCTCCGTTTTGTCTGCCGTGCGGTCAGGGGCTGCTTCGGGTTCCCGGACATCCGTAGTTCCGGGGAGCGAATCTGTGTCCGCTTCCGAACCCTGCAGAGGGAAATCCGCTTTCGAACCCTGCAGAAGGAAGTCCGCTTCCAAACCCGGCATAGGAATGCCTGCTTTGGAAAACAAGCCGGATCCTGTCACAGCCGATGCGCACGAATTACTGATTTATCTGAGAAATATTATAATAAAGAGGAGATATTTGCGTCAAGCCAGTTCTTTGCCGGTTTCAGGAAACAGGATGACTTTTTCCGGGATTCTGTGTACAATAGCAATAGCTAAACACTTCGCGGTTTTCTGTCAGAGAGATCTGCCGCATTCAGGCTCATATTCAAATAAGACAGTCTTCAGAAAGGACTATAGAAAATAAATGAAAAAACACCTGGTTTTTCTGCATTCCAATGATATTCATGGGGATTTTCAGGGTAAGGAAGAGAACGGCCTCAGAACGGGCGGGATTTCGCTTCTGTCCGGCTTTGTCCGGAAGACCAAGCGTGAAGAAAAGAATGTGATCTATACGATGGGCGGGGATCTGTTTATGGGCTCCGTGATCGATACAGAATTCCGCGGTCTTTCCACGATCCGCTTTGCCAATGCCCTTCAGCCGGATGTGTTCGCCATCGGCAACCATGAGCTGGACTACGGCCTCTCCCATCTGCTTTTTCTGGAGAAATGCGCGGATTTTCCCATCATCTGCGCCAATCTCACGGTCCGGGAGCTGAACCGGCCGCTGTTTTCTCCCTGGAAAGACCTGGTCGTGGACGGAGTGAAGATACGTTTTATCGGCCTGCTGACGGAGAGCATCATCGGAAAGATCCAGCAGGAGGACCTGATCAGCGGTGAAGTCAGCGTCAGGGACGTCTACAAAGAACTGGGCCGGGTGATGAAAATCCCGAAAAATGAAGAGCCGGCGGATATTACCATTCTCCTGACCCACATCGGCCTGGAAGACGACCGTATCCTGGCGGAAAAACTGCTGCCCGAATGGAAGATCGATATGATCTTCGGCGGCCACTCCCACTCGGCCATGAAAGAGGCGGAGGTCGTTAACGGCATCCCCATTGTCCAGGCGGGTTCCGGGTCCGGGCAGATCGGCCGGGCGGACGTTGTCTTTGATCAGGCGGAAAAACGCGTCACGGACTTCTTATGGCAGCTGATCCCTGTGACGGAAGAAAACAGTGAACATGACGACCTGCTGGATTTTTATCAGGAGCGGTATGCCAGGGAAGTAGACAGCAAGTATGACCGACGGCTCGTCCTCCTTCCAAAGACCTATACGCTGAACACCTATCACAATGAAACGGAGATCCTGGACCTGTTCGCCGATCTTTATCAGGAAGCCTTTAAAACCGACGTCTTTTTATTAAGCTCCAACGGCGTCCGCACCAGGGCCTTCGGTCCGGAAGTAACACGGCGGGATCTTTTGATGGCGCTCCCCTATGACAATGAAGTTTTCCGGATCACCATGAGCGGAGAACGGCTCATCCGGATGATCACCTATATGCTCCGGAAAGAAGCCTGGGAAGGCACCCATGTTTTCATCCTCTTTTCCGGGACCATGAAGATCTGGTTCGACCGGGAAAACCGCTGCGTAAAAAAAGTGACGCTTTTCGGAAAAGAACCGGAACCGGAACATCTTTATACCGTGGGCATCACTTCCTATGTAAGAAAAAATCTCCGGGCTTTTCTGGGCATCGATGAGGATGAACTTCCCATCGAAAAACTGGCCGCCTCGGACCGGCCGGGGATTGAATCATTTCTGCTGACCCAGGAATTTTATGAACTGAAAGACCAGGGACGGGTGGTTTTCTGCTGAAAGGGCCTCATCCGGCCCTTCGGGTTAGGTTAACTTTCGCTGATATACCTCATCCGGCCCTTCGGGCCACCTTCCCCAAAGGGGAAGGCATATTACGGCAGCCCCTGGAGAATTCTGCCCCAGCCTTCCCCTCCGGGGAAGGGGGACCTCCGCAGGCGGTGGACGAGGCTGCCTTCCCCTCCGGGGAAGGGGGACCGCCGCAGGCGGTGGATGAGGTCATAATAAATGATGATGAATATGCTTGAAATTCCCCACAGTGTCGCTGACGCCGGAAATGCAGGCAAAGGTCCCGGGATATCTTTTGATGATCTCCGTCATCTTGGCCACCTGGAATTTATGGCAGACGCAGATCAGAAGATCCGTTTCCTTGCCTGAGTACATGCCTCTCGCGGGGATCACGGTGGCCGTATGCTTCAGTTCTGTAATGATCTCCTGAGAGATCGCGTCAAAATCCCGGGTAATGATCTCGAACTTGACCTGCTCCCGGATGCCCCGGATCAGTGCGTCTCCGATCCGGCTCGACAGGAAGGAATAGACGATGCACAGCACCACCGGCTCCACATTGAAATCATACACGAAGTAGGATGCCAGGGCCACCATGGTGTTGATGGCAAAGATGATCCAGATCATACTCTCTTCAGGATGCCATTTATGCACCAGGGCCGCCACGATATCCGTTCCGCCCGTAGATCCGTTCAGCCGGATGACCGTGCCGTAGATAAATCCGTTCACAACGCCCGCTGCCACCGGCGCCAGGATGGTGCTGGTCCCGTTGGGCGTTTTATAACTGAAGGAAGAAAGATCGATGATCCTGTAGCGAAGCAGGAGCAGCGTCACCGAAAACACCAGGACAAAAATCGTGGATTTTATCGCAAAGTTCCTGTCCAGGAAAAGAAAAGCCAGAAGACAGAGCGGCAGGTTGACGATCAGGCTCATATAGGCCACGGAAAAGTCCAGTTTGTACTGGATCATCGTGGCAATGCCGTTGATGCCCGCCGGAGCAAAGGCATTTTCAAAAATAAAGATCTGGTAGTTCAGGGCCATAAGAAGGGCCATGCAGACTATGATCAGTCCGCTTCTGACTTTTTTCAGCATCGTTGTTTCCTCCCGAAAAATACGCCGATATCAAGATGGCGGCACAAGCCGCAGCCTGTCTGCCCAAACAATCCGGCGTGCCTTCTCAGCATGACTTTTTCGTATGTCTTCTTAGTATGCCTTCTCACTATGCCTTCTCATTGCAGACAGTTACTGCATTATAAGTCTCTTTCGGGATAAAGTAAAGACTGCATGGTGAATAAAAATCACAATTATAACCACACAGCAAAGTGATATAAAATCACATAGCATGGTAGAATATAATCCCGTGGCTGAACTCATTTCCGATATGCTTTCTTGACGTCAAAAAGGATTTCCGATATAATACTGTTCTGAAAAACTTTGTCACGTTTTTGTGGCCTCTCACGTTTTTGTGGCCTCTCACGTTATTATGACTCTGTCATGTTTGTATGACTCTGTCATGTTCTTCTGACTCTGTCATGTTTCATATGACTCTGCCGCTGTTTCCGGACTGTGTCGGATCGGTCTGCGGACCGGAACCGACACCTGCCGGATGTATATTGTCTCATTAGATCGGAGAAGCCTTTTTTATGGATGAACTGAAACTTATCTTTGCCAGCAACCTGATCCGCCTCCGGACCGAAGCGGGCATGACCCAGGCGGAACTGGCAGCCCGGATCAACTATTCCGATAAATCCATTTCCAAATGGGAACGGGGGGAAGCCATCCCTGATGCCTATGTGCTGAAAATGCTTTCGGAGATCTTTCAGCTTTCCGTGGATGATCTTCTGAGCGCGGAACCGGCCTGGAAAAGCGAGGAGCCGGATCTTTCTCAGCCCGTGGTCTACTCCCAGCTGTCCATCATCCTGATCGCCGTCGTGGGGATCTTTACGGTCTGCTTTCTGGAATTCATCATCGTCTGGGCTACCTTCGACACCTTCCACTGGATCGCTCTGTTTGCTGCTGTCCCGGCGTCGCTGATCGCTCTTCTGGTCATGAATTCCGTCTGGTACAAGGGCCGTCACAACATGTATATTGTCGGTGCGCTGGTGCTCAGCCTGATCCTTCTGATCTACTTTATCCTGCTGAAACTCCGGACTAATTTCTGGCAGTTTCTGCTCATCATCATCCCCACGGAAGTGATCGTGTGGCTCTCCTTCCATGTGAAACGCCACAAAAAACCGAAGGCGGAACAGGGCAGCAACCCCTGAAGAAAAAGTCCGAAACCCGGAGGAAACCCCCTGAATCTGCGTAAAAGGCTTTGAACCTGTGTGAAGACTCCGGCTTTGTGTGAAAGCCTCTGAAACCCGCATAAAATAAGGACTCTCTTAATCGTAGAATCCGATTTCCACCTCAGATAGAGCTGTTTTTCACCCGGTTTCCCCATCCGTAGAGCCCTTTCTCTCCAGGTAGTTTGAAAACCTGAAGAACCTCCTGTACAATGATCCCATCATTATCGCAGGAGGTTTTTCATGTCTGATTACATTCTGAGCTGCTGTTCCACAGCTGACCTTTCCAAAGAGCATTTTGACAGACGGGACATCAAATACGTGTGCTTCCATTACAGGATGGACGGGGCTGATTATCCTGATGATCTCGGCCAGACCATTTCCTTTGATGATTTTTACAGCACTCTTCGCAAAAACCCCGATATCGAAGTCTCCACATCTCAGGTGAATATTTCTGAATATCTGGATCATTTTGAAACCTATCTTAAAGATGGCAAGGATATCCTCCATCTCTGTCTTTCCAGCGGCATCTCCGGCACCTACAATGCTGCCAAAAGCGCAGCCCTGATTGCCCGGGAACGGTATCCCGAACGGAAGATCCTCATCGTGGACTCTCTTGCAGCTTCCTCCGGCTTCGGCCTGCTGATGGATATGCTCGCGGATATGAGGGACGAGGGAAAGACCATTGACGAGCTCTGCGAATGGACGGAAGCCCATAAACTGAACATCCATCATTTATTCTTCTCCACCGACCTTTCCTTCTATGTTAAGGGCGGCCGGGTTTCCAAAACAGCAGCCTTTTTCGGCGGCATTCTTAACATCTGTCCTTTACTGCGTGTTGACAGCAAGGGCATGCTGGTTCCTCTGGAAAAGGTCCGCGGCAAGAAAGCCGTCATCAAACAGATGGTCAAGCGGATGATGGAACTGGTGGACAACGGCTCCGCCTACACCGGAAAATGCTATATCAGCCAGTCCGACTGCCTGGAAGATGCTGAAGAAGTGGCCCGGCTCATCGGCGAACAGATCCCGGCCCTTAAAGGAAAAGTAGAGATCTACTCCATCGGCACCACCATCGGCTCCCATACCGGCCCCGGTACCGTCGCCCTGTTCTTCTACGGCAAGGAGAGGGAAAACTGAGTGATTAGCTGGGTTATCAAGTGATTACTGAATTATCAAGCGATCACCTGAATAATCAAGTACTTATCTAATTTATTAATAACAGGCTGTGCCTCCTGATCCATCATGGGAGCCACAGCCTGTTTCTTTTTTTCTCCCGGGGCCACGACTTTGATACACATGCTTGTTTTTCGTTGCCCCTGGCTGCCGTAATAAGCCTCCGGGGCCACGACTTTGATGCACATGCTTGTTTTTCGGGGCCCCTGGCGGCCATGATAACCTTTCTGGGGCCACGACTTTGATGCACATGCTTGTTTTTCGGGGCCCCTGGCGGCCATGATAACCTTTCTGGGGCCACGACTTTGATGCACATGCTTGTTTTTTGGGGCCCCTGGCGGCTGTGATAACCCTTCCGGGGCCACGACTTTGATCATAGATACAGGAGAATCACAGAATGAGGCTTTCCTCATCCGTCATGCTGCGCATGACACCTTCCCCAGAGGGGAAGGCTTGTATTCTTCTCCGGGGAAGGCTTGTATTCTTCTCCGGGGAAGGCTTGTATGCTTCTCCGAGGAAGACTGGTTTTTTCTCTTGATTCACCTGGTTTTCGGGAGTAAAATAGGATCAGAACCTGATCAATTACAATAAACTACATTTTGAGAAAAGGAGAACTGACAACATGGCTAAAGATTTTCTCTGCAGCACCATCGAACCCATTGTGGAAACAACTGCCGGCAAGCTCCGGGGCTTTAAGCTGGGTACCACCTATACCTTCTACGGTGTGGATTATGCCCAGGCGAAAAGATGGCAGCAGCCGCAGCCGGTAACCCCCTGGGAAGGCGTGAAGGATGCCCTGTCCTACGGCTATATCTGCCCGCCTTCATCACCGGATTCGCCCAATGGCGACCTGCTGGTCCCCCACCGTTTCTGGCCCAAGTCCGAAAACTGCCTGAACCTGAACATCTGGACCCAGAGCCTTGATAAAGATGCGAAAAAGCCGGTCATGGTCTGGCTTCACGGCGGCGGCTTCTCCAACGGTTCCGCCATTGAAATGGTCGCCTATGACGGCAACAACCTGTCCGAATACGGCGATGTGGTCATGGTCACCGTAAACCATCGTCTGAATGTATTCGGCCTGCTGGATGTTTCCGAATACGGCCCGGAATACGAGAATTCCCAGAACTGCAGCATGGCTGACCTGGTGGCTGCCCTTCAGTGGGTGCATGACAATATCGCGGGCTTCGGCGGCGATCCTGAAAACGTCACCATTTTCGGCCAGTCCGGCGGCGGTATGAAGGTCACGACGCTTATGCAGACCCCTGCAGCCGATGGCCTCTTCCATAAAGCTATCATCGAGTCCGGCTCCGGCCCCAATGAAAAGTCCCTGACCTATACCAGCACAGCGCCTGTGGTTAAAACACTGCTGAAGACCCTGGGTTCCGATAAATTTGAAGACCTGCTGGCCCTTACCGACGAGGAGCTGATGTTCCTGACCCGGAAAGCCCAGAAGGAATCCGGCACCCGCTTCGGCTGGGGTCCCCTGGAAAACGGCTGGTACGTCAACACGATCTATCACGGTTCTACGGAACATGCAAAGACCATTCCGCTGCTCATCGGCACCTGTATCGGCGAAATGGGCACCTTCCGCTTCTCGCTTCCCGGCCGCCCGGAGAAGACCAGAGAAGAAAAGGAAGCCTGCGTTTACCAGGTGGTGGGAGAAGAAAACGGCAAGAAGCTTCTGGATCTCTTCTATAAAGCTTACCCCGACCACGATGCCATCGACGCCATCATTCTGGACGACGGTTCCCGCATCACCACCCAGATGTTGCTGGATCTTCGTGCCGAAGACGGCTCCGCGCCATCTTACAACTACGTCTTTGCCTATGATTTCCCGGTGGACGACGGCAAGGCTGCCTGGCACTGCGCAGAGATTCCCTTTGTCTTCCATAACATCGACAAGGTGGCCGTCTGCAACGAAAAGGAAGTAGGCGAGCGGCTCCAGAAACAGTTCGCCACGGCCTGGGTCAATTTTGCCCGCACCGGCGATCCGTCCAACGAATACCTGCCTGAATGGCGTCCCTTCACCAAGGGCGATGAAGTCACGATGATCTTCGACAGGAATTCGGAAGCCCGGGTAAATCACGACCGGGAGCTGGTTAAATTCCACCGTGAGCTGGAATTCAAATACGAAAATCCCAACATGCTGATGTAAGGGACCTGAAGGATCAGCCCTGAAGAATCATTCTGCAGGATCAGCCGCGAAGGTTCATCCGGCAGTATCAGCTCAAAAGACTCATCCTTAGAAAGCAGGGGAGCCGGCACGCGCCGGCTCCTTTTTCCTCCTAATTCCGGGATTCTTCCCGGCTGTTTTCTTTTCAAAGAATCATTTTACGGTCAGGTCACCAAAACGCTTCCGGATGGGTCCCATTTTTAAGTTCCCGTACAATCCTCGTCACGTTCTCAAGGTCAGTCAGGATATGTCTCGATCTGTAAAGTCCAGTGGTTCTCTTTCTGTCCTGTCCGTATCTATAACAGCCTGAGCAGACTTATGCATCGAATGGTTCAGCCATATGAACCCGTCACGAGTTTTCTTACTGGAACATATCATCCCCGGATTTGAACCCGAAAGCGGGATGGAAATCGAACTTCACGGCGCCGACGGCAATTCCCGGGCCGACAGCCTTCTTGATCCTGGCAATGCCTTCATTTCCGAATCCGGCACAGAGTTCCACCGCCGTACAGCCCTTTGCCACGACTTCCTTCGCGGCTTCTTCGGCTTCTTCATAGGTCGAGCAGCCGATCACATTCATATTGATCTCGTCCGAAGGGATCACCGCCCGGTTAACCTTGGGATCCAGCCCGCCGGCAACATAGATAAATGCACATTCAAACATTTCATAAACCTCCTGCAATTGTTGTATTTGTGGTGGTTAGACACCTAACCGCCAGTTGGAACTAACCTTTTCATTACTCCTTGTTTTTGCTGCTTTCAATTCGTACTGTCTTCAGTTTATCAAACCGTCATCCTGACGTCAAGATTCAGCTTTCCTCGATCTGCGCCTGTATTAAACATGTAATCTCTATAAACTCCCACCTGTATCAAACCGGTAATCTTAATAAACCGACTGTATCAAACAGGTAATCCCGGGATTTGTCCCTCATGGCTGCCCAGAAGAACAGGGGCTCTTTTCCTGAAGAAAGCTGGTATACGGATCCTGTCGGTCGTATGGACAGGAAAACCCCGGCCGAAGCCGGGGCTTAAATTCATATTATTCGGCTTTGATACAGACCGTCTTCTCTTCCATGCCTTCAGCCCTGAAGGTCACCCGGATCTCTCCGGCTTCTCCCGTGCTTCTGACAACAGCCATCACGCGGCCGTTAAAGGATTCTTTCGTAGTTTCCAGCGGATCGTTTTCCAAAGAGGTGGGTTCTGCATTGCCGAAGCCCATCAGGACCGCCGGGCCTTCGACCTGAACACTGACCTGTTTTCTCTCCAGCATGTTTTTTACGCCGTTCACATCCAGAAGATCGGTCTGGAGGAACACCAGGCGCTGAGGATCCGCCTGGATCTTATCAGCGGATGAAATGATTTCAAACTGCTTCGGGAAACCGGCGGTTTTCAGGGTGACCTGGCCTGTTGTCCTTCCCTCTTTATAGCACACCGCCGTCAGCTCGCCCGGTTCATAGGGCAGTTCAAAGACCGCGGTGAAGGGTTCCTTCTCTCCGATCCTGGCCTTCCCCGCCGGCGCGCCGTTTAAGAAAAGAGCTGCCTCATCCCCGATGCCGAGCACGTAGACTCTTACCGGGCTGCCGGTCTTGTTGTAGGTCCAGGAGGCTTCCGCATCCTTATACTTCCATTTGTTCTTGTCCGCCGTTTTTCCGAAGATCTCCGGCCGTTCCACGAACATATACGGCTCTTTCCGGAGGCCGTAGGCCATTTCCCGCAGGAAGCTTACAGGCCGGCGGTATCCGGTAAGATCGATGTCTCCGCAATAAGCCACCCGGTCCGGCCAGACGCCGAAGCCCTGGGGTTTTTCGTCCAGATAATGGAAGATGCCGATGCCGGCTTCTCCCAGATAATCATAGCCGGTCCAGGTAAAATCACCGATGACGGCCGGATGCTTTCCCACAATATCCCAGAGCACCGGGATATCCTCCGGATAGGTTTCCGACCCCACCGCCACATGCTGGGGATTCCTAAGAAGCTCCTCGGTATGCTGGTCTGTCATATAGTTGAAGCCGATCACGTCGCACTCATCGCTGATCTCTTCCAGCTTCCGCTCCACGACCTTGTTTTCAGAGAGAAACGCAGACAGCCGGTCCGCAAAGGTGCTCATGACATCGTTCATCTCGTCGATACTGGCAACGGATGCATTCTCCATGCTGCCGCCCATCTGCTTAGCGAAATCCTGCATCTCGTCCCCGGCCAGGAGCAGTCCGTTGACTGCATTGGTGGTGAAGCGCGTTGAGTCCTTTTCATGAAGCCGGGTGATGATCCTGCGGTTCATAAGCCGTCCGGATTTCCGTCCGATCTCCGGGATCTCGTTGCCGGTGGAGTAAAGGATCACGGAAGGATGATTATAGTCCTTGGAAACCATCCGGTCTGCTTCCTTTTCCATTTCATCGTTGAACAGCAGCGCGAAATCGTTTTCATTTTTCTGATAAGTCCACATATCGGAAAGCTCATCCATGACCAGGATGCCCACATGGTCACAGGCTTTAAGAAGCGCCTTCCCGGCCGGATGATGGGCGGAACGGATAGCGTTAAATCCGGCAGCTTTCATGTTCTTCATCCGGAAGACTTCCGCATCATACAGGGAGACCGCTCCTATAAGGCCGTTGTCGTGATGGATGCAGCCGCCCCGAAGCTTTGTCTCAACTCCGTTGATCTTAAGGCCGCTAACGGGGTCCAGACTCAGGGAACGGATACCGAATTCATCTTCCGCCTCATCCAGCAGCCTGTCGCCTTCATACAGGGAGGTTTTCAGCGTATACAGGACGGGCGAATCCGGCGACCAGAGATCCGGATCCTTAACGGCAAAGCGCACCCGGGCGGAAGCTGTCTTCATGGCTTCCACGGTCACAAGGTGGGAGGTTTCCGCATTTCCGCCTCTGCCTTCCGAAACTGCGGCAACGGCCAGCTTCACCTGCACATCTCTGCCGCGGGTATTTCTGATCTCCACATCAGCCCGTATGACAGCATAGGCATCATAGACCGCTTCCGTGGTGATCTTTACACCTTCCGGCGGAATATAGACCGGACCGCCGGTATGCAGATAAACGTCCCGATAGATACCGGCGCCGGAATACCAGCGGGACCGCAGGGATTCATGCTGGGAAATGACCTTTACCGTATTGGTCTTCCCTTCTTTCACATCGCTGGTAATATCGCAGAAAAACTGACTGTAGCCATGATGATTGCCGCCCGCGTATTCATTGTTCACGTATACCAGGGCTTCACTCATGACGCCTTCAAATTCCAGGATATAACGGGTTTCCGCGCCTTCTTCCGGAAGCTCAAAATCCTTGACAAAGGTATAGGTTTTTGCCGGATAAAAGCCTGCGGCGCCCCCGCTCTTTTCCTCAGGATCCCGCTTTTCAAAGATCATGGGGTCAAAGGGCAGCGTCACCGGTTTCTCCGCCGGCTTTGCCCCCAGATCAAAGGGCCCGGTAATGCCGGTAAAATACCGCCAGGAATCATTAAACAATGTTTTTTTCATCAGATGGACTTCCCTCCTTGATCTTTATCCGGCCGCAGTCCCGGCCGGTTCACTTCCTTCTTTTTTCAGTAACATATGATATAGCCGCCAAAAGCAGATTCCGGATGGTTCCGTGCTTCGCACTCCCACCATCATACCATAAACCGTCAGGGATTCCCATAGTATTTTTCGATCATTCGGTGATCAGCGCATAGCATTATTCCGATCCGGCTGCAGCCGCAGCCAGCAAAAGACCGCTGCAGCAGATTGCATGCAGCGGTCTTTCCGACCCGGTCATCTTCCTGTTTACATCTCACGGATGACCTTTCCGTGATCCAGTTCCGTTACCGTATCGCACAGTTCCGAAATATCCTCCCGGCTGTGGGATGCCAGAATGATTGTCTTTCCCTTCTCCCGGAGTTCTTTCAATACTTCCCGGATATCCAGCACCCCCTGGTTGTCCAGGCCGTTCATGGGTTCTGATTATTCCTCTGAAACTTGATTATTCCTTTGAAATGTCATTGATTTACGCCTGATTTTCATGGATAATAAAGAAAAGATTATTTTATAATCGATCAGGTCGTTTTAAACATGGCAGTAAGTTCTGCCGGAATCATCAAAAGGAGAGTCTTTATGGCAAAAGAATTTATCTGTACCACCACAGAACCTGTTGTTGAAACAAAACAGGGAAAACTCCGCGGCTTCAAGCTGGGCACCACCTATAACTTCTATGGGGTTAAATACGCGGAATGCAAACGCTGGCAGCAGCCCACGCCGGTTGAGCCCTGGGAAGGGGTAAAGGATGCCCTTTCCTACGGTTACATCACCTATCCGGCTTCACCGGATTCGCCGAACGGCGATCTGCTGGTGCCGCATCGCTTCTGGCCCAAGTCTGAAGACTGCCTGAACTTAAACATCTGGACCCAGTCCATTGACAGATCGGCTAAAAAACCGGTCATGGTTTGGATGCACGGCGGCGGCTTTGCCTCCGGTTCCGCCATTGAAATGCTGGCTTACGACGGCGCCAACCTGTCGGAATTCGGCGATATCGTATTCGTTTCCATCAACCACCGGCTGAACGTCCTGGGCTTCCTGGATGTTTCCGACTACGGCGAGGAATACAAAAACTCCGGAAACTGCGGCATGGCAGACCTGGTAGCCGCTCTTCAGTGGATCCATGACAATATCGAAGGCTTTGGCGGCGATCCCGGAAATGTGACCATCTTCGGACAGTCAGGCGGCGGCGGAAAAGTATCCACACTAATGCAGATCCCGGCGGCTGACGGCCTTTTCCATAAGGTCATCGTGGAATCCGGCCTGCGTTCCGCGGAAGAAAGAACCGTAGACAAGGCTTTCTCCGAAAAGATCCTGGCCGGGCTTTTCAAGAAAGCCGGCACCGACAAATTTGAGGACCTGGTGAACCTGCCTGTTGAAACCCTGATGCAGTATATCAGCGAACTGGCCAAAGAAGGCATCGGCGGCATGGGCTGGGGTCCCATCGTGAACGACTGGTTCGTAGGCCACGCCTTAAAGGACGGCTTTACCGAGAACGGCAAGACGATCCCGATGATGCTGGGCTCCAACATCAATGAGATGGGCTTTATGTCTCCCGGCGGCAAGTGGGAGCTTTCCGAAGAAGAGCAGGCGGATTATGTCCGTGCAGCCTTCCCGGACGGCGGCGCCGATGAGCTCATCGCCCTCTTTAAAAAGGCCTGGCCCAACAAGAACCTGATCGATGCTGTATTCGTAGATGACGGCTACCGCCCCTCTACGCTTCAGTACATGGATCTTCGGGTCAAGGAAGGCTGCGCTCCGACCTACAACTACGTATTTGCCTGGGAATTCCCCTATGACGGCGGAAAATCCGCCTGGCACTGCTCAGAGATCCCCTTCGCTTTCCGCAATATCGATAAGGTAGCGGTCTGCAACAAGGGCGAGATCTCCGCGCTGCTGCAGGACCAGATGAGCCAGGCCTGGGTCAACTTCGCCCGTTACGGAAATCCCAACAACGAATATCTGCCGGTGGAATGGCCCGAATGGAAGGAAGGCGCCGGCGCTACCATGATCTTTGATGAGAAGTGTGAAGTCAAAGTCGATTTCGACCGCGAACTCGCCGCCTGCCACAAGGCCCTGAAGTACGTGCCGCTGATCCCGAAGATGAATTTCTGACGGTAAAGGCCTGAAGAAGACGCTTGTCATTGGGATATGGTTTTCTGACAGCATCACGCTGAAGAAAGTGCCTGTCATTCTTGAAACAGGTCTCCTGATTGCAGAAGCTGAAGAAGGTGTCCAATTATTCCGTAAACGGATTTCACGAGAGATGATCGTATCGACAGTATCGTTTTCCGGGTTTTTCCCTTGAGAAAGGATCTGTAATGAAAAAGTATATGAAAAAACTGGGCCTTGCCGGCGGTCTCGCTGTACTGGCCATTATCGGAACCGGTTGTTCCCTGTTTGTCAGAGACAAAAGCCCGAAGGAATACCAGGGCGTCTGGGTCGACGTAAACGGCAGTACCCGCCTCGAATTCAAGGGAAACAAATTGAAGATCGATACGGGATACAGCAGCGAAACCTACAAGTATACCGCCGTGAAGTCCGATTACGGGACCGTGACCATAGACAGTGAAAAGAAGGAAGGCTTCGGCGACATGTCTGCTATCACGGTCAATCAGGACGGATACCTTACCGCTGAAGAAATGATCCTGGACGCCGATGGGCATCATTACCGATTCGTCCGGGAAGACCAGCTGGAAAAAGAGAAGCAGATCCGGGATCTTTCGGAAGATCTGCCAAAGACCATTTCTTCCCATGAGATCGAAGAATTCTCCCTGACTTTCAAAAAAGACGGTCCATCGTCCTATGGTCTTGATGATTCCTGGCCAACCGGAAGCTATTCCTGGGAGATCGAAGAAGACGACGGAGCCTATTCCATGGACTTCAGGATCTCCGGTGAATCTTATATCATTATGGATTTCCATGAAACGATACCGGAAAGCTATATGAAAGGCCTGGATGAACTGATCCGGAAGCTGGACCTTCCATCCTTTAACGGATATTACAAGGCCAATAACGTCCACCGGGCCGGCTATTACCTCAGCGCGGAATATGAATCCGATGAGGTCCTTCGAATCATGGCGGAAGGCGATGCCGCAGCGGAATGCGTCTTTGATCTACCCGCCCTCCTTGACTATGCCAGAGAGGCAGGCGTGGATCCGGAGGAGTGGTAAGGATGGAGGCTTTCCAAAGCCGGAAAGTACCACGAAAATAAAAGGAATGTATCATAATCGTGGCCCCGGGAAGCTTTCCAAAGCCGGAAAGTACCACGAAAATGAAGAGGATGCTTCAAAGTCGTGGCCCGGGAAGCTTTTCAAAGCCGGAAAGTACCACGAAAACAAGAGGATGCTTCAAAGTCGTGGCCCCAGGAAGCTTTCCAAAGTCGGAAAGTACCACGAAAATAAGAGGATGCACCAAAAGTGTGGCCCCGGGAAGCTTTTCAGCTTCCCGGGGCCTTTCATTTATTATAATAGAGATTTCTGATTTGCTGTCTTACCGCTCAAACACGATCCCGGCGCTCTTACGGGCTTCTTCCAGGATCCATACCACGTCCAGCGTTTCCTGAAGCAACGTTTTTGCGGCTTGCTCGTCTTTCTCATCCATGATCCGGCAGAAATCCTCAAATTCCTGCGTCATACGGTGATACCGCTCCGGAGATTTGTAGGTCTCCGTAACGCTTTTCCGCACCTTTGCGCCGGCGGCGTCCAGAACCGTCTCCGTGCAGCCGGGCTCCACATAGACCGTCGTCAGATTATCCGCCAGGTTCGGTTTGCCGATCATCTGGAAATGGCCCGTCTCTCCCTGAACAGCAATAAAGCATGGCCCGTCGGAATCCTTGGCACCGGCCAGGACGCAAGAAAAGCCGTCATAAAGGAGCATCGCCATCCCGGAGGTATCTGCCCCGTTGTAACCCTTGTTGGGGAAATACTGCACCTTTTCGGGCCTTCCGAAAAGGCCTGCCGCGTAATGGATGCAGTAAACGTCGATATCCCCCAGAGATCCGCCGTAATACTTAAGGTCGAAAACCGGCTCGGGATCGTGATTCAGATATTTGTCATAACGGCTGGAATACTGGGAATAATTGCCCATCATCAGCCTTACGGGTCCCAGCTTCTCAAGATTCTTTTTCATGACGTCGAAGACATCGTTATGAAGCACCGTAATGGCCTCGACAATGAATACCCCGTTTTTCTCCGCCAGTTCGGCCAGCTCCTCCGCCTGATCATAAAAGAGGGTGAAGGGCTTCTCCAGGATCACGTTCTTCCCGGCCAGCAGCGCCTTCTTCGAATACTCATAATGAGCGCTGTTGATGAGCCCGATATAGACGGTATCCGCCTCACACTTTTCGAGAAGCTCATCATAATCCGTATAGACCTCTTTAATGCCGTACTGTTTCTGGAAGGCATAAGCCCTTTCGGCATATTCCGGGAGCTCAAAAATGGCCGTTTTCTCCAGCCCTTTCACCGGCTCCGTGGCATACAGCGCTTCTGTGACGATCTTTCCCGCTCCGATAAACGCAAGTTTCATACTCTTCTCTCCTTGTTGATCCTGCAAGCACCTGGTTCTTCTATTCTGATCCGTAAGTGGTTACGGAAGCATTCGCAAATGCGCTTATGGCTGCTGTCTCTGTCTTTTCCGGAGTTCCCACAGGACCAGTCCCAGACAGAACAGCCTGATCACAGCTCCCGCGATCTGAAATCCGATACCCGGATACTGATTTACGGAAAGGGGCAGGATCCTTACGACAAGGTCGGCAAAAACCAACACTGCGTATCCTATAAGGAAGCCTCTCTTTTTTCCTCTGTCCGGTCTTTCCAGCCTCTTTACGATCATCCCCCAGATCAGCGCCAGAGCCAGCAGGACAAAGAAAACGATGACTTCATTCTCTGTGATCCGATAGATGAAGGAAGCTCCTGCCGCTGCCGCCCTGGGCAGCGCCGCAAGACTGAGATCCGCCAGAAAAGATAAGATATTCCTGAACGTGATGACCCTGTAATATCCGGGAATCGCCAGGATGTACAAGCCGTAAAGAAGGGCTGTCACCTGAAAGACTGACGCTGCAAGCCCCGCCCCGCTGAGTTTTTTAAACCGTTCTGTTATTGATTTCGCATTAAATGTGTTCTTCATACTGATATACTTTCAGTTCTATCTTCTTCATTTCAAGCCATTGGCATTTTTTCAGGTTTTAAGCTTTCAGCCTATTTTTCCAAAATTATGTCATCAGCCTTACTCGTTCTGATTTAAGGTTTTTATGCCGGCTTTTTCCGACATCGCTGTCTCCGATCCAATTGTCCGGTTTCCGTTCGCGCCCGGATATAAAACTGCTTTCCGGCTCTGCGATTTCCGTCCGCCCCCTTGGATACAGTTCACTGTCCCAGATAATAAGCCTGCCGTTCGTCCAGAAAAATATCTTTGTCACAGCCTTCGGAAGTTTTCGTTTCCGTTGCAGGATCGAAATAAATGACCTCCGGTCCCTTTTTCAATGTCTCCGTATTCTCAGAGGCAAGCATATATAAAGGATACAGGCAGTTGGTGCCGGAAAACCAGTTCGGCATGCCGGTGCCCTTCGCCAGAAGAAGCTTTTTTCCTGCACTCTCGCCCAAAAGGATCGTATCCTTCTCGATCATCTTTTTCTCAAAAGTATGCAGATCGATCTTCATCAGATCACAGGTCATGAATCCATACTTAGTCGTATGGTATTCATTGACATACAAGGTATCTCCATCGGTCCAGGCGCCCTGGTTGTAGCCGTACATGCCCCGGGACAGACACTGGGCCCAGGTTTCATCCCCATCATACAGACCGCTGTCGATGTGGGTGGCATATCGGATATAGAGCCCCGTATCTCCCAGCGGATAGATCTCATTAACAGCTGACCTGTCGGCAAAATCATACAGGTACACGCTGACAAACAGAAAAGCTGCCGAAAACAGCATGATGATAAAAATCAGTACATTCAGAGAAAATTTAGGTCTGCCCATAAATACCCTCGTAGTATAAGTGTCAAAGCCTCGGAATAAAGCAGCAGAGCTTTGCGGTAATATTGTATCGCCTTTTTTGCATGGCTTGATCCAGAGAAGTGTTTCAATTCATGACCCTGCTCTTTATCATGAGCTTGATCATTATCACGAACTTATTATAGCAGATTCCCTTTGTTAAATAAAGTCCTATCAGAACTTTGCCGATACATATCAAGACTTGTATCGATACATACCGGGACTCTGCCGATAGATACCGGAAAACGAGGACTCTACCGATCCAGATATAAATCCTGTCATCCTTTTTTTGGGCCGCATAAGCTTTTCAACAGCGACTCCCGACCTTTTCACGAATTATGCCGAGCAAGTCGGGGTTTTTGTATGATGATCAGGGGCTTATCATGAGAAACTTCCGACTTGACCTGCTTTTCTCTTTTCTTAGTCGGAAATTTTCTGACTCAGAAAGATGAGTCCGTTTGATTTTTCCCGACCTTTGAATTCTCCGACCTTACACGCCTTTTCCATGCCCAGGTCGGGGTTTTTCCATCTCTGAAGTTGCTGCAACATTCATGGAACTCAAAATGCCTGGAATACTCACGACCTTGTATGCATTTTACGCTCATAACCGGGGACTCTGCCACGGAAAGATAAACAGACAGAAAGAGCGTTATCGAATGAGTGTAGAAAAGCCTTTTTTCAAGTCTTAACAAAAACCTTCCTGAACCCTGCCGAATAAGCCTTTTTGAAAGCCTGCATTGTATAATCTTCAATGCCATGGTATACTTGGCATATATTCAGGAAGCAGGCCAAGCTTTTTCTTTGTTGTGAAACTCTGCCGATCATTACACGGCAAGCTGAAAAAATGGCCTGTTGCCTGCATGCACCGGAATAAGGAGGTTTTTATGGAACATTTTGGTGAAAAACAGCTTGCGCTGGTAAAGGCGCTCAGTTTTGTCCGGTACGGCGGTACGCCCGAGGAAGAAAAGGCTGCAAAGATCATTACCGATGAAATTGAAGCCATCGGCGGAAGCTTTGAACTGATGCCCTTTGAGATACCGGCTTATGAGACGCTGGAGTGCTCAATGGAGGTCGCTTCCCCCTGGCAGGAAAAGATCGAAGCCGTTCCCTACGGCAGGACCGGCGATATTGAGGGAGAATACAAGCTGCTCTACCTGGAAAGGGGCGAAGCCTCTGATTACATCGGATATAAAGATCTTTCCGATACAATCGTTCTGGTAAATGCCCTGAGTTATGATGTCTACAAGCTGATCTGCGAGAAGAAGCCGGCAGCCTTTATCACCATCAGCGGAAAATATTATGAGACTAAAGAGACTTCTGATCTGATGAGCCGGCCTCTCCGGGAAACCTTCCTGGAGCTGGGCAAAGTGCCCGGCTTTATCATCCGGGCTTCGGACGCTACAAAGCTGGTCGGGGAAGAAGCCGAAACGCTGCGGGTAAGCCTTAAAATGCGGGAGTATACCGCTGTCTCCCACGACGTTCTGGCTGTCGTTCCCGGGACTGACGTCCCCGAGGAATCCATCGTCCTGACCGCTCATTATGACAGCGTGCTTTTCGGCACCGGCGCCTGGGATAACGCCACGGGTTCCGTAAACCTGCTGCATCTGTATAAGCATTTCCTTAAGAATCCTGCCAGAAGGACCCTCCGCTTCATCTGGTGCGGCAGTGAGGAGCAGGGCCTTTACGGAAGCCATGCCTATGTTGATCAGCATGAAGAGCTTTTAAAGGAGATCCGTTTCTGCTTCAACTTCGACATGAACGGCACCATCTTAGGTCCCAACCAGATCTTCATTACCGGAAGCGATGAACTGAAGACCTATGTCGAACAGTACTGCAAGGAAGTCGGCTGGTCTGCGGAAATGCGCCAGGGCGTTCATTCCAGCGACTCCGCCCCCTTCTGTGACAAGGGAATTCCGGCCATCGGCCTCTCCCGCGGCACCAGAACCGGAGAGATCCACACCAGAAATGATCTGCCCGTGATCCTTTCCGCAAAGCGGCTGGAAGAAATGGGCCGCTTCTCTGCCGCGTTCGTTTCACGGACGGCAAACAGCATCACCCTGCCGGTGGAGACCGGCATGCCGGATAAGATGAAGGAAGAGCTGGATAAATATTTCCAGAGAGACAAGAAAAAACAGGACGAGAAGAAACAGGAAGAAGCCAAGGCTGAAAAAGGCTGAGAAAGGCTGAATCGAAAGCTGAATCGAAAAAGATCTGCATTTGCGTTAAGCAGCCTTTAAAAGAAATAGACTGCTGTGCGGCAGGGGGTAAACCCTCTCGTACAGCAGTCTTTTTTTGGATTTCCACCGGTCTCAATTCTGGCATTATACTTCGTCGAATTATTCTCGGCAGTGGCTTAGTCTCCGCTAGTATAATTACTCTTCGCCGGGATAGATCACGCTGTGGCGGATGGGGAGCCATTCTTTCAGAGCTTTTCTCAGGGTCAGATCCCAGAAATCCCACTCATGGCCGTAGCCGGGTACTTCTTCATAGAGCACGTCATAGCCCAGGCCTTCCAGATAGGTCCTGGTCTTTCTCATACCTTCCATCGTGAAGTCCTTGTCGCCGACGGTCAGGAACATCTTGGGAAGGGGCTTGCCTTCCTCGACATTCTTCTTTGCCGCGCCCCAGGAATCCAGCGGGCTGCCGGGTTCAACCTTAAAGGGGCCGTCGGTGGTGGCCGGATCGGAACCGGCGCCGCTCATGCACATGGCCGCCGCATACTTGTCGGGATTCAGCATCGCGCATTTGAACGTGCCGAAGCCGCCCATGGAAAGGCCGGCGATGAAGTTGTCTTCTCTCTTATCAGAGAAGGGGAACAGCGCCCGGAGCATCTTGGGAAGTTCATCAACGACGAAGGAATAATACTTCGCGCCGCCCATCAGGCCTTCGCCTTCCTGGTCCGCATAACCTGCGTTGTAATCGGCCGGCATGACTACGGCGATCTTATTGTCATCCGCGTAACGGACGATGTTGGAGACGTTCACATAATCGCTGTCGTCACCGCTGCCGCCGTGCAGAAGCCAAAGCACCTGGTACTTCATGCCGGGCACATAAACGTCCTGACGGCCATTCATGATATCCGCAAAGCTGAAGGAAGGAACACAGATCGTCACATTCGTCTGCATTCCGAGAGCCTGGGACAGGAAATTCATTTTTACAACTGCCATTTAAGTTTCCTCCTGATAATATAATATTGCTGATTTGTTTATATCATAAGGAAAACCTTTTGTAAAGGTACGTCATGGATTCAGGGGGAATTGTCCTGTTTAAAAGCCGATATTTTCATGCCAGCAAGCCAGAACTGCCATGCTCACAGGCCGAACTTGCTCTGTCCACAAGCCGAAATCGCCCCGCTCGTAAAAAGCTATTAGTCGAAATCATAGGTGTCATGAGAAAAAACAAAAAAAAGCAAATGAAGAAAAACATACGGAGAAAGAAACGAACACAGGGAGAAACGTAAAAGGAAACAAACACAAAAAAACAATCAACACCGGGAGAAAAAAGAGCGCGAGACGCCGCACGGTGCCCGGTGGGCACCGGTATTGCGCGAGGGGCCTTCGTGAAAAACGAAAGGTCCCCCGCCCTTTTTGCAAACTAAGAGCGCGAGACGGGGATCGAACCCGCGAACTCCTCCTTGGCAAGGAGGCGTAGTACCACTCTACTACTCGCGCACATAAAGAAGATATGAAATTGTTTTTCTTTTGTTAAAGAAAAGAGCGCGAGACGGGGATCGAACCCGCGAACTCCTCCTTGGCAAGGAGGCGTAGTACCACTCTACTACTCGCGCAT